>JAZLLJ010000036.1:0-15168 GCA_045598065.1 Acutalibacteraceae bacterium
AAAAAATAGGAGGAATCAGAAATGCAGGTTTATGGTCTGAACATTGAACTGAAAAACATTCCGTCCCTGGATAAGGGATATATTCCGATGGCGGCGTTCTGCCGCGCGTTCGAGAAATCGGCGGCGGACGGCAAAGACATCGTTATCGCGGTGGAGAGAAACCGCGGCTGCATCTCCCGTCGTGCGTGCAAAATCCACGGCACGCCCGAGATGGCGCAGGCGGATAAAGCCTACGACGAGCGTATGGTGAAAATGCTTCTGTGGGCCTACGGCGGCTTCAAAATCTATGTCTGCGGCGACGAGGCGATGGGCAAATACATCGCCGAAACCTACTGCCTCGGCGGTGCGCGTGACTTCGATGCCGACTTTATGGCGAACGTGTACGAGCGCCCGTTTGAGGTCGTCTCCCTGCCGCTTGCTGAGGCTCCGGCGGAGAAATCCGGTGCCCAAGCGGTTGGCAACCACTGGGAAGGCTGCCGTATCGGCTTTGATGCCGGCGGCTCCGACCGCAAAGTGTCCGCGGTTGTGGACGGCGAGTCCATCTACTCCGAAGAAGTCGTGTGGTTCCCGAAAACCACCGAAGATCCGGACTATCACTTCCAGGGCATCCTCGATGCCATGAAGACCGCGGCCTCCAAAATGCCGCGCGTGGATGCAATTGGCGTTTCCTCCGCCGGTATCTACGTGGACAACCGCGCGATGGTTGCTTCCCTCTTCTTGAAAGTGCCGAAAGACCAGTTTGACAAGAAAGTCAAAGATATCTACATCCGTGCCGCGAAAGAAATCGGTGACGTGCCGCTGCAAGTCGCGAACGACGGTGACGTGACCGCTTTGGCGGGCGCGATGAGCCTCAACTCCAACGAAATTCTCGGTATCGCCATGGGCACTTCCGAAGCGGTCGGCTACGTCGATCCGGACGGTAACATCACCGGCTGGCTCAACGAGCTCGCGTTTGCTCCGGTTGACCTGCAAGACGATGCGATGGTGGACGAGTGGTCCGGCGATAAAGGCTGCGGCGTGAAATACTTCTCGCAGGACAGCGTTATCAAACTCGCGCCTCGCGCCGGCATCGAGCTGGACGAGAAACTGTCCCCGGCCGAAAAACTGAAAGTGGTGCAAGGCGAGATGAACAAAGGCAGCGAAGCCGCCCGTGAGATCTATCGTTCCATCGGTACCTATCTCGGCCACGCGCTTGCCTACTACAACATGTACTACTCCATCAAACACGTGCTGCTGCTCGGCCGTGTGATGTCCGGTGAGGGCGGCGACCTCGTTATCGAGGAAGCCCGTCGCGTGCTCGCCGACGAGTATCCGGATATTACCGGTATCGAGCTCAACCTGCCGGACGAGAAGTTCCGCCGTGTCGGCCAGTCCGCCGCTGCCGCTTCTCTGCCGCAAATCGGCTAATCGAAAACACAAAAATCCCACAGTCATTGACTGTGGGATTTTTTTACTGTTTTGCAACGGTTTTGAGCAGTTTTCGAAGGAGTTTTGTAAGCGGCAGGATGAGCAATCCTGCAAAGAGATTGCCAACGGCGTGGGTAACGTCAAACGGGAATCCCGCAACGATCCACGCGAGGGCTTGTTCAAAATCCAGGTGGAAAAACAGCGCCTGCGCCGGGCCAAACAACGTGCCGAAGGCGAGACCGTGGAGCGCGCATACGAGCGGATAGACCACGCATGTCGCTTTGTCCGGCATATTTTTCGGCAACAGCATCGTGATACCCCACAGTACCGTCCACACGTAGAGGTAAGGAATCCACCACGTGGTGAAGCCGCCGAACAGCCCTTCCAAAAGCACGTAAAGATACAGCGGAATGAGCGCTTTTTTGCGAAACACCACCGTCAGCGTTATGACGAACATCCCCACAAGATGAATGTTCGGAAGGGCGGCCATGGCTGCTTTGGAAGCATATATCAGCGCGCCGAACATGGCGAACAACGCCATTTCCCACACCGAAAGGGTGGGCTTTTTTGCGTTATTTCGCATAGACGAGTTCATAGTGGTCGCCGTCCTTGATGGGTGTGGAGTCCACGCCGGTCATCACCGCGCCGCCGTCTTTGCACAGCGACCAGTAGTGACCGCCTTTGTCGTAATCGGCCTCGATGCCGTTGACGAATTTTACGTACAGCCCGTATTCTCCCTCATCGCCGGCAATGAGACCGTGTTCGAGCAGGGCCGCGCCCAAATTATCTTTGTCGGTTTTTACCGTAAACGTCACCGCTTTGTCCTCGGCTTGCACCTCCACTTGCACAGTGGTGTTGCCGTCACCGAACATTTGGTCCTCTTGATACGTCGCGGTTTGCCACAAAGGGGAGAGCGCGGCAGTCGGGTTATCGGAGGCGGAGGCGGTCGATTGTGGCGTTTCTGTTTTTTTGCAGGCGGTGGCGGCAAACAGCAACGTGACCGCGAGCAACAGCAGGAGCGTGGTTTTGAGTGTGTGTTTCATAGGGAAAACATCCTTTCGTTTTTTTCAAAAAGGATAAAAAATAAAGCGCCCTCCTGCGGGGCGCTTTAACCGAATACAGGCGCAAGGCGCCTGCGTGCCGATACTCCCCACGTTGCCCGAGAGTTCTTTACCAAAGCACCGACCGATAAGCATTCCGACTTGACGTTTTGTAAAAACGAGTTACGGTAATGGCTGTTGCCGCGGACTTTCACCGCGATTCCCTTATCCCCTCACGCACGAAAGTGCGTTCAGTTCTCCGAAACCGGAGCGGCCGGCGTTTTATTCTTTTTTCGGTTTGTAGTATACCGCGAAGGATGCGGTTTGTCAAGGAAATTATCAATTAAGAATGGAGAATTAAGAATTGTGTTGGGCCGGTTCCTGCGCGTGTGGATAAATAAGATTAAAGCCCCTCCCGAAAATTCGGGAGGGGTTTTCTGTTAAAATCATTCCACCACGCCGTTTCGCAGGTGCAGGAGGGTGGCATCGAGGCGTTTTTGGTCGTCGCTGTCATGGGTGATGACGAGGACGGGTTTTTCTTTCGCCGCCTCGCGTAAAAGAGCGGCGACCGCCTCCACACGGTCCTCGTCGAGGCCGGTGAACGGCTCGTCGAGCAGGAGGATATCCGCATCGGGGAGCGCGAGCGCACGGGCGAGGGCAACACGGCGCTGTTGGCCGCCGGACAGTTCTTTCGGCAGACGGGCTTGTTCTTCATCCGAAAGCCCGACAGCATCGAGCGCGCGTTTGGCGAGAGATGCGGCATCGGGGCGACTGCCAAGTGGGAGCGCCACGTTTTCGAGTGCCGTTTTCCACGGAAGCAAACGATTTTCTTGGAACACCACGGCAGGGCGGTGGGGCAAGTCGGTCATTTCGCCGGATTGGGGTGTTTCGAGTCCGCAAATAATCCGCAAAAGTGTTGTTTTGCCGCATCCGGATTCACCGGTGAGACAAGTGACACCGGTTTTGGGCAGGTCGAGCGACACGTCGAAGAAAATCGGTTTTTCCGCATAAGCGAAGAAAAGACGGTTGAGTGTCATTTCGCCACCTCCTTTTGGGGATGACGGGATTGGATGCGGTCGGCGGCAAAAATCAGCAGTTTTTCAAGCGCGACCGACAGCACGATGACCGTCGCCGTCCACGCAAAGACGTCGGGCGTTTCCAAAATAGCTTTGGCGGTGTAAAGGTTGTTGCCGATGGAGCCTTTCGGACGGCAAATAACCTCGGCGGCGATGCCGGATTTCCACGCAAAGCCGAGGCCGGTCTTGCACGCAGACAAAAGATACGGTGCAAGCGAGGGCAAGCGGATATGACGGATGACGGCGGATTTAGGCAGACGGAACACCGTCGCCATTTCGAGCAGTTTTTTGTCCGTTTCGCCAATGCCTTGCTCCACGTTTGCCCACACGAGCGGCAACACCATCAAAAATGAGATGAAGGTGGGAAGCCAGGCAATTTTAATCCACACGAACGCCAACAGAATGAACGAGGCTACGGGGGCGGCGCGGATGATATGGAGAATCGGGGACACGAGAGTGCGAAGCGGCGCGCACGCGGTGGTGAGAAATGCCAAAAGCGTGCCGCAAAGCGCGCCTGCCGCAAAGCCGCAGACAATACGAAGAAGCGACAGCCCGGCGGTTTTCCAAAACGCGGCGGTTTTCGCAAGTGCCCACCAGGAAGCGGCTACTTTGAACGGCGAGGGAAGCAGCAATTCGGCGGCGACGGCGAGAGACAGCAGTTCCCACACGACAAGCCAAAAAGCGGCCACGCCAATGTCGACGGCAATTTTTTTTACAGTTTTCATAAAGATATCCTTTTCTTGCGATTATCGGGAATAATAGAAGTCGCTGTCGGGAAGTTTATCGCCCACCGACTTGGGATCGGCGGTTAAAAGCACCGACAGATACGGTTCGAGCGCGTTGGCCATATCACCGCCGGTGACACAGGTTAGCGCACAGCGAGGAAGCGCTTCTTCGGCAATAGTGGCGCTGGCGACAATGCCGTATTGCTCGCACAAGGAGGAGACGGTTTTCACGTTTGTTTGGGCGGTTTCCACTGACACTTTATAGTCGGCTAAAAATGCCTCTACCCGATTGGGGAAGTCGATGGCGAACTGTTTGTTTACGACCACACAGCCCATATACGGGGTGGAGTTGTTTTGGGTTTTCACCCATTCGTCCCCCAGCGACAGCGCTACCCGCAAATCGGCATTTTTGGCAAGCACAGTGGAACAAAGCGGTTCGGGAACAAGCGCAACGTCCGCATTGCCGCTGACGAGTTTTGCCGCCATTTCCTCGTTTTCCGCAACAAATTCCAACGTCACGTCATCCTCAAGATTGTTTTCGGCGAGCAGATAGCGCATCAAATATTCGGGGTTGGCGCCTTCGCCGGTGGAGAGGATGGTTTTGCCTTTGAGGTCGGCCATCGAATGGATTTGGTTGCCGTTTTCCACGATATACAGCACGCAACCGGTGTTCAGCGCCAACACTTGAATGGCACCGTTGGTTTTTTGGTACAGTTTGGCGGCGAGATTGGTGGGAAGTGCGGCAAAATCCGTTTCACCGGTGGTGAGCTTGCCTACGATTTCCTCCGGTGTGGTGGCGAGGTTGACGGTATAGTTGAGTCCGGTGTTTCCTTCGCTGTTGCGGCGTATCAAGTCGGCAAGTCCGACGCCGGTTGGGCCGACCAAACCGTAAACGGTGGCCGGTTCTTTTTCCGTGGCTGCCGTTTCTTCGGGGGGAAGTCCCGGTAATTCGCCGGAAACGCCGTCGTTCGGCGAGGGATCACGGTTGCAGGCGCAGAGCGTCAGGCACAGGGCGAAGGTGAGAAACAAAGCAAGGATGCGAGCGGTTGATTTCATAAAAAAGCCTCCTAAATATGTGGGATATGTTCAAAGCAAATGTGTTAAAATCACAGTTTTGCCGCGACGGGTGAGAGCGCCGTTTTGTTCCAGCTCCTCAAACGCGCGGTAGAGGCTGGTGCGCCCCATATCGAGTGCCGCTGCTACCGCCGCCATGGACGGCAGTTCGACCGTGCCGGTACGGTCGGCACGCGCCTCCAAAAACGTCCACAGCCGCTGTGCCGCCGTGCCGCCGCGCAGTCCGTTGAGCGAGCGATTGAGATAGCGGATGCGGTCGGTGAGAAAACGGATAAGATTTTCGCTGATGAGCGGAAATCGGTGGATAAGATCGAGAAGAACGGTCTGCGGAAGGCATTGGACAACGCAGGAACTTTCGGCGACAACGATGCTGACGGTGAGATTGTCGGAAAACAGCGTGGCGGCGCCGAACGCATCGCCGGTGCCGAGACGGTGGCAAAGCTGCTCCTTTCCGTCTGTGCCGATGCGGTACACAGCGGCGCTTCCGGCGAGCAATATATGCAAAGCGGATTCTCCGCTTTTTGAGGACGTCGGTCGTTCCCCTTTTCGGAACGTGACCGCCGGCGAAAGCAAAGCCGCCGCATTCTTTTTTTCTCCCGGAGACAAGCCTTCAAACAGAAAACAGTCGACGGGAGAAAGAAGAGATTTTTTCTCGTTCATAGGCACCTCTCCAACTGCAAATAGTGTTCCATTTGGAACACTATTTGCAGTATACACGGTTTTTCCTCATTTTGCAAGAAAATTTTTTTGTTTCGGCGATTTACTTTTTGAAAAGAATATGCTATACTATACCCTTAGAGTTTTATGCTGGAGACGGCGTGTGATAGTATGAGTTGCTTTTAGTGGGAAGGAAGGTTCGTATGCTTCGAAAATCAACCGCTCTGTTGTTGAGCGTTTTTCTGCTTGTGGCGTTTACCTTGCCGTTTGTAATCGTTACGGCAGCCGAAGAAGGCGATGGAGAAAGCGCTGTTGTGGTCAGCGAGGTTTCCGAGGACACTCCGACCGTACCGGCGGATGAGCCGTCCACGGATTCGACGGATCCGGTTCCCCCGGAAAGCAGTGACGTGTCGGATGTTTCCGGCGACGATGTCAGCGATCCCGATGATGTGTCGGATGTTTCCGGCGACGATGTCAGCGATCCCGATGACGTGTCGGATGTTTCCGGCGACGATGTTAGCGATCCCGGTGAAGATCCCGGCGAAGATCCCGGTGAAGATCCCGGCGAGGATCCCGGCGAGGATCCCGGCGAAGATCCCGGACAATGGACCGAGGATATTGTGACCGTTCCCACTACCCGCCAGACGGCCGCACCGAAATTTGAGGGCGAAAAAATGTCCGCTTCGGAAAAGGCGACCTACGAGCCCAAACGCGGCAAAGTGGAGCACACCACACTGGATGACGGGCGCGTGTCCTTTTATTTTTCCGTGGATGCGACGTTGCTCAAAAAAATAAAATTGAGCATGGGTGATTTTGATAAATCCGGTCGTATGATTGTCGGCAAAGAAACGTACGAAGCACTTTCGAATCAATACGGCGATAAAATGGACGTATTGACGGGCGCTTTGACCAGTGCTCCTTTTGATGAGCCGACCGCGGAGATGATTAAAAAATCCAAGTCCAGCGAGAGCGAGTTTTCCGATTCTACGGCAGAAAAAGCAAAGACCGTTACGTTCGGTTTTGCGTTAGATCTCCAATCGGGCGACGTGGCGACGGATGTTTCCGGCCTGAACGAAAAAACGCAGTTTGAAATCCAAATCCCCATCCCGAAAGAGATGAAAAAATGCAAAACGTTCGGTATTGCGCCTGCAGGTGTCAATCAACTGGGCGAGATGAAACTGCCGATGGTGAAAGACGGTGTCATTTCGTTTATGGCCTCGGTGGACCAATATTACACGTTGGTGGGATTTGTGGACGGCAAGGCGATGGCTGGTATCAGCGAAGGAATGTCCCCGATTTTGAAGATGTGCATTATCGGGTTCTTGATTGGCCTGCTGCTTATGCTTTGCTGCTGGTTGCTGATTCGCCGGTGGTTTATTCTCCCCAAAAAAAGACGTGAGAATTTGAAGATGGATTATGAAAATCCGGAAGACAATTCTTATACAGACGACGAAATGCCGCCGCTGGAAGGGGAGGACGCCGACGGGTTCTTTGAGGAGGATCTCTTGCCCGACGATAAAAAGACGGATGATGAGAGAGTTGTGGAGATTTTAAGGGAGATTCGACCGAACGACGACGTTTTCGGTTTATATTCCCGTCGAATCGACGATTAAAGCTTTTTTTGAATCGGGACACGGAAACGTGTCCCGTTTTTTGTTTTAGGCACAAAAAACAAAAAGAAAATGGGAAAACGCATTGACATTTTGTGAAAAGTTGACTATAATATTACCGTCTATTTTTATCCCTCGTATTTAAGCGAGGGGCGTAGGAGGTCTAATTGATGGTACGAACCCCGGAAATCACCTTTTTCATCGTGTTCGCTATCATCGTCGCGTTGGTGTATACCGCCTTTTTCGGTATTTACACCACCTACGGTGATAAAAGGAGCCCGGTGATTAAAGGCGCTTCCGATATTCGGTTTGGTATCGACATTCGCGGCGGTGTGGATGCAACGTTTGGCCCCGCTTCCGACGATGAAGATGTTACCGAAGCCCAGATCGAAGGCATGAAAAATGTTATTGAGCTGCGTTTGGTGAACAACGGTATCACCGACTACGAGGTGTATGCCGATACGGCCAACGACTCGGTTATCGTCCGTTTCCCGTGGAAAAACGGCGAAACGAACTACGATGCTCAGGCGGCCTTGGAAGAAATCGGTAAAACCGCTCAGTTGGCGTTCTACTACGGTGATCCGCAGCAACCCACCGAGCAGGATTTGATTCTTACCGGTGCTGACGTAGAAAGCGCCAGTGTGGCGATTGATCCCGAGGATACTTCCAGCTACATCGTCTCTCTTAAAATGAAAGAAAGCGGCAAGACGAAGTTTGCCGAAGCCACCGAAATCCAGTATAATGCCGGCAGCGCCCCGATTGCGATTTGGTTGGATGATGAGCGTCTTTCCGCTCCTAATGTGCAGTCGGTTATCACCGACGGTAACGCCCAGATCTCCGGCGGTTTCGATTTTGAGAGTGCGACCAAACTGGCGAACTACATCAACGCCGGTGCGCTCGACGTTCCCATTAAGGTCGAAAACTACGGCTCCATTTCTCCGACACTCGGTGAATCCGCGTTGGATGCGATGGTCCTTGCCGGTATCATTGCTTTTGTTTTGATTGCCATCTTCATTATCGCGATGTATCGTCTGCCCGGTGTTATCGCCGTTATCGCCTTGGCCGGTCAGGTTGCCGGCTCTATCGCGGCGGTTTCCGGTTACTTCGGATTCTCTAACGGCTTTACGCTGACTCTTCCCGGTATCGCCGGTATCATCTTGTCGGTCGGTATGGGTATTGATGCCAACGTTATTACCGCTGAGCGTATTCGCGACGAAGTCCGCCTCGGCAAAACGATTGACGGTGCGATTTCGATTGGTTCCAAATCGGCGTTCTCCGCTATCTTTGACGGTAACGTGACCACGATGTTCGTGGCGATTATCCTGATGGGTGTGTTTGGACCGCCGTCCGGCATCTTCTCGAAACTGCTGTATCCGTTCCTGTTTATGTTCCCGCAGGCGACGACCGGTACCATTTACTCCTTCGGTTATACGTTGCTGATGGGTATCTTCTTCAACTTCATCATGGGTGTGTTTGCCTCCCGTCTGATGCTGAAATCCATTACGCGCTTTAAAGCCTTCCGCAAACCGTGGATGATTGGGGGTGCTCGCGAATGAAAAATCTGTTCAAAGGCAACTTTGCCTACGTAAAAACCAGCAAATATCTCTGGATGGTCGCAGGCGGCGTTATTCTTGTCTGTCTTATTTTGAACCTCATTCTCGGCACCAGCATTGACGTGACTTTCAAAGGCGGTACGCTGGCGAAATTCCAATATTCCGGTGAATTGACCGAGCAGCAGGTGACGGACTACGTTGCCAAGAATTTCAACTATGCGGCGTTGGACGTGCAGTTCTCCGAAACGGCGGCTTCCGATGAGTCCGGGGCGTTGAAACTTATCAACATCTACACAACCGATGAGTTGGGTACCGATGCTGTGACCAAACTGGCCACCGGCCTTGATACGAATTTTGCGAATAATACCATTGAACAGGTCAGCATCAGTTCTATCCGCTCTTCGGTGGGTATGCTGTTCTTCCTGAAATGTATGGTGGCGGTAGCGCTCGCCGCGTTAGTGCTCATCATCTATGTCGGTTTGCGTTTCCGCAAAATCGGCGGTTGGCCGGCCGGCGTTATGGCGATTGTGGCGCTACTCCACGACTTGACGATTGCGTATTTCGCCTTTGTGCTTTTCCGTATTCCGTTGAACGACAACTTCGTGGCGGTGGTGCTGACCATCCTCGGTTACTCGCTGAACGGCACCATTGTGGTGTATGACCGCATCCGCGATAACCGCCGCAAGTTGAAAACCTCGTTGGCTGAGGTGGCGGATTACAGCTTGAACGAGACGTTCAGCCGAAACCTCAACACGTTCATCACCACCTTTGTTGCGATTGCGACGGTGGCTGTGGTGGCCGTCGTGTTGAACCTCGATGCCATCATTTCCTTTGCTGTTCCGATGGCGGTGGGCGTTGTGGCCGGTTTCTTCTCTTCCACCTTCCTGTGCATTCCGGCGTGGGTTGCTTGGATGAACAAACGCGAGGCCAAAAAAGCGCTGAAAGAACGCGTGAATGGCAAAAAATAAGCTTTCCCCCAAAAATCCCTGTCCGTAAGGCCGGGAGTTCCTAAGGAATGTGTTGTTTCTCGCCTAAAAATTCCCGTCTGCATTGTTTCAAAAGCCCGTAAGGCGTCAGCCTTACGGGCTTTTTCAACTTCCCAGAACGAAAATTTTTATCGGCTACGAAACCTCGAAGCGCCTTAAAACACAGATTTTGGATGAAGAACGCGAAAAAAACCGCCTCGACTATACTGGCGTATAGCGGGGCGGGTTGACAATGTTCTGCGCCAAAATCTCGTGTTCTTAAGGAATACATTCCTTAAGAACTCCCGGCCAAGGACAGGGATTTTTTTGTCGAAAAAACTTGACGGAGTTGCTTTTCTACCGTATAATAACACTGTATGCGGTAAAGAAGATATTAAAGGAGAAACGTTCATGGAAGCGGCAAAAAAACGGAAGATTTTTTCCAAAAAAGAACTGAAAAGTCGCCTCAAAAACGGTCGTCTTATCACCGACAGAGAGTATCAGTATCGGTTTTTCTGCGGTGTGGGATTGGCGGTTTTGGTTATTGCGTATACGTTGCTGTATGCCACGCGCGTCTATACGCTTTCCAACGGATGGGCATGCACCTATTATTCTCTGATTCAAGAGGGAAAAGTTCCGTATCGGGATTTCTATTATTATCTGCCGCCCGGGAATTTGCTGATTAACTGGCTGCTGTATGCTTTTTGCGGCAACTATATGATAATCCCCGTGTATTTGCGTATTCTTGAGCGGGTATTCTTGTGCGAATTGCTGTACGTGCTCGTTGAAAAACGCACAACGCCGGTTGTGGGCGCACTGTCCTCGTTTGTGTCGATGGTACTGGCCTCTTCGGCGGCTACCGAGTTGGGCGGCGACTATAACCAAACCACCTATTTGACGTTGGTCTTGTTGCTTGCCTTCTTCCTGAAATATCTGGACCGTATTGACAAGCCTATTCGCAAAAAAGCCGGTTGGCTTTTGGGTATCGGTGCTTGCGGCGGATTTATGCTGCTTGTTAAGCAGACCATCGTGGTATCCACGTTTATCGTGTTCTTGCTGTTTATCTCGTTTTTGTTTTTGGTAAACAAAGAAAAGAATTACCTCACGGCGTGTATTTTGGTGGCGCTCGGTGCGGTGCTGATTTTGTTGCCGTTTATTAGTTATCTTGTGATGAACGATGCCTTTGATCCGTTTATTCAGCAAGTGTTCGGCGATACCAGTGCCAAAGGCGATACCAAAACGCTCTTGACAGGCCATGTTGTCACGTTTTTCAAAGACAACATCGAGCGTATCGTTGTGGTGGGCGCGTTGGTGCTTGCCTATGTTCTGCGCAAACCGATGTCTGCGAAAAAAGACTGCCCGAAACTGCGTTTTGGATTGGCTGTGTTTTTCCTGCTGTTGGCGGTGGCTCTGTTCTCCCACGGAATGTATGAAACATTGTGGAAAGGCTTGAAAGTGACGGTTAAAAGCCTTTTTGTCATCCCACTTTTAGTGGCTTCGGCGGTGCTGATTTTGACGAATGCTCGTCAAAAACGCTATGCGCTTTGGACGTTCTTGACGTTCTGTGGGATGATTTGGGTGATGATTTTCAACGTCAACGATATGACCACCCAACTGTACGAAGACACGTCGCTGTTCAGCGCGTTGCGCATTTTGGTAGGCTACGCGTTTTTGGCGGTGATGATTTGGCTTGTGTATCACCTGGTGGTGGGATTTACTCACAAAAAGCAATTTGCGCTTGACAAAATGACCTTTGCCTGTGCCGGTATTGCTGCGGCGTATTCTACACTTATCAACAATGGCGTGGATAACGTCAGTGTGGGCAGCGCGTATCTGCTGATTCCGGCGCTGGCGGTCATCCTTTTTGAAAACGTTGACGTTAACAGCGACC
This sequence comes from Acutalibacteraceae bacterium, assembly GCA_045598065.1. Lineage (GTDB taxonomy): Bacteria > Bacillota > Clostridia > Oscillospirales > Acutalibacteraceae > RGIG426. Next base: position 11,999 of record JAZLLJ010000036.1, read on the forward strand.
GGATGCGCACCTACACCAAGGCGTTCGCTTTGGTAGTTCTTTGCGTGCTGTGCGCTTCGGTGTCGCAAAAACTGGTGAAACCGTACTCCTGGTGGGGCTATACCGCCGAGCCGTTTTGGACGAAGACGGAGACCTCGTCTTTACCGGAACTGAAAGGGTATAAACTCAGTGAAAACGATATTTGCCTGTATGATGAGTTGACTGAGGTCATTCGGGACAATACCGACGAAAATTCCGTGATTTTCGGTTTCCCCTACGTAAAATGCTACAACGTTATGCTTCAAAACTACAATATGGATAACTTCGTGCCGGTGTTGTTCTACGATACCTGCGCGGACAAATATGCTCGCGAGGATGCCGCGTTGTTGGCGGCGAACGAGCCGGATATCGTGGTGTGGTTGGATATTGACGACTGTATGGAAACTCACGAAAAACTGTTCCGCGCCGGCGATCCTCTCGGTCAGCGGCGAATCCAAAAGTGGTTTATCGAGAAGAAATCCGATTACACGTGTATCGGTCAGGTAAACAACGTGTTTGTGTATAAATTGACAAAAGACGGACAGGCGATCGGAAAAACCTACATCCAGCGTCCTTCCCGTCCGAATAAAACGTCCGATACCAAGTCTGAGTACAAGAGAATGCCGGAAATCACCTTGTCCGGAAAGGGAACCGAGGAAGAACCGTATTTGATTCGCAATCGGGACGATTTGGAATATCTGCGCAATAAGGTCAATTTGGGAACCATGGAGACCAAGGAAAAATTCTTCCGTCAAACGGCGGATATTGATTTATCCGAATTCTCCAACTGGAAGCCGATTGGATTCTACGGCGGCGGCCATTATTTCTCCGGCACTTACGACGGTGACGGCTATACGATCCGCAATTTGAGCATTGAAGATTCCAAAAAGAACGTTGGCTTGTTCGGTGTCTTGAACGGTACGGTGAAAAACCTTAATTTGGTGGATTGCGATATTATCGGCAGCTGCGTGGGCGGTATTACCTCTCACGGCGACGGAAAGATTTATAACTGCTATGTCAGCGGAACGCTTTCCGCTTCCGGTCGTGCAGGCGGCATCGCGGATAACGCCAATTCGGAAGTCTACAATTGCGTTGCGGAAGTGGAGTTGGAGGGCAATGGATGGCTGTTCGGTATTTCCGGATATTACACCAACGACGTGAAAAACTGTTTTAGTAACCACGGCGACGAGGTGTGTATCGACGACGGCAAACCCCTTTCGGACGACACGCTTGAGGCACTGAACTCCTTCGAATTTGATAGAGAGGTTAAGGATATCAACACGTGGGAGAAAGATAAAGACGGCAACCTGAGGGTGAGCCACGAAAAACGCAAGTAAAAAAGATTTTCAAAGAAAACGGCAGGGAGAAATCTCTGCCGGTTTTTCTTTACTTTTCTGATTTTTTATGGTACAGTACAATTAACAAAGTTCACTCCACGAACAAAAACGCGTTTTTAGGAGGAATGTTTTATGAAAAAGATGTTAGTAACCCGTTTGCTCGCCATTTTTGTGTGTATGGCGATGCTTGCGACCGTAACGCCGATTTTTGCGGCGGCGGAAACGACAATTACCGAAATCGAAATCACCGACGTGGACACCGTGCCCTACATCGGCGAAAACGCGGCGGACTATCTCAACTATACGCTGCCGGAAGACTGCCATTATTCGATGGATCGCTTCTATTGGTATGACGAGGAAAGCGGCGACCATCTTCCGGGCGATGCAGACACGTTTGAGGCCGGAAAAGAGTACTCTCGCCGGTGGAATTTGGTGGCGGACGAGGGCTATACGTTTGGGGATAGCGTGACGGTCACTATCAACGGCGTTTTCTCGCTTGTGGATACGTTGTATACGGAAATGGGCGATCACGACACGGAATACGTCGTTTGGATGAAACCGACGGCGGCAAAAGAGAAACCCACGACGGTCGAAATCAAACGCATCGACATCACCGACGTGGATTTACTGCCGCTTGTCGGTGACAAAACGAATGACCATATCGGCTACACCTTCCCGGAAAACTGCCACTTTACGGCAGAGAATCACTTTTGGTATGACCATACCACCCGCGCGTGGAAAGACGGAGCAGACGACGTGTTTGAGGACGGACACTCCTATCGTGTGGGTTGGTGGTTGTATGCCGACGAGGGCTATTCTTTCGCGGAATTCCCCACCATTACCATCAACGGCGGCGAGGACATCTATTGGAGCAGCACGTATATCGACGAAGATAGCTCCAAGCGCTTTTTTGTGTGGACAAACCCGATGGATGCGGTCGAGCCGATTGTGATTGACAAAATCGAAATCGACGGCTTCTGTGATGCGGTTGTCGGCGGCAAAGCGGGCGACTATATCCATCTTACTACCCCCGAAGACGCGCCGTATCATTTCGATGGCGATCCGTGGTGGGTTGAAGATGCCGAAGATCTGGCATTGTCGGACGACGATATCTTTGAAGCGGGCAAAGAATATACGCTCGGCGGTTGGCTAATTGCCGACAAAGGGTATATCTTCGCCGAAAACCCCGAGGTTCTTTTGAACGGCGGCGACTATCCCGTTGATGAAAAATGGACAGAAAGAGATGACACCGATGCGGGCGAATTCCACGTTTGGAGCGAGCCGAGAGAAGCGGCCGAGCTGATCGCGATTGACAAAATCGACATCACCGACGTGGCCGCCGTGCCGTATATCGGCGGAAAAGCGGAGAACTATCTCTACTACACGCTTCCCGAAAACTGCCATTATTCGATGGAGACCAACCTTTGGTATAACGAGGACACCGGCAACTATCTTCCGGGTGCTGAAACTGCGTTTGCAAGCGGAAATACATATTCCCATGTATGGAACTTGGTTGCGGAGGAGGGGTATACCTTTGCGGAAAACGCAACGGTGACCGTCAACGAGTCGTCCGCCCTTGTGGATACGACGTGGACGAAACGCTCCGACGACGGCACGATGTTCGAAGTGTGGACTTTGTCGTCGTTGGCGATAGCACCGACCGTCATCGACAAAATCGAAATCGACGGTTTCTGTGACCCGGTTGTCGGCGGCAAAGCGGGGGACTTTATTCACCTCACGCTTCCCGAAGATGCGCCGTATCAGTTTTTTACGAATTTTCCGCTGTGGGGTAATGTTACCGATGACGTGCTTTTG
>JAZLLJ010000037.1:0-42914 GCA_045598065.1 Acutalibacteraceae bacterium
TTGCCGCAGGCGTAGTGGCACGCATCACTGTGGACGTGCGCTTCTTTGCCGCATTGCAGGCACGCGGCGGTGTGGGTGTGTTCCTGCAAACCGCAAGCGGTGTAAACGCAGGTGCCGTCGGTGTGGGTATGCTCCACGCCGCCGGTCGGGCAGTTGTTGAGGTTACACGTGCCGTCGCCGTGGGTGTGCGCCGTCAGGGTGCAGCAGGTGCCGTCGTGCCTGTGTTCGGTTTTGGTGCAATCTAATTTGGCGGAAACGGAGACATAGGAGTTGTTGCCGGGGACGGTCAACGTACCGCTAAAGTCAATGCCGCCGATCGAGCCGGTGGTGCTGGTGCTGCTGTTGTTGATGTAGTACCAGGTGTCATTGACATAGAAGTAGTTGTAGTAAGTGTTTGTGGTAACGATGAAACTGCGATAGTAATGGTAGCGATAGATTGTGCCGTTCACCGGATTGTCAATTTCGTCGGTATAATCCAAGTTGTTGGTAGACAGAGTTTGGGTGGTATAGCACGAAGCGTCGTGGATGTGTTCCATCTTACCACAGGAATAGCAAGCGCCGGTGTGGGTGTGATCCGGCTGACCGCATTTTTTGGTGGCGGTGACGGAGGTGACACCGCCGTTGGAACCGGGGTTCGACAGTGTGCCGTCAAAGGAAATGCCGCCGATAGAGGTTCTGGTGGTACCGTTGGTGGTATCGATATAATACCACGTGTCGTTGAAATAGAAGAAATTGTAGTAGGTTGCGTAATTTGCGTATGTGCCGTTTCGATAGCGATAAATCTTGCCGTTTTCCGGATTTTGGATATTTACCGCATAGGAAGTGATATTACCGCTGGTGGTGGAGAGGTTTTGATTCGTGTAGCAGGAGAGAGTATGCACGTGCGCCGTGCAAACCAGGTAGTTACAATCCGTGCCGTTGTGGATGTGCACCGGCTTGTCGCAGCACGCGTCGGTGTGAGTGTGCACCGTGACGGAGCAGCACGCGTCGGTGTGGGTGTGCACCGTGACGGAGCAGCAGGAGTCATCGTGCGTGTGCTGATAGTCGGCGGCAAAGCCGCAGTTATAGCACGCGTCGGTGTGGGTGTGTTCCTCTTTGTCGCATTCCAAAAGACACGCCGCCGAGTGGGTGTGTTCCACAAGGGAGCAGCATTCTTCGGTGTGGGGGATCTCTTCCTTGCCGCAGTTGTAGCAGTCGGCGGTGTGGGTGTGCTGGTTGCACAGCGGATAGGCGTAGCACGCATCGGTGTGGACGTGCTCATCAAGGGCGCAAGTGGAGTTGATGCCGCCTTTGAACAATACGGTATAGCGGTTGCGGGCGTAATACACGTTGACAACCGTCGAGCCGTCGCCCTCCACCAACACGTCTTTGTCGGCGGTGAGATAGGTGAAGTATTGGGTGTCGTTCGTGGAAATGGAGGAGTTCAAATAGCTTAAATAATCCTCGCCGTTAATGTAGGTGTTGGACTGGGCGGTGATCGGGTGAGAACCCCAATAGCTGAATTCCTCGTCGTTCGCGTTTTCGCGCCAGAACACGATGGTGGCGGTGGTGTTCGTCACCGCCCACAGCGCTTTATAGGCGACCGTGCGTGCGGCGATGTTGCCGTTGAAGGTGTGGGAAGCAGAGGTGCCCTCGTCCGCCGTGCCGTCGCCGTAGGAATCGGTAAAGCGGTGGGTGGCGTTTTGATACACCGTACCGTTCGGGGCGGTGTAGTTGCGGGTGTAGGCAGACGGGCTGCCGAGGTCAATGTACTGCGCGGCGGTGAGGGTTTGGGTGCCTACTTGGGTTTCCACACCGTCCACAGTGGCGTAGACGTTAAATTCATAGGTAGTGATTTCGTCCCAACCTTGGAAGACGTAGCCGGGGCGAATCGGCGGCGTTACGACGAACGAAGCATCGTAACGGGCATAAATCGGCTCAACGCCGTAGCCGCCGTTGTTGTCGAATTTGATGATGTAGTAGTTGCGGTCAAAGTAGTAGTCGAACACGGTCGAGCCGTCCGCCGCGACGGATTCGGGATAGTGATAGAGGGCGGAAAAACCGAAGTCTTCGCCGGGGGCAACGTGATAGAAATCGTACACCGGTTGTTCGAGCGTATCGTCACCGACAATCGTACCCGTTTTCGCCATACCGGTGAAGGAGATGGCGGCGTTTTGGGTATATTCATCGTCGTTGATGTTTTGGAAATAGTAGCGCACCGAATACGGCACGTCGATGCTCACATAGTAGACGTTGTAAACGATGTTTTGCATGGGGCTTACGCCGTAGTCATAGCTGACGTAGATGGAATCAGCGGTGACGGTGGCGGCATCGTGGATGATAGCGCTTTCAATAGCGGCAATCCAATCGGGATCGGTTTCCGCAACGGAGGTCGCGTTGTTTGTGTAGGTGCCGGCGGTGGCGTTGTAGGAGTAGGTGCGCTCCTCTCCGCCGCAGGTGGCGGTCACTGTGTCGCCATTCTCCAACGTGGGAGCACCTTGCGCGCCGATGTAGTACGGTGCAAAGCCGATTTGCGTCGGGCTCAGCACGTTTTGACTGTAACTGGACGTCGTAAGCACGCTGGCGGTGTACGGCGAATAGACCTGACGGGACGGATCGTCCGCACTCAGGTAGTTAATCGTGATGGTAATGTAATCCGTGTCGGAATCGCCTGCCGAATCCGGAGTCGGATCCGAGAGGGCCAACAACGGCGCTTTTTCGGAAGTGAGTGGCGGAAGTTCTTTCGCTTCGGTCACTTTTACGAGCAACGGTTCGCTGACGAGCAAGATGCCGCTTTCGTCTTTGGCGGAAACGCGCATAGAGGCGATATCGTTATCGTACAACGCGGACATCACGACGGCATAAGAGAGGCGGAAGTGGCGGTCGGTGGCATCCTGAATGTTCGCCCATTGGTTTTGGTCGCGGTCTACGAGAATTTGCCACTGGACGTCGGTGACGGCAAGACCGTTGGTTGCGAGAGAGAGGTCTTTGGCGTCGCCCATAGGCAGAATCACGTCCTGCACTTGCACGCCGTCGCACAGAATGGCGAGGTCGGAGGTGACAATGGGCGTTTGGCTGCCGGATGAAACAGACGGCGTTTGGCTGTCAGAGGAGAACAACGCACCGTTTGTGCTTTCGGCGGCGGTAAGAATCGCGGTATCGGTTGATTGAGGAAGGGCGATGGAGGTCAGCGACATGGAACAGAGCATTGCAAAAACAACAAGCAGCGACAGCGCGCGCTTGCCAAGACGTTTCGTTTTGTTTGTCATATCGCATTCCTCCTTTCGCAAAAATTTTTCGGAAGTATCAGATGTTTACGTTGTGAGTTTTCACCGAATCCCACGCGGCGGCTGCGTGTTCCGCTTCGGTGGCGTAGTCGCCGAAGCCGTCTAACTGGACGGCGTAACTGTCAAAGGCTATTTGCATTGTGGCAATCGGCAATGCCTCCATTTCGGTGCGAGTGAAGTCGCTGCCGACGTAGATACTGCCGTCTTCCAACACGGGCTTGGCAGAAAGCGCTTCGTTCGGATCGGTGACTGTGTAGTAAACGGAGTCGCCGTTGTCTGTTTTGAGGAATGTCCAACTGTCGTCCACCGCGAAGGTGATGGTTTTGCCGGAAACGGTGCCGTAGTTGAAGTCGTAGTTTCCGGATTTGGTGAATTCGGTGGTGTGGACACGCAAGAACACGTAACACGCCGCTTCCGAGCCGCCGAACGTCACCGAAGTGTTGCGGTGAATGGTGATACCGGGGGCGAGGAGCATCGTGTGGGTGTCGGGATCGGTGAAAACGTTGGTGTTGTCGTTCACTGTGAGTTTTTCGAACTTGATGACACGCGCCGGGTCGTCAACAGGGCTGTTATGGGTATAGCGCGCGAGGATGCCGGACAAAAGGCAGGTTAGAAGGAGAACAAGACACAGCAGAACTCCGGCAAGCCGTATGAAAAATACGCCGGACGATTTTTTGATTTCTTTCCGTTGGTTCATGCTTTTCCCCTCCTTATAAAGCTTTTATATAAGAGATTGTGTGGCGTTGCCGAAAGGGGCACACTACCACACGATATTATATGGTAATATTTTAGTATACGAGTTAGCGTATGTCAACAGAAATCAGGCACAAAGATGCAATAATGCAAAACAAAGGGCGAAAAGTGTACGCAAATTATAATTTTGGTCGAAAAAAAGTACCGCTTGTGTCAAAAAAGTTCTTGACTCTGACGGTACGTTATAGTATATGATAGAGTTACCGAGAGGAGGGTACGCGATGGATGAGACTTTGAAAACCGTAAAGCAGGTCAGTGACTTATGCGGTGTGAGCGTACGCACACTGCATTATTACGACCAAATCGGTTTGCTGTCGCCTGCCGTTGTGACCGATGCCGGCTATCGGTACTACGGAGAGGCAGAACTTGCGCGACTTTCGCAGATTTTGCTGTTTCGGGAGTTGGAGTTTCCTCTTGCGGATATTCGAGAGATGCTCTCGTCGCCGACGTTTGACGAAACGCGCGCGCTCGACCAGCAAATCAAACTGTTAAAGCTTAAAAAAGAGCATCTCGAAACGTTGCTTAAAAAGGCAAAAGAAATGAAAAAGAAAGGGGGAAACGTTGTGGACTTTTCGGCGTTTGATAAAAGCAAATTAGAGGACTACGCTTCTCGTGCCAAAGCGGAATGGGGACAAACCGAAGCGTATAAAGAGTATGAACAAAGGGCAAAAAATCGCATCGATGCCGACGAGCAAGATGCGGCAGAAGGATTGATGGACATTTTCTCAAAATTCGGCGAAATCAAAGATTCAAATCCTGCATCTGCCGAGACGCAAGAACTTGTGAAAACGTTGCAGGAGTATATCTCTGACCACTATTATACCTGCACAAACCCGATTCTTAGGTCGCTTGGGCAGATGTATGCGGCAGGCGGCGAATTTACCGAAAATATTGATAAAACCGGCGGAGATGGCACTGCGGCTTTCGCCGCAAAAGCGATAGGCATTTACTGTAAAGTGTAATCGCTTTATAAAGCGCACTGGCTTTACAACCGTCGCGACGCAAATTTATACTTTTGGTCGCAAAAACACAAACAAAAACCCCGACAAATGTCGGGGTTTTTCACGTTTACGTGTGATTATTCAATCGTCAAAATATCCGAGAAACCGGTGATGTCGAACACGTCCATAATGTCGGCGCAGACGTTTTTGATAACCATTTTGCCTTTGGAATTCATCGTTTTTTGGGCGGAGAGGATGACGCGAAGTCCGGCGGAGGAGATGTACTCCAAATCGGCGAAATCCAAAACAAGTTCGGTTACGCCGTCCAAATTGCCTTCCAGTTCGGCTTCTAGCGCAGGGGCGGTGTTGGTGTCCAGACGACCGGCGAGGGCGATTGTTAAGTTGGAATCGGTTTTAGTTTTATTGATTTGCATAGCTTCTTGCTCCTTTCAAAATACAAGAGTGTCGACACGGTCGAGCAACTCCAAAATATGTGCTTTGTAAATGGCGATTTCTTTTTTGCCCTGTTCGGTTTCCAACCCGTTGCGGCGAATAAGGCGGCGCATTAAGCGCGTATAGCCGACGAGCATCGCTTTATCGGCAATGGCATCGATTTTCTCTTTGTCGTCGGTGTTGAGATACAGTTTCAGCGTTTTATTCCAAATGCGTAAGGAGGTTTCGCGAGGCAGCCCTAAGAAATTTTCCACCACCGTGTGATCCGCTTCGGAGAAACCGACGTAGGCGTTGAATACACTGGCCAGTTCAAAAATCGGATGGCCTTGGCAAAGAGTGTCCATATCGATGAGCAGTACCTCGCCGTTTTGTATCATCACGTTCTTAAGGTGATAATCGCCGTGGAGCATATGATGGTCGATGGGAACATCTTTCATCAGTTCCACCAACCGGTCGCCCTTGCCTTCCGGCAGATAAGGGATAAGGAAGGTCGCCCAGTTGATGGCGACGTTGCGCATATCCGGCATATCTTCGGGACGGACGAGCGTGCTGTGGATTTTTTTCATCAAATCTACGTAAAGTCCCACGTATTTATCTTCGTTTTCCGGCTCGTTTCTCACCAGTTTTGAAAAAGGTTGGGCATTAAGCAGTTCAAACACCGAACCGTAGCCTTCGCCGACTTTAACCACGTCATAGGGGATGGCGGTGGGGATACCGAGTACAAAAGCGCGGCGCGCCAGTTCCCGTTCGCGGTGGATATCCGGTAGAGCGTCGGCGTTCATATACACTTTTACAATAGTGTCCACGTCGATGCGGTACACTTTACCGTTGGCGCCTTCACCGATGACCTCACAGCCCTCAACCGATAGTTTGCGATAGGCCTTGGACACGGGAATCATCTCGGAAAAACCGGTCATTTCAAAGATTTCATACACTTCACTGGAAGCGTTGATGACGGTCAGTGACGGTTCGTTTTTGCGAAGCCGCAAAATCACGCGTAGTCCGGCGCTGGAAATGTACTCCAGGTTTTCTACGTCCAAAGTTACCTTTTCGTGGGGCGTTTGTTCGCGGATGGATTCAATATCTGCTTCCACTTGAGGAGCGTTGGTAGAGTCGATGCGTCCTTGGGCAAAAAGGGTAAGGATGCCGTCGTCTTCTTTGGCCTGAATCATGTTCATTTTGTATCACCCTTTCCGAATGTTTTATCAACGAGTTCCATATATTCCGCAAACGCGGCGGTGTCGCCGAGATCGTCTTTTAGGTATTCGGCGATGGTACGGTAATACCACTCGTGCATTTTGGGATCTTTTTGGTTGAGAATTTGCCACATAGCATCGCCGTCTCTTACATACGAGCGGTAAAATGACCGCATATTGGAGAGTTTATCGGCGAGCCACAAAATTTTCACGTCTCGATCGGGGGTGAGCATCAGCATCAAAAGCGACTCATCTTTTCGCTCTTTCCACGTTTCAGCGGCAGGACGAGTGGACATTTTGTCCTCTGTTTCGCTTTGCACCAGTGCAGCAACGCGCGCACCAAAGCGGCGCTTGATTTCTCGCGGATCCACGTCGCAGTCTTCCACCGTGTCGTGGAGCACGCCGGCAGCCATCGTCTCTAAATCGTGAGTGATGGTGGAGATAATCGCGGCGACTTCCAACGGGTGGAGAATATAGGGCGTTTTCGCCATTTTGCGCATTTGCCCTTTGTGGGCTTCGGTGGCAAAGACAATGGCTTCCTCCAGTACGTTCATGTCAGTCCTCCAGGTTTTTGATGATGGTTAAGATGTTCTGGCCGTTTTCATATTTATATTTCATATCGTCCATTGTTTTCTTCACCATAAAGATGCCGAGACCGCCGATTTGGCGTTCGTCTGCTGTCAGCGTGATGTCCGGATCTTCTTTTTGCAACGGGTTGTAGGGAACACCCTCGTCCTCAAAGCGGATGCATACCGCGTGGCAGGGAGTGTCTTTTTCCACAACTTTCACCGTGACCGGCCCTTTTTGATTGGGATAGCCATAGTGAACGATGTTACTGAACAACTCGTCGATGGCGACGTTGATTTGTATGACGGTTTTCATGGAACAGCCGAGTTTTTCCAGTTCGCCTTCCACGAAAGCGGTTACATCGTTGATGTTTTCCACCGTTGCTTCGTCAAAGTGGATGGCGGGAATGGCAGGCGCACCGAAGAAGTGGAACGCCACCATAGTGATATCATCGAATTGTGGGGCATCGCCCACGAATTTGTCCACGTCGGCTTTGATATAATCGCACAATTCGTTCATATCTTTGAATTCTTTGGAGTTTAAGGCATATTGCAGGCGCGATTCGCCGTACAACTCGCCTTGCGCGTTGGTGGCTTCCGTCACACCGTCGGTATAGAGGAACACCGTGTCGCCGGGGGACAAATGCAGTTCTTGCGTTTTGTAAGGAACATCTTCCATACCGGCCAACACAAAGCCGGCGCGAGAACGAAGGAATTCAAACTGGCCGTTTGCATGGCGCACGAGCGGTGGGTTGTGACCGGCATTGGCAAACCGTAAAACGCCCGATTCCAAATCGACGCTGCCTTGCCAGGCGGTGACGAACATACCGGCATCGTTGCCTTCGCACAAGGCGTTGTTACCGCGAGTGAACACGTCGCAGAGCGGCAGTTCCGCTTCGGTGAGGGATTTGAGCTCGGTTTTGGCGCGCATCATAAACATCGCGGCGGGAATTCCTTTACCGGAAACGTCGGCGACCAGGAAGTTCAGTGTGTCTTGGTTGGTGATATAGAAATCGTAGAAATCGCCGCCCACCTCTTTGGCCGGATCCATCAGCGCATAAATCTCGAATTCCTTGCGTTTCGGGAACGCAGGGAAGGTGTTGGGAAGCGCGGAAGCTTGGATGTTCTTGGCGAATTCCAGTTCTTTGTCAATACGGGCGGAAGCCTCGTCAATGTATTGTTTCAACGTATTCACCGTCGAGTTGATATCGTCGGACAGCGAGGCGAATTCCTCGTTGGAGCGGACGTTGACCGTTTCGTTCAAATCGCCGTTGGCGATTTTGGCGAGCGAACCGTTGATGGATTTAATCTGATTCACCACCACGCGTTTGATGAGTAGGTAAATGAGGCCGAACAACGTGGCGAATACGAGGATTTCCATATAAGTGTTGACGAAAACGGCGATGTTACGCATTTGGTACGCTTCTTCGCGTGGCAAAACGGACAACACGAAATATCCCTCGGTGGTGCAGCAACAGCCAAAACAGGGTGTGTTGTTGATGACGGTGGGGAAGATGGGAAGTTCTTCGTCCTCGCTGTCTGTAGCGTTCCCACTGTACTCATTGTCGATGGAAACGCCGTCATTTATGAGAGCATTGATTTCCTTTTCCAAGGAAGTTTGAGAAAAACCACTGGTCGCGCTGACAACGGAGTAGTTTTTATCCAAGATAAGGATGTAGCCGTCTTTGCCTGCGTGACGGTTAGCGGTAATGCCGACGACACTCTCGTCAATGTCGCGCTGTATGCGCGCCACGTCGTATCCGACCTGGACGATGCCGTCATCTGTCGTCACGGCGGCGAATTTCATTAAGCGGCTAGCTTTGTCGGAAGTTTTTCCGTATTTCTGGACGTATTCGGTGATGTGGTTTTTTTCGTCCAGCATGGGAAGAAACTCGCGAGACTGTTCGCCCTCTCTCAAATCGAAATCGTAGTCTTTTCCCTTAATGGAGTCGTCGTAAGCCTTACCGTCTTTTCCGAAAAGGGTAATTTCTGCTACGTCGTATTTTTCCGCAAGCGATTTCAAATCGGGTGCGTCGGGCGTATCCAGTTCGTTTTTTACCTTGTGTGCGATGGCCAACAGGTTGTCATCGGAGGTGTCGCTGATGTCAGCGAGAACGTCTTTCAGCGCGGCGTTAAGTTGGGTTTGCGTTTGAGCGGTAGCGATTTTGTCCTGAAGAGAGAACACAAAGAGCGACGTGGCGACAAACGCAATTACGACGGTGGTAAGCATTCGCTTTTGGATGGTTTGGGAGATGCGAACACCAGATTTTTTCTTAACCAACGGTTCGCCGGAGAGAATCGACAACAAAATGGCGGCCAGCATCACCGCGATGCTGTTTGTGATGACCAACGGGCCGGTACAAACGCGCACCACGTTCATCGCTTTATCCGGATCACTCATGTTGGTGATGAACACCATAGTCAGGTGGAATACTTCCATAACGACACCGGTGCAAAGGGAGATAAACCAGCCCGGCTTTTTGTTTTCAAACATATATTTGTGCAGGCACGCGGCGTACACACCGGCAATGGCGGTAGAGGTGCTGCATGCGATGCGGGTGAAATCGCCGGCATTGGAGAACCAACGCTCGATGCCGCCGATTAGACCGGCGAGAATACCGGCAGGAGAGCCGAACATAAGGCCGGCAATCAGCACCGCGCCGTCGCGGCAGTTGGCAATGGCACCGTTGATCTCAATGCCCCATTCGGTGCCGACTACCGCGAGTCCGCCGAAAATCAGGCCGTAAATTACTTGCTTGATTTTTTCGTTTATGCGGCCGAAAACGGTTCTTCTGTTCAACAGAAATAGCATTGCGGCGGCAACAACCGGCAAAAGTGCGGCAATGCCGAGCTTGATATATGGTCCATACACTATTTCGTTCATAATGCTTCTCCTTTTCTTATAAAACAGAATCTAACGAGGAAATCGCGGCCTTTACGATGGCATCGGCATCGTTACCGACCACGTCTAAGTTTTCGGCAACAACGGCTTTTGCCTCTTTTATGCCAAAACAGAGGGTGGCAAGGTCGCGGACATAGTGGAAACCGTAGTTCGGCAAAAACGGACCGCCGGCGGTGGACACGTAGTACATTGTGGTGGCGCGGCAGAGCCCGACGGGAACGCCGTGTTCGTTATAGGACGAGGTGAGACCGATAACGTAAACGTTTTCAAAGTATACTTTGAGTTTGGCAGGGAACGACAAGTCCCAAAACGGCGCCGCAACCACAATGGTGTCGGCGGCGGCAAACTGTTTTGCTAAATCGAATGAAGAATCAGAAAAATCGCCCGTCTCCACGCGTTTTGTGCGTAGGGAAAGGGCTTCTTCAGAAAGCGGAGCGATAGGGAGTGTAGGAAGAAAGACCTCTGTCACTTCGTCGTCCAGCTTGTTAAGGAGAGCGCGAGCCAGGAGGTTTGTTCGTGAATTGCCTCGAACGCAACTATTTATATATAAAATCATCGCGCGCCTCTTTATTTTTACACTACCTTATTATATCACACGTTTTTGGCGATTACAAGAAAAAAGAGTGCCAACGGCACTCTTTTTTAAGAATTATACTTGAGAAACGCTTTTCTTGCCGTGACCTTGACGGGCGGCCAGTTTTTCCAGTTTCCGCATTGCGCGAGTTTTTACGTGTTTTGCGGATTTCGGAAGATCCAATTTAAAGCGTTTGGCCGCGGCGTGTTTCGCTTTGCCGGCCTTTTTGGGGCCGAAGAACACTTCGCTCAGCGGAGTGGCAAAAGGAACGATGGAGGTGGAGGCGGCAGGAGCGGCGAAATCCGCAGTGGGGGCGGCAAAATCCGGGGTAGCCGTTGCTACAGTGGTTTCGTCCGGGAATGCCGGCGCTTCGGCGGCGAAATCCGGCGTACCCATCACGGTGGCAGGCATTTCGTCCGACACGGCTACGGGGCTAATGAATTCCACGGGAGCTTCGTCCGGGAATGCCGGTGTTTCGGCGGCAAATTCGGGTGTCTCGACCGCAAATGCCGGCGTTTCGGCGGCAAATCCGGGCATTTCATCCGCAAATGCCGGTGTTTCGGCGGCAAATTCGGGTGTTTCATCCGCAAATGCCGGTGCTTCGGCGGCGAATTCGGGCATTTCGGGAGCTTCCGCAGAACTCTCCGCTGCAAGCGCGGCTTGTTCGGCGGCAAGGCGTTCACGTTCGGCGGCTTCAGCAGCCAACTCTTCCGGTGTTTTCTCTTTGAACACCATCACGGGGCCTTCGCCGTTCATCAGTGCAGAAGATACGTGGGCATTTTGTGTGGTCAAATGGGTAACGGGAGTGTTGGAATCGCCCACTTCCGGTTCGGGATTGAGGAAATCCAAATTCCCTTCGCCCTCGGTTTCGGCGTATGCGGCGATATCCGCCAAGTGAGCCTTAGCATCGTCTTCTTCGGCGGCTTCTTCGGCGAGGGTGGCTTTGGAAACTTTTTCGCGTTTAATCTTTTTGAGTTTGCGGTCCTCGTTGTCCAGCGCAAAGAGGATGCGGTAGGTGGCAGTGTCATTGAGGCCGCGGACAATCGTGAGATCTTCACCGACGCGGTGTCCCAAAAGGGCGTTACCCACGACCGATTCAATGCTCAGATTGCCGCTCTTTTCGCGGCGGCTGACATCCGCTTCGGCAGGAGGAACCAGTTTCCAACAGCATTCTTTCCGTGTTTCCAGGTTTTTGACACTGACGCGGTCGTCCACCGAGAGACCGCGGTCCATAAGGTCTTCTTCGTTCGCTTTTTCGGGGTTACGGAGCGGAGTGGAGTAGATATCGTAGAAGCGGGAATCAAATTCTTTACTGTAAACCTTGAAATCTTCTCGCGCAACGAGATAGCTGATTTGGCAACGGTTCATTTTGTCGAGCAAGGTCGGGTAGTCGCGCATCGGCACGAGTACTTCCGGCTCTTTCGTTTTTTCCTTCTTGTTCGGACGGAACATAGGGGCACCAATCAAACGAAATACCACCGTGGCGCAGGTACCGAACGACTCAAAGCCTTCTCGCGTTTCGATGAGAACAATCGTTTTCGGGGATTTGTCTGCCCATTCTTTGAACCATCTGTAAGACATAACTGATTTCGCCTCCGCAAATCCGGATCAACCGGGAGTGTAAAAATAACCGTTCAAAAGCAGGGGGAGAGAACGGAATATATTTGTTCAGGAATAGTATACAGTGAAAGTATACTACAATATTAACGGAAATGCAACGTTTTTTTGATTTTTTTTTGTTTTTTTTGACGATTTGTTAAAAATCGCCAAAAAGACGAAAAAATCAAAAAAAGTCATTGACAATTATGGTGATTTGCACTATTATATAGGTGGGTGAATAGCCCTATGTTTGTGAAAAATGACCAAAGAGACAGGCGCTTTGCGGTTGTTTTTTGTTGCTATCCCCTAAAATGTGACTTTTTGTGAAAAGGAAAAGCCCAAAAAGATAATCGAAAAAGAGGAAAGAAAAAGCAAATTTTTACGGAAAAAACCGTAAATTTTGCTTATTTGTCGTGTCAGTGCGAAAAAAACGGTTTTGGAAACCTGCCGCTAACCGACGAATAATATCAATTTTCCCGGCCGGATGGTCGAGTATATTCCCTTATTCCAGGCCGGACGGCCGAAACAGCGTTTTGTTATTTCTTTATAATCATTATTATTGTCCACGATATTCTGTGGGAGGTCGAGAGTATGAATAAAAATATGAACAATGCGAACAGCAGACCGAGGAGCGTGAAACCTAAGAAGCGCACCGGTTTTACCATGATGGAGATGATGATCACCCTCGCCATCATGACGATTCTGTTCGGCTTGGCGGTGCCGGCAGTCGCCCAGATCCAGAAGAACCTGGAAATGGCGCGGCTTAATAGTTATGCCAAAGACGTCTATTTGGCTGCCCAAAACCGCTTGATGTCTTTGAAGGCGACGGGCGAACTGACCTCCGTTCGCGACGAACTCGAGAAGAACTATTCCGGTATTGACGGGAAAGTTGACCGTTACTACGGCGACTGGGATGAGGATACGTCTAAAATCTTCAAGCCGCAAGACTGGAACGACGAGTGGGAAGACCGTTATCAAAACTTCTATGGCGTGATGCATAATCCTGCGGATGCCTCGGACGACGATGCTATCATCACGTCCATTATTCCGGAACTCTCGGTTTCCAATACCTATCTCGACCACCACTATTATATTGAATTTAACCCGGCGACCGGTGACGTGTATGCCGTGTTCTATACCGATGCAAAATCCGGCTTCACCTCCGCGGACATCAAAGCTTTGGAACCCGGCGACGAGACCGGCGCAGGCGGCGGGCGTGAAAACGCTTTCCGTCGAGACGATTTTGTGAACTCTGCCGGCGATAAAGTGATGCTTGGTTACTACCGCGGCGATCCTACGGAAATGCTGAAAGACCAGTTGGTTGACGAGTTTGAAGTCACTTGCGAATTGGTCAACAAAGAAGACCTTTACGTAAAAGCGACCGGTCAGCTCGACTGGGATAGCTTTAACCACAGAAAATATGTTGATACCAAGATTGTACTGACCGAGACCAAGGGCGCTGTTACCAATACGGTAGCGGTTCCGATCAACTTACGTCAGGCGGATTCGCTGACCTCGTACGATCGCGGTGCGCTGTCCATCAACAATTACACGATGTTCAAGTTCAATCCGGACGGAACGGAGCCGTATATGTTCGTGGCGTATCTTATGTTGGATAGCCTTGATGACAGTGCGGACTTTGCGACACTCATCAACAATACCGACGTTACGTGCGTTGAAGGTACGAAAGAGGCGTTCATCGCCGATTTCGTCGCCGGCTGCGATTTAAAAGCCTCCATCACGATGGAGTATGATTTCGCCGGCCGTGTGGTGCGCAACACCGACGACAACGAAAGCGAAATGCAAAACAGCCGCTTCGGTGCGATCGTTTCCAGCGGTAACGCCAACGACGTGTACGTGGGCTTTGTGCGCCACTTGAATAACCTCTCTGATTTCACGCTTCCTTCCGGCAATACCCTCAACATCAAACAAATCCGCACCGAATACGTGTGGAAAACGGTGGTGGATGACATTACCGGTGAGGAACATCAAGAGCTGGTGAAAGAGGAAGGCCCGAAAGATATCTACTTCAACTCGAAGTACGAGGGCGATACCGGTACTAAGTGGTATTGGGATTCCACGTATCTGGCAGGTGAACCCACGGGCGACAATCTGCGCAACTATTTGAATGCTCCGTCGGCCGAAAACCAGGCATATATGCTGCCGATTCATCTGGCGCTTAACGGCAACAAGTCCTTTACCTATGAAGGTAACTACAAAGGTCTTTACGATTTTGTGATTGCCAACCCGGACGGCGGCGACGTGGGACTCTTTGACTCGGTCAAGCTCGCCACCTTCAAGCACGCTAACCTGATCGATGCCATTGTGGACGGCAACGACGGCGGCATTTCCGTCGGTGGCTTTGCCGGCGAGGCGATACACGCCAATTTCTATTATTGCGGTGTTCGTTTGACTGACCGTAACCCGGTGGACAACAAACGCTACACCGGTATGTCTGACCGCGTGAATGCGCTGGCGGTGTATTCCGATGTCGCGGAGACCATCGGCGGTATGGTCGGTTATGCGGAAAACTGTGTATTCAACTATTCCTATGCCGCGGTTTTGGTCGAGGGCAGCGATATGTCTACGGCCGGCGGTATGGTCGGTTCATCGAAAAACTGCGACTTTATGGGATGCTATACCTCTGAGCCCACCATCGGCGGCCTCAACGTCGGCGGCTTTGTCGGCTTGATGGAGGGTGGCACGGCTTATACGGAAGTAAACGGTACCGAAGCGTACCCGACTTATGCCACCGGCGATGCCGTCGGTACGGGCAACGTGGGCGGCTTTGTCGGCTTGGTGAAAGGTCCGGCAAAACTGGACGGCTGTAACTCTTACGGTCGTGCGCGCTCTGCGGAAGGCGCTACCGATGCTACTTTGGGCGGCTTTGTGGCTGTGCACAAACAAATGGCCGGCGAGAGTTTCAGCGAATGTTCCTACTTGCAGCAATCTCGCTACAACAAAGGTACCGGTTATGTGTCGCAGGACGGTTTGGCGACCGCTCGCGCGTATGACGACGCGTTTAGTCTCGCCGGAACGAACAACAACTACTGGAACGTGTTGGCGGATTCTGACACGGGCAACGATAATACGGCGGCGAACTCCTATCCGTATACCATCGCGGCGCGTGCGGATGTGTTCCCGTTCATGATGGCGCACGAGGCGCTTGATAATCCGAACTCCACTTCTGTGGAAGATTTCCCCATCATTCCGCACTACGGCGACTGGCCGGTGGAAGCGAACATCCAAACGATGCTCGCCTACTATGAAGTGTATAAAGAGGATGACGGCTCTACTCGCTATGGCTTGTATGGCTTTACCAGCTTGTCCGGCGATGAGGAAGAAAAAGCCAACGGTTGGAAACTGGATACGCTGCTTCGCGGTGACGTGGAGTGCATCGAAGACGGTTACGCTATCGTTTCCACTGATATGATGACCAACATCAGTGGTACGATCGAGACGTTGGGCGATGCGGCGGTTTCGATTGACTATTCCAATCCTGATTCGCAGGCGGATGTGTCGTTCAGCTCGGAGGGCCAGCCCCGTAACGAGCACGTCTTCATCTACAAATTGGGTGACTTGAACGCGCAGGGTATGTCCCAGGCGTATCAAACGCGCATGAGCGACCAAAACGGCACCTACTATCAGAAGGTCGTGCTCACCGGTAAGTACAATTCCGATGAGATGTTCACGGACTACACCTTCTACTATTGCCCGGTTTTGGCGAAATCTGCTGTCAACCCGACGCCGAAACAGGCGGACGATTATACCCTCTGCCCGTCGGCTTCGGATAAGGCGAAACAGGATTTTGCCGGCAAGACCGTTCCGGATGCCGGTATCATCCGTTCTGCCCGTCAGCTCAACGCGATGGGCCGTATGAACTGGTTCTGGAGCATGAATCTTGTCCAAGAGTGCCACGTGAACTTCGGCACCTATACCAACACCTACTGCGGCACGGCTATTGACCTGTCCGGCAACGGCCAAGGTGTTACCAACTTGTGGCGCAACAAGCCTATTGGCAGTAACACCACGACCTACGGCGAGAAACCGTTTACCGGCAGTTATAACGGTAACTCCTTCAAAATCATTGACTATTGCTTGTATACGACTGGCGCCAACGACTCTGTCGATGCCGGTCTGTTCGGCTTGCTCTACAAAGGCAACATCAAGAACATTGTGCTGATGGCCTCCGATCCGAACGCCAACTCCGGCGCTGGTACGGCGTGGATTAAGAGCGATATGACGCAGGGCAACGGTGCGTACCACATTGCTCCGTTGGTGGGCTCTGTGGAGTACGACTCCGCAGCCTATGGCAGCGGCGGTAGCTCGGCGCGTTCGTTGAAAGTCTGGAGCATCAGCGGCGATACGATTGACAAGTATGCCATCGAGGGCAACAAATTCACCTTGAAAGGCTACGATAACACGGGTGACGGCGGCAGATGGTCCAACGCGAAATCTCGGTACGTGCCGCAGAATAGCCAGCAGTATATGGAAATCACCCTGAAGGGCGATTTCGGCACAGTGACCGGCGCTTCTATGACTTCTACGAAGACCGTAAACGGCAGCCCGGTGACCTATTCCGGCCCGACGAATGCTTATAGCATCAAAGAGGGTGAAATTAAGTTCCGTTTGAATATGACCGACTGCACGCTGGAAACCGATTCGGACGGAACCAGCAAACGCAACATCGGTGACGATATCGTGATCACTCTGAACGGCGGTGACTTCACCAACTGGACGGTGAGCACAGCCACTTTCTCGGCGGAATTGTTCTCTACCGAACCGGTGGTTCCGACCGGCGACAATCCGGCAAGCTATATTACCGGTATCGCCAATATGTCCACTGTCTCTAACTGCGCGGTGGCGGGCTATATTGTGGAATACAACCCGAACGGCACGCAGAACCAAGAGGTGCAAATCGGCGGCTTGGTCGGTAAGAACCAGGGCGAGATTTACAACTGCTCTGCCGCCAACAAACGCTTGTCTGCTACCGGTTCCAGCGGTAGTTGTGTCCGTTACATCGGCGGTTTTGCCGGTGTCAGCAAAGACGGCATTATCGCGGACTGCTATTCCGGCGGTTTGCTTGTGGCCAACGGAAGTCAGCCGGCATACGTGGGTGGCGTTGTTGGTCAACAACAGAAGAACAGCACCGCTCGCGCTTGGTGCACGGCACAAACCAAACTCATCAGCTGCTACAGCTACTGCTCGATGGAAGACAGCAGTTCCTCCGACACCCACTTCTACGGTGTGGCCGGCGGCAGTGATTCTATGATTCTCCATAGCCACTTCTATGAGGATTCCATCAAGGATTACGCGAAGCCTGATGAGGATACGGATAACCCCGTCTACAACAAATTGTCAGACAAGTCCAAATCCTATTCGGCCACCATCAACGGTGAGTCGGTGGAGATTCCGTATTCGCTGACGCTTTCGAAGATGAAGAGACTCTTCAAGGGCAGCGCTTATGCGTTGACCGGTTCGACCGGTACCGCCGACTTTAACCACAGTTGGCCGTACGATCAAACCCTTGCCGGTAATTATCTGTTCCCGGCGGTGGTGCTGGACGATGACGGTTACTTTGTCCACTACGGCGATTGGCCGGATCCGAACGGTTCGATGTACATCAACGACACCTCCTTTGAAGGTGTGTACTGGGCGGACTTCTGCGTGGACGCTACGCATAAGACCGACTACAACTACTACTGGGGCGACTGGCTGAAAGAAATGAAATACCAGTTCGAGCTGGGCGACTTCAAGGAAGGCGACTTCATTGAAATCATCGTCGAGCCGGAATTCAAGTACGACGCTCCTGAGGCGGCGGGCTTGTTCCAGTGCGCCGTTCACTCGATGTTGGCAGACACCGGCGCCAACGTGTGGGACGATGTCAACGACACCGCTTATGAGGCGCAGGGCATCAACTTCGGCAACGGTCAAGTGTACCAGTTCCTGTTTGACGTCGATCAACAGACCATCAACATCCTGAACGATCCGCAGTTGTGGTTTGCTATCAACTATCACTCGAAAGGTGGTGTGGATGGCAGCCTGTGGGAGAGCGTGAAAGGCAACTACGCCGATGAAGACGGTGAGCCGGCCGGTAACGAAGACCCGTTCCGTATTAACCACCTGTCGGTCATTATCTATCGTGATAAGAGCACCACGCAAACGACCAACGAGACCACCCGTCATTCCACCACGACCATGGGTGCAGGTGATACGACGTCGGTCGAGCAACAGACGCACCTCGAAACCCTGAAAACGTGGAATTTTGAGCCGGTGAACGGCATCCAAGCCAACAACATTCTGTCTACCGGCGAAGGTCCCATGGTGGCAGGCGTGATTTCCGACGAACTCTTCGCGGGAAGCGGCGCTTCCGGCCACTCCAATATGATTGAACTCGTGAATGCGAAAGACTTCCGCATGAACATCAGCGATGCGTTCAACAACGAGCCTGTTTTGGGCCCGAACGAGTATTATCAAGTCGAAGCGACCTTCGCTTTGGGCGATGACGCGACGAAAGATATGTATATGCGTCCGTATCTCGTGTCCGGTGATAATAGTTACTATGCCAGCACGTTCACGTTGGTGCAAAAACGTACGGATGTGGGTGCTAACAAAGGAAAAGTCATTTGGGCAAACGCGACGTATACCTTCGGTAGTGAAGGTCAGACGATTGAAGACGACGCCTACATTGTGTGGATTCCTCGTGAGGTCGGCGACCAGACCAACCCCAACACGCTGAACGGTAGACTTTTTGTGGATAACGTGGCGGTGAAGAGAGTGGTTCCGGGCGCGGATCCGAATGCGACGTCCTCGACAAAAGCGACCGTCCCGGCGGAAGAAGATGCTAAGCTCATTTCCTACTGGGCGTGCGACCAGGCGTCGACCATCGTGTTGCCGACCTACGACGTGTCGCCGAAGAACACCTATCGTTACATCAACGTGGGAGGAAAAGACCTGACGACCGGCGTTTCGTGGTCTGACTTCCTGAAACAGCACGACAGCCTGACCGAGAGCCAGTATATGGTGGTCACGTTGCAATATCCGGAAGGCTATGCTCACGCACAAAAGAGCAACTTCACCTTTACTTGCGATGCGTATGCTTACGGCGAGAACCAGACCTTGGCGGAAATCAACGCCGCCTCCGGTGACGATGCGTTTGACGCGGAGAATCGCACGGTGAAATTTGTGATCGGCGGTCCGCTCAACCGTTCTGCCGGCGCAAACTACGGTGATGCCGTGACGTTGCGTACCTACTTTGCGTACCGCAACGCGCAAGACCTTTTGACGAACAGAACGCTCATTGACAACGAAAAAGATTTCAATATCACGGTCGGTATCTATGACCGCGATCCGAACGCTACGGCGATGACCGTCCCGACCACCACCGCTTCCCGTACCACCAAACAACTGTCCGGCGGTACGGCGGTGCACACCTT
The DNA here is from genome assembly GCA_045598065.1 of Acutalibacteraceae bacterium. Lineage (GTDB taxonomy): Bacteria > Bacillota > Clostridia > Oscillospirales > Acutalibacteraceae > RGIG426. Next base: position 19,687 of record JAZLLJ010000037.1, read on the forward strand.
CGCGGCGGATCAACTGGGCGGTAGCAACTATATGACCTTCGGCGGTAGCGATGTCGGTTATGTGGACGGCGATCGCACCATGACGATGACTTGGAACGAGTTCGCCAACATGGTGGGCGCGCTGGGCGATACCCAGTATATGCGTGTTACCTTGAACAACGCCGATGCGCCGTTTGGCAGCATAGATGCCAACGGCCAGACGATTCGTGTGAACACCTACCGCGGTGTGGACGGCAAGATTGTCAAGGGCGAAAAAGCCAAATCGGTGAATGCAAGCACCGTTGTGTATCAAATCAACGGTCCGCTCGATCTCAACACCGTTGCGACCGACGGCGCCAAAGAAGGCTATAACGATGCCGGCTTCACCTTTGACGGTATGTCGGATGGCCACGGCGATCTCCGTGTCGGCGACAAGACCTCGATTTTGGTCGAGATTATGACGACCGCCACCACGGCGCAGTTGCAAGGCGACAGCTTTGACGTGCTCGCCGGCGACGTGGTCTCCAAGACGGTGACGATTACCTTAAACGGTGATACCTTCTCGTCCGGCCTCGTGCTGAACAGTGACATCACGCACTGGTTCGACGGCCTCGGTGGCCGCGGCCTGTCTGCGAAACTGTTGGCTGTCAACGGCAACGTGGTGCAAGTCAGCATTGTCGGTACGGTTACCGAAACTCCGGCTTCCGATGTGACCATTACGGCCACGGTTCCGGGCGATGCGATGACGACCGGCGGCAACGATGTGACCGCATCCGGTTCGTTCATCATCTCCAAGAAAGTTCCGAAAGCCTCTGTTGTCGGCGATGAAAAAGTGCGTACGTTCTACGTGAACGAAGCCGGCCAGGCAGTGGTGGACATTTCGGTGGCCAACACCGCTTTCGGTGATATTTCCGGCATTGCGCAGACGGCGTGGTTCGAAGGCACTCTGCCGACCGGCCTGTCCCTGACGCAAGTCGCGAAGATTAACGATAACACGGTGACGCTTACCTTCTCGGGTACGCCTACCGAGCAGTGCAGTATTCCGCTGACCTTCAAAGTTCCGGCGGCGGCAGTGCTTTGCGGCACGGACTTGACGGCGGATAACATCAGCTTTAACGTAATCTCTCGCCCGACGGTCGATGCGCCGATCTTCGGCTTGGCAGAGGGTACTTACAAAGGCACGCGCACGGTGTCGCTCAGCTGCGGCACGGATGGCGCCTTGATTGAGTACAAACTGGGCGAGACCGGTGAGTGGATGACGTATATCAACCCGATTGTCCTTGTCGAGGGCGAAACGACGGTATACGCTCGTGCCACCAAGACCGATTATATTCCGAGCACGGTTGTTCAGGCGACCTACACCATCGAACACGATGATAACCTGCTCAAAAACGGTTACTTCGACGACAACCTTGACGGTTGGACAATTAACCCGTCGAGCACCGATGCGAAGGTCGTTAACGGTGTGTTGACTATTACCAACTATCAGTCCAGCAACGCTTTGGAAGTGATCGCCAGCCTTAAAGACGGCGTGACGCTCAAACCGGAAACTTCGTATCGCTTGTCCTTCATTATGAATGCGGACACCGGTTTGGTTGTTAAAGTCAATCCGGGCGGAAACAATTCTACTACGTACGCGGCTTCCGGCAGCTATGAGTTTACGACCGGTCCGGCGAGCGAGATGAACAAATTCAAGATTTACATCTCCGCGCCGAAAGATCAGCCCACGCCGGTCAGCGGTACGTTTGACAACTTCGAGCTCGTCGAAGTGGGCGGCGGTACTACGCCGACCGAAACCAGCAAGACCGTGACCAGCAAACCGGAAACCAGCACGACTTCTGAGTCCTCCACGCCGACAGGCGAGCGCACGAAGATTGCACAGTGGGAGACGACGGCCGGTGTTTCGTACGCCTACTACAAGGCGAACGACGGCACGGCGCAAGTGCAGGTTTGGGAGAACTGTGACGGTAAGAAAGACGGCACGACCAATATGACTTGGAAAGAGTTTATCGCTAGTGTGGATAACCTCTCTTCCAACCAGTACTTTGAAATTGCCTTCACCCATAAAGACGGCACCTCTTTCTACGGTGTCGCCAACAATGGGCAGAAGACGACGTTGAGCAACACCGGTTACAACCCGTCCAGTACGACGCTCTTGTCGGCGGACGATATGAAAGTGTTGTTCGAGACGAATGGCGCGCTCAACTATCAGGGTATCACGAACCCGCACTTGGAGGCATCGTTCATTGAGGCTACCGGCGCGGCGGCTCAGGCTGATATCATCTGCACCGTGACGCTGTATGAAGGCGCTCACGGCGGCAGCAGCGAGCCGACCGAATCGACGGTCAGCAGTGAGTCCAGTGAGTCCAGTGAGTCGAGCGAAACTAGCGAGACCAGCGAGCCGCAAACCTACACGAACCTTATCGTGAACGGTAACTTTGCGAACGGTCTCAACGGTTGGACGCAGGAACCTGGTGCATCCGGTGAATATGCAGGATTCTTTACCGCTTCCGGTGGTGCGCTGCACGTCGATATTCCGACATACCGTGCACCGAAACTCATTGCGAGCTTCACCGAGCCGCTGGAAGCGAAGACCGAATACACGTTGCACGTGGATATGACGACTTCGGGAAGCGCTAGCGACAAGATTACGGTCAGAATCAAGAAAGATAATAATAACAGCGAAGTCCTGACCTCTACCGGCAATATTACCTTTACCACTCCGTCGGATTTGACGAACTTCCAGATTTCCATCGACGTGGCCGGTAGTTCCAACGGTTTGGAAACGGCGGTTATTGACAACGTCATCCTGGTTAAGGGCAATCATATTCCGGACATTGACGATCCGAATCCGCCTGTGACCGAGACCTACACCGTCACAGTTAACGGTGGTAACGCGGATAAGACGACGGCCGCCGCAGGCGATACCGTTACGCTGACTCCGCCGACGACCGCTCCGGAAGGCAAAGAATTCAAAGGTTGGAACGTGACGGCCGGCGGTGTGACGGTGACGAATAACACCTTCACGATGCCTGCTGCCAACGTGACGATTGAAGCCGTTTACGACTTTATCGAGTACACGATTACCGTTTATAACGGCGATTCCAACGGCAAGTCCACCGCTCACGTCGGCGAAACGATTCAGTTGAACGCCAGTGCGCCGGATAAAGGCAAACAGTTCACGGGATGGTCCGTGACTTCGCCTACGGGCTTGACGCTTGACAACGCTTCCGCCGCGATGACCACCTTTACGATGCCTGCGGCAGACGTGGTGGTGACGGCGAACAGCGAATGGGTGTATTACAACATCATCATCCACGTGAATAACGCGGATTGGGGCTCTGCTTCTATCATGGGCGGCGCTACGACGGCTCACTACGATGAGGTGAAGACCTTGTCGGTGACGCCGGCGGCCGGCTATGAGCTGAGCGCGGTGTCCTTCAAGAACAACGTGGCTTCTTTGGATGCCGAAAGCAAATTCACGATGCCGGAAGGCGATGTGGACATCTACGTTGACTTTGCGAAGACGGTTCTCCCGACACACTCCGTGACCATCACCGGTGGTAAGATTACTGGCGGTGCGGCTACTGCAACGGTGGAAGAGGGCGACACAGTCTCCATTACGGCGAACACGCCGGATACCGGCTACACGTTCACCGGATGGACGGTGACGAGCCCGAGCGGCTTGTCGCTTGTCAGCGATACCGCTTCGACTACCTCCTTCGTGATGCCGGCCGGCGATGTAGCGATTACCGCCAACTTCCAGAAGGTTAATTACAACGTCACTTGTGGCACGGTACAAAACGGTAGCATCAGCGCTAACAAAGCTACGGCTCAAATCGGCGATACCGTAACGTTGACCGCAACGCCGGCGACCGGTTACATCTTCCAGTCGTGGTCGGTGAACGGCGGCACGCTGAACAGCGCCACGGCCAACCCGGCAACCTTGACGATGCCGGCCGCGGATGTGATTGTAACCGCCAACTTCCAAAAACAGACCTATGCGGTTACGGTTTCTAACGACACGACGAAGGGTACCGCGTCGGCGAATATGGCGACGGCGGCTTACGGCGATACCGTTACGCTGTCTGCTTCGGCCAAGACCGGTTACACCTTCTCCGGTTGGACCAGTGACGACGTTACGATTACGAACGCCGGTTTGACGTCCGCTTCCTTCACCATGCCGGCGAAAGCCGTTACGGTGACGGCGAACTACGCGGTGGATACCAGTTCCGCGGTGGCCAGTTGGACGTCTAAGAACGGCATCTACGGTTCGTATTATGAAAACGGTACGTCTACCATGAACGTGGCGTACAACACCGTTGGTCTCGACGGCAATTCTTCCGAGATTACCTTCGCTAAATTCGTGGAGAATAACGCGTCCGTCGGTGCGAACCAGTATTTGAAGATTACCTATACGGCCGCGTCCGGCACGAAGTTCGGTAACGCGCGTCGCGCGGCAACGGCCCTCGCGATGAACGCGTATTCCGGCGGTAATTACAAAGTCTCCTATGCGGATGACAGCACGATTGTGATTTACGTGAAGGGCGCTCTTGCCTCTACAACGGATTTGAGCTTCGTCACTTCGTGGACCAACGCTTCTGCGGTCCCGGCGCAAGCTGACGTGACCTGCAAAGTGGAAATCTTCAACTTCACGACCGATCCGTTTGCCTCGATTGACGAGTCCGATAAGACCGCCAACTACACGGTGACGGTGAATGACGGTACCACCTCGCTTAGCACGGCGAAACCGGGTACCGAAGTGACGGTCACGGCTACGGTTCCGAACGGTAAAGTCTTCACCGGTTGGACGGTGGATTACGCGGATTACCTGTACGTGGCGACGGTTACTCCGGGCAGCACGACCAGCCCGTTGACCTTCACGATGCCGTACAACAACGTGAAACTGACCGCCAACTTTGAAACGGCGCAAACCGAGCCGACGCAACCGCCGGTGAGTGGTAACCTGCTTATCAACGGTAATTTCCTGGTTACTGATCCGAATGCAAGTGGATTTGGTTGGCAAGATGGCGGAAGCACTGCTCCGACATACAACTCGGGTTCGTTCATCATTGTGAACGGCAATGAAGACAAGAAATGTATGTATCAAGACGTTGCTTTCGAAGCTGGTAAGGAATATACCCTTACTATTGATGTGAATGTGACGAGCAATAACGGCTTAAAGATTCAACTGTACAACGGCAGTGTCTACAGAGAGGTTGCAAGAACCGACACTATGTATTCCGGTACGTATACTTGTACATTTACTCCGCAAGCAGGAGAAACTCGTCTATGCCTTGGTGGTACCAATAGGGCCTACACCATTACCAGAGCTGTGTTGACTGCAAGCGGCAGCACGCCGGCGACCGAGCCGAGCCAGTCGCAGCCGACACAGTCGCAGCCGACGGGTAGCGACTTGATTGTCAACGGTAACTTCGCAAACGGCGCGACCGGTTGGACTTTGACAGGCAACGCTGAAGTTAGTGACGGCAAGGCAAAATTGCCGAAGTGGAAAGATGCTTACATTAGCCAAGACATTTCGGTGGTTTCCGGTACGACGTACACCGTGACCGTCAACTATGATGCTGAAAAAGCCGGTCTCCACGTTCCGGTCACCTTGGGCGGCACGGAAATCGGCCAGATGGATGGCGCTGCTTCGTCCACCTTCACAACTACGTATACCGCCACGACTACCGGATCGATCACTTTGATCATCGGTAAGACTTCCGGTTCGCTTGACGGCTACTGCAACATCACGAATGTTTCTGTGACCGGCGGTGGCAGTACACCTGCCACCGAGCCGACCACGCAGACGCCGAAGTACAAAGTGACGCTCGGCAGCGTGACCGGTGGTACGATTTCCGCCAGCAAGACGGCCGATATTGCGGAGGGTGAGACTATCACCCTGACCGCTACCCCGGCTTCCGGCTACACCTTCGGCAGTTGGAACGTAACGGGCGCGACGGTGGCGAATGCCTCCAACGCTTCCACCACGTTCATGATGCCGAAAGGCGACGTGACGGTTTCCGCCACGTTCACCGAGAATGCGCCGGTGGGCGGCGGTACGCTGACCGTTAATGCGGCTTACCGTATCAAGTGGAATCCGGACGGCGTTGTTACTCAGACGAAGGAGATCACTTCTGCAAATGCCACGGTAACGATCGTGGTGCCTGAGGGCATCGATAAGCCGGCCAACTTGTCGGAGGCTCAATTGGCGGCGTACATTACCGGAATGCCGTCTGCCCCGACGTCGATTTCCGTTTCGGGTTATACCGTGACGTATGTTTACACAGTGGCAGTGAGCGGAAATATGACGCTCAATGCGGATATCAACTGCGAAGCAGGTAGCCCGACGGTCACCATTTCCTAACCCCCGCGAACTGACCTCATAGCAACAATCCCTCCGCCCGTCTTCGGGTGGGCGGAGGGATTGTCTTTTGACGGATTTTGCCGCGTTTTTTGGCGACAACGTCCCTGAAAAGACAATCCGTTTTGGAAAAACACGAAACTTTTGAAATACTCCGCCGCAACTCGGCGAAAAGGAGGCTTTTTTTGTGAAAAAAAACGTATTCACGAAAAAAATAAAGAGCAAGACCGGTGCATCCATTTTGTTAGGTCTGGCGTTCTTTTTGATGTGTTTCTTCGTGGCTTCGGTCATTATGGCTTCGGCTTCGGTCAACGCCTCTCGCGCTGCGGCACAAAAAGAGGAACAACGCTCGTTTTTTGCCATCCAATCGACACAAAATTTGATAAAAGAGATGCTTGGCGAAATTAACGGAAAAAACAATATGGATAACTATACGCCGGTGCTTCTCGGCAACGATATAGACGAATTCGGCGCACAGGTGCCGGTGTACGCCTATACGCGCGGCGGTTTCCACCTGAGAGAGGAAGAAATCAAATACGACTGGTGCGATGAGGGTACTCTTCGTTCGTACTACGGAAAGCTGACCGGCAACATCAATGATGACGGCAACGATATGGAATATGAAGCATCCTCCTTCGGATTGGATTGCATTGGGGATGAAGATGCGGTCTTCCTGAAAGAATCCATCGAAGAAGTCGCTATGTTGACGATGTGCAAACGCCTGTATGACCAAGGTGTGCGCGATTTAACGGGATACGGCGACCTCAGCACGTATTTCGCCTTGATGGATCGTGATTTTAGTTTGTCTGACAACCCGAATTACACCTATTATTTTGACATTGAACCGTCGAGCGGTTCCGGCGTTTACGGAAAGAACCTGCCGACTGTCCACGTGAAAATGACGGCAGACAACAAAGCCAACCTGTTCTTTGAGTTGACGGTGGATTCTCGCTTTGCTTCTACCTATTCAGCTACGATGAAAGCAAGCGCGGATATCAAATCGTATACCCCGAATAACGCTTTCTTGGGTGAGACCTCGTGGAAAGAGATTTGTTCTCAACGATCGATTCCCGAGCAAAACATCAACGAATATCACTTGGTGACCAGAATGGTCAACGATACCTACATCACGTGGTACACGGATAAGGTTGAGGTCACGAAGGGTATCAAAATTAAAAAGGCTGAATGAAAGGAGCGCTGAACGATGAAAAAACAGTTTCTTAAAAAGCTGAAAAGTCGTGCAGGTGAGACGTTGGTGGAAACGTTGTTCGCCATCTTGATTGCCACCTTTGCCAGCTTGATGTTGGCCGGCGCGACTTCTACGGGAATGGAATTGAACCGCCAAGCCCGTGAACGTGACAGAGTGAATCAACTTTGCCTTGAAAAGTTGGCAAAAGAAGAATCGGTAACGAATACCGTCGGCTCGCTGAAAGTTACCCGCATGCAGCCCGATGCCGATAATGAGGGAAAATTTGTCGTTATGCAAAAAAGCGGCGCGGCAATTACTTCTACGGTGAAAGTTACCTTTGCCGGCTGTGTTGTTGACGACAAAAACACGATTGGCGATTTCAGCACTTTTTCGCTGTATACCGAAGAAGAGGAAGAACCGTAAGGAGGCGTGACGGAATGCGTGTTTTGAAAACTATGCGCAAAAAATTAAAATCCAAACGTGGCTTTACGTTGGTCGAACTGTTGGCGGCGTTGATGATTGTTGTCATGATGTCTGTCATGATGTCGGTGGGTGTCTCTGTGGGCGCCCAAGTTCAACGTGAATCCGCTTTTGTGGCGCAAAGTGACCTATTGGCTTCGTCAATCAACACGGCTCTCGGTGACGTGTTGAGATATTCCGAAGTGTTTACCGTGGATGCCTCGGATGACGATTACGGCACGCTTGTGAACAAGAGTGTTCTGTATGATGAAGCTGGAAATCGTTGTCTTATCAGCAACCCCAGTTACGCTATCAAAGGCGGTGCGGTGGTGCTCGACCAGTACGGCACCGATACGAATAACAAACGAGTGGCGATTGACCAATTCATTTACGGCTCCGCGGATGATGAATCCGGACTTTCCGAAGATACGGGTGCCCAAGAGAGTGTTGCATACCTCGTCAGCCACGGTGTTTACACGAACTTGAAAATCGAAAAAGATAACGACGATCCGTTTGTCACGTACATTGAGGACACGGACGGGAAAAAATATTTCTACGTTCACTACTGGATTAAAGAGAAAAATGCCGGTAATCCGCTGACCAAAGAAGTGGAGACGTATTACCGCGTTGCAAACGAATAAAACTCTTTTTAATATTTCTACTTAGGGGGATTTTTACATGGCTTACAAACGGCTTGGTGATATGCTGCTTGAAGAGCACAAGATTACCGAAGAACAACTGCGCCAGGCGCTGGAATTCCAGAAAGAAACCGGACAACGTCTTGGAACGGTGCTTGTTAAGGCAGGCCTGATTACCGAAGAGGACATGATTGATGCGCTGCGTGTGCAGTTACACGTGGATTTCGTGGATTTGTCGTCCGAAATGCCCAACCCGGCGTTAGCGGATTTGATTCCGAAAAAATTGGCGCGTGAACACTTTGTTGTTCCGGTGCGTGCGGTAGATAACACGCTGTATTTGGCCATGGTGGATCCGCTTGACTTCGTGGCGCTCGATGAAGCAAAAGCCGCCACGCAGATGAACATCGTGCCGCTCATTGCTACCAGCAGTGCCACCGAGCGGATGCTGATTAACCTCTATGGTGCGGACAACGCAAACCAAGCCCTTGAAGAGCTGCAGTTGGAGGAGGGCGACAGCCGTGCCGCAGACGGTGCGGTGAAGAGCCACCAAATCGACAGCGACGACGAAGAGGCCGCGCCGATTATTCGTCTTGTGAACTCCATCATTGAGCGTGCTGTGAATGAAAACGCCAGTGATATTCACATTGAGCCGCGCGAGACCGAGTTGACCGTTCGTCTGCGTACTGACGGTGTGCTTCGTCAAATTTTGTCGGTGCCGAAGAAATCGCAATCGGCGGTTATTTCCCGTATCAAGATTATCGGCTCGATGGATATCGCCGAGCGCCGTATTCCGCAGGACGGCCGTGCGAACGTTCGTGCTCGCGGTCAGGACATTGACCTTCGTATTTCTTCTCTGCCGACGATTTACGGTGAGAAGATCGTTATTCGTTTGTTACGTAAGAACACCGAAATGCTCACCCTCGATGGTGTGGGACTTACCGGTGAAAACTACGACAACGTGGTAAAACTGATTTCCAACAGCAACGGCGTTATTTTGATCGTGGGCCCGACCGGTTCCGGTAAATCGTCCACGATGACCGCCATTGTTTCCCGTCTTAACCAAGAAGAAGTCAACTTGGTCACTTTGGAAGACCCGGTCGAGTACAATATCGACGGTGTCAACCAGGTTCAGATTAACGAAAAAACCGGTATGACCTTCGCCAGCGGTCTTCGTTCTATTTTGCGTCAGGACCCGGACGTTATTTCCGTCGGTGAAATTCGTGACGGCGAAACCTCTGAGATTGCTATGCGTTCCGCCATCACCGGTCACTTGGTTATCTCCACCCTCCACACCAACGATGCGCCGTCTACCGTTGACCGTCTTTTGGATATGGGTACGCCGCGTTTCTTGATTCACAGCGCCATGCGCGGTGTTATCTCCCAACGTCTGGTGCGTCGTATTTGTCCCCGTTGTAAAGAAGAATACGTTCCGGATGACGAAGAACTGCGTAGATCCGGTTTGACCAGAGAAGAGGCTGATCAACACGTGTTTTATCGCGGTAAAGGCTGCCCCGATTGCCATGACAGCGGCTATCGCGGTCGTATTGCCGTGTTCGAGATTATGATGTTCTCTCAAAACGTTCAGCGCGTTATCTCCGAAGGCGGTAACCGCGGTGCTTTGGATGAAGCACTGGCGCAGGACGGATTCCATACGCTGCGTGATGACTGCTTGCGTGTGGTGTATGAAGGCACGTCCACTTTGGCAGAATTGATTCGTACGGTCAATACTGTCGGATAACATAAAAGGAGAATCGCTATGGTTACGATTGGACAAATCATGGATGCTGCGGTTCCGCAGCGTGCTTCGGATATTCATATTGCGCCCGGCGGCCCTGTGCGCATCCGCGTGGACGGCAAATTGATTCCTATGGGCAACTACATTATGTCTCACGACGAAGTGGAAGCCATTTGTATTGAACTTTCGTCTGAGACGAAGTACGATACGATGCGCAAAATCGGTGAGGTGGACGAAGGTTGGTCTTACAAAGGCCGCCGTTGCCGTGTCCACTTGTTCCGCCGTCAGCATGAGCCGGCAGTGGCGCTTCGTTTGCTTAACGACGATATCCCGGATATGGAAAAATTGCGTCTGCCTCCTGCGGTGCATAAATTCCCGGATTTGGAGCGCGGTATTGTCATCGTGACCGGTGAAACCGGTGCCGGTAAATCTACGACGCTCGCTTCTATCATCAATACCATCAACCGCAACTATCCGAAACATATTGTGACGCTCGAAGACCCGATTGAGTACCTCTATGAAGAGGACAAGTGCTATATCAGCCAGCGTCAAATCGGTGTGGATACCATCAGTTACGCCGAAGGCCTTCGTGCTTCTCTTCGTGAAGACCCGGACGTTATCTTGATTGGTGAGATGCGTGACCCGGAGACGGTGGAAACCGCTTTGACCGCTGCTGAGACCGGACACTTGGTGTTCGGTACCCTTCACACCAACTCCTGCGCGGACTCTATTGACCGTTTGGTGGACGTGTTCCCCGAAGCTCGTCAGAACCAGATTCGTTTGCAGTTATCTCAGACGTTGCAGGCCGTGGTCAGCCAGCAGCTTTTGCCCCATTTGAGCGGCAAAGGCCGTGTGGCGGCCGTGGAGGTCATGATCGTCAACTCCGCTATCCGTAACCTGATTCGTGAAGCCAAAACGCCGCAAATCGCCAACACGATTGCAACGTCTGCTCATGAAGGCAGCGTGACGATGGATAACGCACTCGCTCAGTTGGCATTGCGCAAACTGATTTCGCATCAGGACGCCATCGGCGCCGCTATTGACCGCGAGTATGTGAAGAAACAATTAATGACTCAAGGAAGGAGCATGGCGTTTTGACAACATTTAAGTATGAGGCACAATCGTCCAGCGGCGGTAAATTGACCGGCGTTATTGAAGCGTATGACCGCTTGGATGCCATTGCGAAAATTCGTGAACAGGGTGGCGTTGTCACCAAAATTTCCGAGAGCAAGAAAAAAACGGGTGGTTCTCTTCTCGGCCCGAAAAAAATCTCCGAGAAAGAATTGTCCCTCGTGTGCAGCCAGTTTGGTATCATTTTGGCTTCCGGTCTTCCGCTGGTGCGTACGGTGGAACTGGTTGCCAACCAAACCGAAAATAAGGATTTGAAATTGTTGCTGACTGAAGTGGCACATGACGTTGCCGCCGGTCACTCGTTGTCCGACAGTTTCCAAGACCGCGGCACGACGCTTCCCGTGACTTTTATTGAGACGGTTCGCGCCGGTGAGAAATCCGGTAACTTGGAGCAATCGTTCAAACGTATGCAAACCTACTATGACAAGTCCGCCAAAACTAAAGGTAAAGTGAAATCCGCTTTGGCGTACCCGGCGTTCGTCGGCGTCGTGGCGGTCGTGGTTATCTTCATCATCATGGTGGTTGCGGTCCCGATGTTTAAGGAGACCTTCGAAAGCCAGGGCGGTGAATTGCCGCTTCCGACGAAGATGCTGATTGCTATGTCCGAGTTTATGACCAACAACTTCATTGTACTTGCCGGTATTATTGCGGCGCTTGTTTTGGCGTATCGTATTTTTGCCCGTACCGACGTGGGACGCGAAAAACTGGCAATCTTCAAACTGCATATGCCGGTTCTTGGCAAGGTGAACAGTATGAGTTGCGCCAGCCAGTTCGCCAACACGTTCGTCAATATGTTCTCTGCCGGTTTGACCGTTGTGGAGGCCATCAACGTTACCGGTAAGGTTATCAACAACTACGTGGTCAGCCGCGCGGTGCTTGAGATGAACGCCGGCATCGAAGCCGGTCGCCGTCTCGGTGACTGTATGCGCGATATTCCGTATTTCCCCGACTTGCTCAAAGAAATGACGGCTGTCGGTGAGGAAACCGGTTCGCTTGAAACCACCCTCGGTATCACCGCCGACTACTACGACAATGAGGTGGACCTCGCGACCACCAAAGCGACCGCGCTTATCGAGCCGATTATGATCGTGTTCTTGGCTGTGTTCGTCTGCTTCGTTTTGTTGTCCGTGTATCTGCCGATGTTTGCCATGTACGACAACGCAGACGCGTAATATTAGACAAATCCCCGGGAGGGGAGACATCCCCTCCCGGAAATTTATCCCAAGGAGTGATCATTCGTGCTTCCCGTTTTTGAAACGCTCGGTAATCTTAACTATCTGAAAGAAAGCACCGGGACGTATATCTACATTCTTTGTATTGTGGCACTGTTCGGAATGTGTATGGGCAGTTTCTTAAACTGTGCTGCCTGGCGTATCGTTCATGAAGAATCGGTTCTTCACGGCCGTTCTCACTGTGCCAAATGTGATCACCCTCTTGGCTTTTTTGACTTAATTCCGTTGTTCAGCTATATTTTCCTCCGTGGCAAATGCCGCTATTGCGGGCAAAAAATTGCGTTCCGCTATCTGTTGGCGGAGATTTTGTCTGCCGCGGTGTTTGTGTCCATTATTATCGGCTTTGGCTTTACAATGCAGGCGTTGGAAGCGGCGTTTTTGGCGGCGCTTCTGCTGTGCATCTCCTTCGCCGATTTGGAGGATTATCTGGTGCCGGATCGGTTGATTGTTGCCGGCATCGTCGGACGCTTGGTATTTGCCATTGCCTCCGGAATTTATGAGGGCTCGATTTGGAAAGATTTGCTGAATACCGTCATCGGCGGTTTTGCCGTGGCGCTTCCGCTGTATTTGCTCGTCATCATCGCCGACAAGGTGATGGATAAAGAGACGATGGGCGGCGGCGACATCAAGATGATTTTTATGATTGGTTTGTACTTCAACTGGTCGAGCAGTCTGTTTATCATGATTGTCGCTTGTATCTTCGGTCTGATTTTCGGCATTGTCAATATGTCCCGTCAGTCTGACGAGGAAATTGAGGTTCCGGATGCTTCGGCGCCCACAGAAGAAATTTTAGCGGCCATCGAGGCCAAAGAAGAACAAAAACTGATTCCTTTCGGCCCGTCGATTGCGGCAGGCGCGTGGGTGGCTATGTTCTTCGCGGAAATGATTGTAAACTGGTACCAAGGTTTGTTCAATTTTTAATCGAATATCCCACCGCTTCGGTGCGATAGATATATTTCAAAAAATTTAGGGTTACAAGGGAGGAAACGGGATGTTAGGGATCGATATCGGAAACAACGAGATTAAGATCACAGCCCGCAAAGGTGACACCATTCGCATGGTGAGTGAGAAACTGCCGACCAACTTGGTGAAAGACGGCGTTGTGCAATTGCAGGATGCTATGGCAGATTTTATCAAAAACATTCGCAAAAAATACAAATTACCCGGTGGCGATTGCTCGCTGATTTTGCCGCCGTCACAGGTTTTTTGCCGGCATATCCATTTTCCGGTTATGGAAGAGGAACGTTTGCGCATCAACCTGCCGTATGAGATGCGCGACTATCTTTCCGGTGAAAGTGATCGCTATTTCTATGATTATCTGGTAGATGACATTCCGAAGGATGAGTCGGGTGCTCCTCTGGGCATCGAGACGACGGCTGCCGCGGTGCTGAAAACCACTGTGGTGGAGAACTCGATGATGATGCAGAGCGCGGGACTCAAGCTGACTACAGCCATTCCGCAAGAAATGGCATATCGCAACCTTTTGATGCAGAATCCCGAAATTGCCGAGAGCAAAAAGGATTATTGTATTGTAGATATCGGCCATATGTCCACTCACGCCTATTTCTATAAAGGCACTCAACATGAGGCGACCAAACTGATTGATGTGGGCTGCACCTCGATTGATATGGCCATTGCTGAGGCAATGGACGTGGACGTGTATGTGGCCAGTGCTTACAAAGAAACCAACCACAACTCCGCGCTGGACCAACCTCAGTGCGAAGAAGTGTATAACCATATTGCGTTTGAAATTATGAAAGCCCTCAACTTCTACGGTTTCACCAGCAACATGGAAAACGCGCAGCACATCTATTATGCCGGCGGCGGCTCGGAAATCCAGCCGTTGCTTCGCACCATTACCGAAACGACGGGATTGGCGGCGCGCAGTGTCAACGACCTGCTCCCCGAGAAATTCCAAAATCCGTATGCCACGCGCTGCGCCATGTCCCTTGGCGCCACGTTACAGTAAGGAGGGGAGTCACGAATGGCTAAAGAGAAAAAAGAAAAGGCCCCGAAAGCCCCAAAAGCAGAAGCCGGCGGTAAAGGCCTGAATATGGATGTCAATCTGGACTTCCTGAAAGACATCGGCAAAAAGAAATCCGGTTCGGGAATGCCGAACAAAAAGACCATGAACTTGGTCATCCTCGAAAAGGGTGACAATTCCAAAACGACCGACATCATTTTGATTGTGTTGCTCGTGGTTGTGCTGATTGTGTTTGTCAAGTTCGGTGTGTTGGATATCCTCAGTGATAAGAAAAAAGCCGAGGAAGACACAAAAGCAATTCAGACTCAGTTGGAAGACGACCAAGAACTGTTAGAGGCTTATGAGAACGTCTTTAAGGATTACGACCACGACTTTAACGCCTTCCTCAGTGAGGAGGAACTGTTGCTTGTGGACCGTGCCGAAATCCTGAAAATGCTGAACGAGGCCCTCTTTAACGGCGACTCGACGATGCAGAGCATCAACATCAAAGGCAACACCGTCAGCGTGGTGTTGAACGATGTCAGCCTTGAGAAGACCGGCGCTTTGCTGGAAAGCTTGGAAAAACAGGATATGGTGATGGACAACGGCGTGTTCCTGCAAACGGCCTCCACCAGCAAAGACAAAAATGGAGAAGCGGCCATTAGCGGCAATGAGCAGATGACTGCCACCTTTACCATTGAATTGGATCCTGATTACAAGAATAAGCCCCCCAAAGCTGAGCGAGAAAAAGAAGACAAGAAAGGGGATAAAGAGTAATGACAGTAAAGCGTAACCGCTTTGTCAAACTCTTAATCACTTTCTCGTTGATGATTAGCCTTCTTTGAATTAAAAGACTTGCAATTTTAAATTCATCCCGAAATAAGGAGGATACATAATGACGAACAAACAAAGTAGTCGTGATAAGATTCTGATGGGCGTTTTGGCGCTGGTCGTGGTGGCCGCCGCCTGGTATATGCTCTTTCTGACTCCGACAAAGAGTACGATTGCCGACCTTGAAACGAAAAGAGGAGAGTACGAGGCTGCGGACAAACAGGTGAAATTGGACCTTGATAAATTGTCCGACCGTGCGGTGAAACACAGAATCATCAAAGAAGAAGACAAACAAAAAAGCAACAAAGACCTGAAAAAGATTTTGAAGGACAAGAACGTTGAACAAGACGACAGCTACAAGAAAATTGCCGATTTCCCCAATGCTGCCAATTTGCAGCGCGAATTGGATAAAATCTTCGAAGGAAATAATAGCAACTTGAACGTTACGAACGAGAATCCGAAGCCCGGTCCGAACTGCCAGCGTCGCGATATCTCCATCACCTTCAAGGCGGAAGGGATGACTGCCGAACTCGCGAGAATCAGGGCAGAGATGGTCATCAATGACCTGAATAACATGCCGAATGGCTGCCTTATCAATGACGTTACCTACACGGTTAATGATGCAGAGGGCGGCGCCACTGCCAACGTGAGCATCAAAATCTCCGTGTTTGAGTTTGATGAAAACTCGACCGTCGGAGAAGAAGCGGATGCTGCCGCTGAAGCACCGGCCGCCTGATTCCTTTCACCCTCTATTTGTAACTGTAAAAAAGACCGCCGAGGACGTATTCCTTCGGCGGTCTTTTTGTCGTTTTGATACAAAAAGCAGCGGCTTTCAAAAAGCCGCTGCTTTAATAGTTGTGTTTTCGAATTACGGGGTGTCGGTTTCGTGTTTTTTCGGGCGCCCCATCAAGAGGTCAATGGCTTCGCGTGGGGATTTTCCCTCGTAACACACACGGTAGCACGCTTCGGTAATCGGCATTTCCACGCCGTATTCTTTGGCAAGGCGTACGGCGGTTTTTACCGCCAGGTAGCCCTCGACGGTGCCGACGGATTGAATGGCGTCCTCCGGCTTGGTGCCCTGTCCGATAAGAATACCGGCGCGGCGGGTGCGGCTATGCATACTGCCGCAGGTGACAATGAGATCGCCCATGCCGGAAAGGCCGGAGAAGGTACGCTCGTTGCCGCCTGCCGCGGCGCCGAGGCGCATCATTTCCGCAAGGCCTCGTGTCATAAGAGCGGCTTTGGTGTTGTCACCCATTTGCAGCCCGTCGCAGATGCCGGCGGAGAGCGCAATCACGTTTTTGAGAGCCCCACCCAGTTCTACGCTGATAACGTCGTCAGAGGTATAGATGCGAAACACGGGATTCATCAGCAAATCCTGCACCGCTTTAGCGGTTGCCAAATCTTTGGATGCCGCTACCACTGAAGTGGGCACGCCGCGACCGACTTCCTCTGCGTGAGACGGGCCGGACAACACTGCCACGCGAGCGGTGGGCAACGTTTCCTCCACGATTTGGGAGAATCGCTTACAGCTGGCTTCCTCCAAACCTTTGGTGGCGATGGCAATGATACCGCCGTCTTTGAAATACGGGCGAATACGCGCCGCTGTTTGCTCCAACGCGAACGAGGGTGTGACCATCAACACCAAGTCGGCATCGGCCACGCAGGCTTCATCGATAGTCAGTTTCATCGACGAGGGGATGGCGACACCGGGAAGCAGACGACGGTGTTCGCCGTGTTCCCGAATTTCGTCAATCTCCTGCTGAAAAGGGGACCAAAGGGTGACGCTGTTGCCAAAGCGCTGTGCCATTACGGCGAGCGCCGCGCCCCAACCGCCGGAGCCTAAAACGGTAATGTTTGCCATGCGAATTCTCCTTAATTGTCGGATTTTTCTTGAGTTTTCTTTGCAACCGAATGTCCGCCGAAACGGTTTTCCGTTCCGTTCAAAATACGGCGGATATTCGGGATGTGCTTGATAAAGACGAGCAACACGGCGGCGCCCATCATCGCGGTGCAAAAGCCCACAACGGTGGGATCGCGTTTGTCAAACAGGGTGGGAAAAAGGAAGGTGCCGGCCACCATGCCGAGGCCGCCACAAAGGGAGGCGGCGGAGACCATCCGTGTGATACCAACGACAACGGCAAATGACACAAGCGCCAATACCGCCGCTCGCCAGTCTAAAATAAGGCCGAGGCCTAACGTGGCCACCACGCCTTTACCGCCGCGGAAGCCAAAATAGACGGGAAACAGATGACCGATGACGCAGAAAAGGCCGGCCAAATAGCCGCCGACAAGACGCAGTTTTTCGGTATCAAAATCACCGCCGCTGAAATTGATAAGAATGTATTGCCCTAACAGTACGGCAATCAAGCTTTTGAGCAAATCGCCCACGCCGGTGAAAATGGCGGGCCCCCAACCTTGGGTGCGCAACACGTTGGTAGCGCCGGCGTTTCCCGAACCGTAATCCCGGATATCCGAATGTTTTAGGGCCTTGGTGAGGATGATGGCGGTGTTGATACTACCGAGAAGATAGGCGATAAATGCCGCCAGCAACATCGGCAGCGCACAGTACCGCGTCATTTCAACAAGTGCAGTCCACATATACGTATACTCCTAATAATAGTTTCCATTCATTTTTTATTATACTACCCGTTGTGTAGAATGTCAATTCTCCCGTCGCTTTTTCCCATAAAAGTTAAAGAGAAAAAAGCGTGTTACCCTCTTGAAATCTAAACGCCTTTGGGGTATAATACCCTTGTATATGAGAAAAAGCGAAAGCGAGCGTGAGACGTATGATAAAAACCGGATTCGACAACGATCAATATCTGAAAATGCAGTCGGAACATATCCGCGAGCGGATTGAAAAATTCGGCGGCAAGTTGTATTTGGAATTCGGCGGCAAACTGTTTGACGATTACCACGCCTCTCGCGTGCTTCCCGGGTTCCAACCGGATAGTAAAGTGCGGATGCTCCTTCAAATGAAGGACGAGGCGGAGATTGTGATTGCCATCAATGCCGGCGACATCGAAAAGAACAAAGTGCGCGGAGACCTCGGCATTACCTACGATTTGGACGTGTTGCGCCTCATTGATGCTTTCCGCGGTATCGGCTTGTTTGTCGGCAGCGTGGTAATTACTCGCTATACCGACCAACCGGCGGTGGTGGCGTTTGAAAAACGCCTCGAAAGCCTCGGAATGACGGTGTATCGCAACTACACGATTGCCGGTTATCCCTCCAATATTCCGCTGATTGTCAGCGACGACGGTTACGGAAAAAACCAGTTTATTGAAACGTCTCGCCACTTGGTGGTGGTGACGGCTCCCGGACCGGGCAGCGGCAAAATGGCGGTGTGTTTGTCCCAGCTCTATCACGAACACAAACGCGGCAATCGTGCCGGTTACGCAAAGTTTGAGACGTTCCCCATTTGGAATTTGCCGCTGAAACATCCGGTCAACTTGGCCTATGAAGCGGCAACCGCCGATTTGGACGACGTGAATATGATTGATCCTTTCCACCTTGAAGCCTACGGAAAAACTACCGTCAACTACAACCGCGATGTGGAGATTTTCCCGGTGCTTTCCGCTATTTTCGAACGAATCTACGGCCAGTGTCCCTATAAATCGCCGACGGATATGGGCGTGAATATGGCAGGCTACTGCATTGTGGATGACGAGGCGGTTTGTGATGCCGCACGGCAGGAAATCATCCGCCGCTACTATGCCGCACAGTGCGAGAACCGTAAAGGCCTTGCCCCTGACGAGCCAATTTACAAAATTGAACTGCTGATGAAGCAGGCAGGGGTGACGTTGGCGGATCGGCCGGCCGTTTCGGCGGCGTTGGCGAAAGCGGCGCTCACCGAAGAGCCTGCCGCCGCTATCGAATTACCGGACGGCACGCTGGTGACCGGCAAAACGTCGCGACTTTTGGGTGCGTGCTCGTCGGTTCTTCTTAACACCTTGAAAATTTTCGGCGGTATCGACGACAGCATCCATTTGTTATCGCCGGAAGTGTTGGAGCCTATCCAAAAGCTGAAAACCGCCTATCTCGGCAACCACAATCCGCGCTTGCACGTGGATGAAATTTTGTTGGCGCTGTCAGTGTGCGCGGTGACGGACGAAAATGCCCGTCTTGCGCTCGACCAGCTGCCGAAACTCCAAAACTGTCAACTGCATTCGTCCGTTATTCTCTCGCAGGTGGACGAGAAAACGTTAAAAAACCTCGGAATTATGGTGACGTGTGAGCCGAATTATCAAACGAAAAAGTTATATCACCGTTAAGGAGTGGCTTCAAAGGCGTAAAGGCAAGTGCCTTTACGCCTTTGTTTTGTAAAGAAACCGTAAATAATGGAAAAAGTTCGCAAAATTCGCTTGCATTTTTCAAAAAAATGGCTATAATATGTTTTAGCACTCTGAAAGACAGAGTGCTAAAATGTCAATTTATCCATTTACATAAAGGAGGCAATTGTATGAACATTAAACCCTTGGCCGATCGTGTGGTGCTTCAATTTGTGGAAGCGGAAGAGACCACCAAAAGCGGTATCATTCTGGCCGGCTCTGCCAAAGAGAAGCCCCAGGTCGCGGAAGTGAAAGCCGTTGGCCCCGGCGGAATCGTGGACGGCAAAGAAATCGAAATGTACGTCAAAGTGGGCGACAAAGTGCTTACGAGCAAATACGCCGGTACCGAAGTGAAACTGGACGGTACGGAGTATATGATCGTGCGCCAAAATGATATTTTAGCTATTGTGGAATAATTTTTTGAAGGAGATTTTGTACTATGGCAAAACAGATTTTATACGGCGAGGAAGCCCGAAAAGCTCTGCAAACGGGTGTAGATAAACTGGCCGATACCGTTAAAATTACGATGGGCCCGCGCGGCCGCAACGTGGTGCTCGACAAACAGTACGGTGCGCCGCTCATCACCAACGACGGTGTGACCATCGCGAAAGAGATTGAACTGGAAGATCCGTTTGAGAATATGGGCGCCCAGCTCGTGAAAGAAGTTGCCACCAAAACGAACGATATCGCCGGCGACGGCACGACCACCGCAACGCTTCTTGCCCAAGCACTTATTCGCGAGGGTATGAAAAACGTGGCGGCAGGCGCCAATCCGGTCGGCGTAAAACGCGGCATCCAAAAAGCTGTGGATGCGGTGGTTGCCCGTGTTGCCGAAAACTCGAAAACGGTTTCCGGCTCGACCGATATCGCTCGCGTGGCGACGATTTCTGCCGGCGACGAAGCCATCGGCGCGCTCATTGCCGAAGCGATGGAGAAAGTCTCCGCCGACGGTGTCATCACCATTGAGGAGTCCAAGACTGCCGATACCTATTCCGAGGTGGTCGAGGGTATGCAGTTCGATCGCGGTTACATCACGCCGTATATGGTCACGGATACCGACAAAATGGAAGCGGTCATCGACGATGCGTTCTTGCTGATTACCGACAAGAAAATTTCCAATATTCAAGACATTCTGCCGCTGCTCGAACAAGTGCTGCAAGCCGGTAAAAAACTGGTTATCATCGCCGAGGATATCGAGGGTGAGGCGCTGACCACTTTGATTGTCAATAAACTCCGCGGCACGTTCACGTGCGTAGCGGTTAAAGCTCCGGGCTTCGGCGATCGCCGCAAAGAGATGTTGCAGGATATCGCGACGCTTACCGGTGGCACGGTCATCTCCGACGAGGTCGGTTTGGATTTGAAAGAGACCACCATCGACCTGCTCGGTCGTGCGCGTCAGGTGAAAGTGCAAAAAGAGAACACCATTATCGTGGACGGCGCAGGCGACGCGAATGCGATTGCCGGCCGTGTGGCGCAAATCCGCACCCAAATCGAAAACACCAACTCCGACTTCGACCGCGAAAAACTCCAAGAGCGCTTGGCGAAACTCGCAGGCGGCGTGGCCGTTATCAAAGTCGGTGCCGCGACCGAAGTGGAGATGAAAGAGAAAAAACTCCGCATTGAAGACGCGCTTTCCTCCACCAAAGCCGCGGTGGAAGAAGGAATCGTGGCAGGCGGCGGCGTGGCGCTTGTCAACGCGCTTGCCGTGTTGGATTCGATGATTGAAGCCGCCGACGGCGACGAGAAAACCGGCCTTTGCATCGTGAAAAAAGCGTTGGAAGAGCCGGTGCGCCAAATTGCGCTCAACGCCGGCATGGAGGGAAGTGTCATCATCGACAAAATCCGTACCAGCGAAAAAGTCAACTACGGTTACGATTTTGCCGGCGACGTCTATACCGATATGTTTGAGGCAGGCATTGTCGATCCGACCAAAGTTACCCGTTCTGCACTGCAAAACGCGGCATCCGTGGCGGCGATGGTGTTGACCACCGAATCGCTTGTTACCGACATCAAAGAACCGCAGCCGGCGATGCCGACGGGCGGCGCCGATATGGGCGGTATGTACTAAAAACCTCGAAAAGAGCAGAAACGACAAGGTCGTTTCTGCTCTTTTTTCACACTTGACAAAAACGGAAAGATTTGATATTATCAAAAATGTTCCATAAAGCAGAACAAATGTTATTAGGAGGAAATGAAAATGATGAAAAAACTGCTGGCTCTGATGCTTTCGCTGCTGATGCTTCTCTCGATGACGGTGGTCTTCACCGGCTGTGGCGACGACAACACCAAATCCAAGAGCAAAAAAAGCGACAAGAGCACCTCGGACAAAGACAAGGATGAGGACGAGGACAAAGACGACGAAGACAAAGACGACGAAGACAAAGACGACGAGGACAAAGACGACGAAGACAAAGACGAGGACAAGACAAAATCGACGAAAAAAACCGGCAATTCCAACGGCGATGTCACGGTTGAGGAGACCGTTTTGGTAGACCAAAACGGCATTAAAATCACCTCTACCGGATTGGAAGAGGATTCTTTCTACGGTACTGTTCTCAATGTTCTTATAGAGAACACAAGCGACAAGGATGTGACGGTGTATAGCACGGCCACTGTTGTTAACGGCTATGCGGTTTCCGGTTACCTCTTCGCCGAGGTTTCTGCGGGTAAAAAAGCCAACGAACAGTTTACGCTGTCTGCCGCTACTTTGGAGGCTGTCGGCATTGAAACGATTGGCTTGATTGAAACGTCTTTCAGAGCATATGATGACGATTACAACACCATTGTCGAAACGGACCTGATTTCGCTGAAAACTTCTGCGTATGACCAAATGGATACTCCTACCGCCGCCGAGATGGGCACGGAGCTGTATAACCAAAACGGCGTTAAAATTTGTGCGCAATACTATTATGACAATGAATGGAGTCAAGGCGTTCTTTTGGTCGTCGAGAATAAGACCGGAAAAAACATCGAAATTTCTTGCGATAGTCTTTCGGCCAATGGATTTGAGATTACGCCGAACTTGAGTTATGAAGAAATCCCGAAAGACAAATCGCTGGCTTATGATATGATTATCTTTGAATCCTCGTTGGAGGATAACAACGTTGATACCATCGAGGAACTTGGTATGAAATTCGAATTTACTGATGACGATTCCTTTGAACCGTTCCTCGAGACCGGCGATCTTACGCTGAAAGTCAACTGATAAAAAACAAAAAGAGCAGGACGTAAGGCCGGGAGTTCTTAAGGAATGTGTTGTTTCTCGCCTAAAAATTCCCGTCTGCATTGTTTCAAAAGCCCGTAAGGCGTCAGCCTTACGGGCTTTTTCAACTTCCCAGAACGAAAATTTTTATCGGCTACGAAACCGCGA
>JAZLLJ010000038.1:0-14828 GCA_045598065.1 Acutalibacteraceae bacterium
AGTTTTTTCCAGAGGGCTCATACCGGCGCGAGCGGTGGTGTGATATCGCACGGCGTTGAGTATATCTTGGTCCTCGATGCCGAGGATATGCTCCAAAAAGACGGCGCCGATGGCGGCATGCCACAGTTTGGGTGCATCCATTGTCTCTTGATCAAGCGTAATGCCGAAACTTTCGAGCACGCCCGTCTGTTCGGCGGGAGAGGCATCTTTCATAATATCGTGGAGTAAACCGGCGGTGTAGGCTTTTTCGGGATCGGCGCCGTAAAGCGGTGCCAACCGTTTTGCTTCGTCTGCCACTGCCAGAGAATGTTCAAAACGATAGGGTGTCAGTCGCCGTTTGAGAATGGCGACGTACTGTTCGTTGGTGGTGGGAATTTCCTCCATACTGTCCGGTAGATAGAGGTCGTGACTTTCGATATAATCGGCAACGGTGGGGGCTAAAAAACGCCGCCAGTTGCGGTTGTCCTGGTCGCTGACCGCCTTGCGAAGCGCCGTGGAGGAGATGCGCGGTGTGTCGGCACGGACAACGATGCACCGTGCGCCGTCTTCCGAAAGGGTGGCGGCGTGAGAAGTGAGCGTTTCGTAGGAAACGTCGTCGCGCGGAACGGTACATAAGGTGACACGGGATTTGATATCTTCATACCGGAACCAGGTGGACACGGTTAAGAACATATCCGCGCCCATCAGGAGATACCATTCGGCGTCTTTATAGCGAGAAATCATAATATCCAGCGTGTCAGCGGTGAAACTGGCGCCGCCGCGAGCGATTTCCACACGGGAAACGCTGATATACAGATACGGCTCGGCGGCCAATTCGCACATGGCGGCACGGTGGGCGGCAGGGGCCATTTCGGATTTGAGTTTGTGTGGGGGTTGCGCGGTGGGCATCAAAATGATGCGGTCTAAGCACAGTTCTTTTTTGAATGCTTCGCACAGCGCGATATGTCCGTTGTGGATAGGATCGAACGTCCCTCCGAACAGGCCGATTTTCAAAGCCCTCACCTCCTTAAAAAGCAGTAAAGTCGCGGTTAACGGGGAAGCACGATGGTGGGTTCTTCCGCGCGCTTGCGGTAGAGTACAAAGGTTCGGCCGATAACCTGCACCGTTTCGGCGCCGACAGCGGCGGCGATTTCTTCCGCCGCATCGCGGACGGTGCCGGGTGCGGTTTCGAGAACACGGCCTTTGATGAGTTCTCTTGCTTCCAAAGCATCGTCCGCTTGTTTGATAAGCGTGTCCGAAAGACCGCCTTTTCCGATGTGGACGATGGGATCGTAGGTGTTGGCGAGGCCTCGAAGATAGGCCCGTTGTTTACTGGTCAACAGTATCACTCCTCGTGAGTTTTTACGTAATCGTTTAAGCGGACGGCAAATTCTTTGAGCGCTAATCCGCGATGGCTGACGGCATCCTTTTCGGCGGAAGAGACTTCCGCGAACGTTTTGCCGCTGGGCAGTTCAAAAATGGGATCGTAGCCGAAGCCGGATTCGCCGCGGCACGCAAACGCGATAAATCCCTCGCACACGCCGTCGGCAACAACGGTGTCACCGTTCGGCAAAAAGCAGCAGATAGAGGCCACAAAGCGAGCGGTACGTTGTTCGTGGGGCGTGTCGCCCAGTTCTTTGAGAAGCGTGGCTTTGCGGCTTCCGTCAGGAGCGTAGCGCGCGGAGTAAATGCCCGGTGCGCCGTCAAGCGCATCCACACAAAGGCCGGAATCGTCCGACACGGCGGCGATGCCGCTTTCAAGGCAGGCGGCTTTGGCTTTGATGAGAGCATTTTCGGCGAACGTTTTGCCGGTTTCTTCCGGCTCGGTCAACTCTATTCCAAGTTCGTCGGCAGTAACTGCCTGCACGCCGCAGGTCGCCATAATGCGAGACAATTCCTCGATTTTGTGGGCGTTGTGGGAGGCAATCAGCACTTTCATAACTCAGTCCTCGCCGAACAGTTCGGCGGCAAAGCCGTCGGGATCGAAGGGCTGCAAATCGTCCACGCCTTCGCCGAGACCGACGAATTTGACCGGCACGTCCAAATCTTCGCGGATAGAGAGGATTACGCCGCCGCGAGCGGTGCCGTCCAGTTTGGTGAGGATGATGCCGGTGATGTCGGCGGCGGTCTTGAATTCGCGCGCCTGATTCACGGCGTTTTGGCCGGTGGTGGCATCAAGAACGAGCAGCACTTCTTTGGAGGCGCCGGGAAGTTCGCGTTCGACCACGCGGTGGATTTTTTCCAGTTCCTGCATCAGGTTTTTCTTGTTGTGCAGGCGGCCGGCGGTGTCCACGATGATGATATCGGTGCCGCGGGCTTTGGCGGCGGCACAGCTGTCAAACACTACAGCGGCAGGATCGGCGCCCTCGCTGTGTTTGACCATATCCACGCCGGCGCGGTCGGCCCAAATCTCCAACTGCTCAATAGCAGCGGCACGGAACGTGTCGGCGGCGGAGAGCAACACTTTTTTGCCCTGCGCTTTATAGAACGAGGCCAGTTTGCCGATGGAGGTGGTTTTGCCGACGCCGTTGACGCCGATGACCATCACCACCGAGGGTTTGGTTTCGAGATTCATTTCCTGTCCACCGCGCAGCATTTCCGACACAATGTCGCGCAGGAGTATTTTGGCTTCCGCCGGATCTTTTACGCCTTGCTCTTTGACGCGCTTCTTCAGCTCGTCACAAATGCGTCCGGCGGTAGCAGAACCCACGTCGCCCATAATGAGCAGTTCTTCCAGTTCCTCGAATAGTTCGTCGTTGACGCTCAAAGACGAGCGAAACAGAGAACTGACGGGCATAGAAAGGGTTTCTTTTGTTTTTTTGAGGCCGCGGCCGAGTTTTTCAAATAAGCCCATAGTGATTTCCTTTCAGTCGATGTAGTTTGCGCGGTCAGGCGAGTTCGCTTCGTTCGCCGAGTTTCATACCGAGGCGTTCTTCTACCTCGCTGGCACGCAGTTCCAAGAGCTTGGTCACGCCGGATTCCTGCATGGTGACACCGTACAGCACGTCCGCTTCTTCCATCGTACCGCGACGGTGGGTGATGACGATAAACTGCGTTTCGTCGGTCATACGGCGGAGGAATTGGGCGTAACGCGAGACGTTGACATCGTCCAGCGCGGCCTCAATTTCGTCCAATACGCAGAACGGCGACGGGGTGACTTTCAAAATGGCGAACAGCAGGGCGATGGCGGTGAGCGCCTTTTCGCCGCCGGAAAGCGCATCCAAGTTGAGGATGACTTTTCCGGGTGGCTGGATGTTCATCTGGATGCCGGAGTGGAGTACGTCGTCCGGTTCTTCCAATTTAAGCTCAGCTTTGCCGCCACCGAACAATTCGGCGAAGACGATACCGAAGTGCTTGTTGATTTGGTTAAAGCGATCCACGAACATTTCGCGCATCTGGGTGGTGAGGTCGTTGATGAGGTCGAGCAGTTCTTTGCGAGAGATTTCGACGTCCTTCACCTGTTCGGACAAGAACGCATAGCGCTCGCTGACCTCTTTGAATTCCTCGATCGCATCCACGTTGACCGTGCCGAGTGCGCGGATTTTGCTGCGCAACTCTTGCAGACGTTTTTGCGCTTCGGGGACGTTTTCAATCGGTTCGGTCTGCGCTTCCGCTTCGGCGCGCGTCAACTCGTATTCTTCATACAGTTTGCGGACGATTTCGTCCGTTTCCGCTTCGGCGCGGAAGGCTTTTTCTTCGAGACGCGCGACTTCGCCGGACAAGCGCTCTTTTTCCTCCATCTGTTCTTTGGAGGCCTGGCGAAGGGCGGTTACGCTTTGTTCGCCGTTCGTCCGCTCTTTGACGAGGTTTTCCATCTGTTCGCGAGAGGCGACGGCTTGGTTGCGGCATTCTTCCGCCTGCGCTTGCAGGTCGAGAATCTCTTTTTCGACCGCTTCGATTTGCAATTGTAAGAGTTCGATTTGACCTTGCAGGAGTTTCGTGGCGCCGTCGCTGTCCGTCTTGCGGCGGTCGATGCCTTCAACAACGGCTTGCAAGGCTTCGATTTCTTTCTCGAAACCGTGTTCTTGCAGTTTGAGTTCCGCCATCTGCGCGGACAGTTCTTCGCGAGCGGCGGTCATTTCCGCACGGCCGCCGGAGAGTTCGGTCAACTTGGTCTCAATCTCGGTTTGCTCTTTCGAGAGAGCGGCGGCTTCTTTGCCGGCCGTATCCATATCGGCGCGAATTTCCACGATGCGAGAATTGAGCATTTCGATTTCGTTCACGCAATCCGCGACCGCTTGATCGCCGTTTTCGGCAAGTTCGGTCACGCGGCGCAGTTCCGCTTCGAGGCGGATGCCGTCTTCCTGCGCGGTGGTGAGTTCACCCTGCGCGCCGGACAGCGATGCTTCCGCGGCGGCGGCATCTTCTTTGGCGGAAATGTAGTCGGCGTTGGCTTTTTGAGATTTTCCTTCCATCTCTTTCAGCGCCGTAGAGAGTTTGTCCATTTCGGTGCGACGGGAGAGTAATCCGGCGCCCTTGACGTGGGAACCGCCGGTCAGCGAACCGCCGGCGTGGACGAGTTGGCCGTCCAACGTGACGAATTTGACACGGTAGCCGGTCTTTTTCGCCAAAGCGGTGGCGCAGTCAAGGTCTTCGGCAACAGCGGTACGGCCGAGGAGACTCTCCATTACGTCGTTGTATTTTTTGTCGTAGGAAATGAGGTCGGAGGCAATGCCGACGTAGCCTGCCTGACCTTTCAAGTCTTTTTCGTCCAGCGTCCCGCCGCGGATCGTGTCGAGCGGCAGGAACGTTACGCGGCCGGCGTTTTCGTTTTTGAGGAAACGGATGGCGCTTTTGGCATCCGACTCGGTTTCGCACACCACGTTTTGGGCGTTGTTTCCGAGCGCGGTCTCAATGGCGAGCGCTACGTCCGCTTTGGCTTCAAGCAGTCCTGCAACCGGGCCGAGAATACCGCGCAGTGCGCCGCGGCCGGCTTGTTTCATCACGGCTTTGGTGCTGCCGGAGAAGCCCTCCATACTGCGTTCGAGTTCTTCAAGAATACGCAGGCGGCGGCGATGGTCTTCCACGTCCAAGCGGAGTTTTTCCGCCACTACGCGAGCGGCCTCCGCTTTGTCGCTACGGGATTTATGGCGCAGAGAGTAGCCGGTAACGGCGTTTTGCAGACTTTCGATTTTTTCTTTGCACGCGGCGACCGCTTGTTCGCATTCTTTCTTTTCGGCGGCGGCGGCTTCGCTTTGGTCTTTTTTCAGAAGCACCGCGGCGTTCAGTTGAGACAGTCGCGTGTTGATTTCCGCAAGCGAGGATTCGCCGGTGACTTCGCGCACGCGCACGTCCGCAATCTGTTTGGCGAGGTCGGCGGCACGGCGGTTTTCCTCTTCCATTTTGTTGCCTGCCTCGTCGCTGTCGCGCGAGAGAGCATCCATTTTTTCGGAGAGCGCCAATCGCTCTTTTTCGGCGGCGGCGATTTGCTCTTTCTTTTCGTCAATGTCCGCAAGGCGAGCGGCACGCTCTTCGTCCAGCTGTTCGGCGCTGACAGATTGTTGCGCCTGCTCCGCTTGCATACGGGCAATATTCTCGTTGTGGTGTTCGATGTCGTTGCGGCGCACGGCAATTTCGCCCTCGTGGCGAACGGCGTCTTCCTCGAACGCGGCAGCGGCGCGAGACAGTTCGTCCATCTGCACGGCGAGTCCGGCGGCTTTGTTGCCGATTTCTTCGATTTGCGCCTCTACGTCCGCAATCGCGGCGGCGGCGTTGTCATACTGCGTACGGGCGAGTTCTAATTTGCCGCCCAGTTCGCGAAGCACGTCACGCGACGTGTCGAGTGTATGGAGCCACAGGCCGATTTCGAGGCCTTTTTTCTCGTCTGCATAGGCGAGGAATTTTTTGGCTTTGTTGGACTGCGTTTCCAAAGGCCCGATGCGGTCTTCGAGTTCCTGCAAAATATCGCGCAGACGAAGAAGGTTGTCTTCGGCGTTTTGCAGGCGGCGTTCCGCCTCGTTTTTGCGGTAGCGATATTTGGCGATACCGGCGGCCTCTTCGAAAATCTCGCGGCGGTCATCCGAACGGGAGGAGACGATGTCTTCAATACGGCCCTGACCGATGATGGAATAGCCGTCCCGACCGAGGCCGGTGTCCATAAACAAAAGTTGGATATCTTTCAAACGGACGGTGGCGTTGTTGAGCATATATTCGCTTTCGCCGGAACGGTAGTAACGGCGCGTAACGCACACTTCGTCGGCATCAAAGTCCAAAAAACGTTTTTCGTTGTTGATGGTGAGCGACACTTCCGCATAACCGAGAGATTTACGGGAGGAAGTGCCGTTAAAGACCACGTCTTCCATTTTGCTGCCGCGCAGGGCTTTGTTGGACTGTTCGCCCAAAACCCAGCGAATGGCGTCGCTGATATTCGATTTGCCGCTTCCGTTGGGGCCGACTACGGCGGTGATACCGTCGCCGAAGGTCAGCACCGTTTTGTCCGGAAAGGACTTAAAGCCCTTGATTTCCAGAGATTTGAGCAGCATAGTTTCACATCCTTACATTTTGGGGTGAGAATTTCTTGTTAAAAGCCCATCAGTTTCAGCGCCTCGTGTGCGCCCTGTTGTTCGGCTTCACGTTTGGTTTTGCCGGTGCCGCGGCCGATGACGTTGCTGTTTAAGTGGACTTCCACCGTAAACTTTTTGTCGTGGTCCGGGCCGGATTCGCCAACCAACACGTATTGCAAAATTTCTTCCGGGCTGTGTTGTACCACTTCCTGCAACAGCGTTTTGTAGTCGCGGAATTGGTGATGTTTTGTGTTGTGCAGTTCGGTTTCGAGGAAGGGAAGCGCAAACGCACGGGCGGGTTCGATGCCGCCGTCAAGGTAAATGGCCCCGACGATAGCCTCGAAGGCGTCCTCCAAAGTGGATTCCCGTTCGGCACCGCCGTTTAAGCGCTCGCCTTTGCCGAGACGTAGGCAGTCGCCGATGCCGATGGTGCGCGAGTAGTGGGCGAGGGCTTTTTCACACACGATGGAGGCGCGGTGTTTGGACAGTTTGCCCTCGCTTCCCGATTCGTTTTTATAAAGATACTCGGCGGCGATAAATCCGAGTACCGAGTCACCTAAAAACTCCAACCGCTCGTTGCTTTCTACGTTGCGCTCGTTGGCGAAAGAGGAGTGTGTCAACGCGCGGTCGAGCAAAGTGGGGTTTTGGAAGTGATAGCCGATTTTTTCCATCAGTTCGGAGAGGTCACTCAACGGGATCATCCTCCTTTTCGGCGGTGAGTGCGGACTCGATTTTGGAAATCACGTCCGCTTTGGCAAATTCCACCGCCACGCGAATGGCGTTTTTGAAGGCGGTGGCATTGGAATTGCCGTGCGCCTTGATGACGGGGCGTTTGACACCGAGGATGGGAGCGCCGCCGTATTCTGCGGTGTCCATCAGTTTTTTAAGGTCGGACAACCCACCTTTGACCATCATAGCGGCCAGTTTCGAACGGGTGTTTTTGAAGAACACACCTTTGAGCTTGTGCATCATCATGGAGGCGGTGCCTTCCATGGTTTTAAGAAGCACGTTGCCGGAGAAACCGTCGGTGACTACCACGTCGGCGGCGCCGAGCGGTACGTCGCGAGCTTCCACGTTGCCGATAAAGGGCAGATCGCTCGCTTTCAAAAGAGCAAACGCGGCTTTTTGCGTTTCGCCGCCTTTAGTGTCTTCCGTGCCGACGTTGAGCAACCCGATAGAGGCAGGTTCGCCGTGTTTAATGACGTGTGTCATATAAAGGCTGCCCATGTGGGCAAATTGATACAGCATTTCGGGGCGACATTCGACGTTGGCGCCCATATCCAAAAGCAGATACGGCGTTTTTTCGCTCGGAAGCACCGAACCAATCGCCGGACGGGACACGCCTTTAATGCGCTTGACAAGGAAGGTGGCACCCATCAGCAGTGCACCGGTGGAGCCGGCGGAGATGAAGGCATCGCCCTCGCCGGCGGCAACGGCGCGCAGGCCCACCGCCATCGAGCAATCTTTGTGGGCTTTGAGAACGCTGCTCGGTTCGTCTTCCATCGTGATCACGTCATCCGCTTGCAGAAATTCGATGTTTTCGAGGGAGATGTTTTCTTGCTCGGCAAGGGTGCGCAATTCCGGCTCGTTGCCGCAAAGCACCACGGTGCATCCATATTCTTTTGCGGCCAGACCGGCTCCTTTGATGGCTTCCAGGGGGGCGTTGTCGCCGCCGTGGGCATCCAAAATCACGCGCATAGTCATTCTCCTTACCTGCAAAAATTCGCCTTATAGCATATAGACAATTTATTATATCCTATTTATGGGAAAATGTCAATTTTTTTACGTGATTTTTGCAATTTTTTCAAGGAGAACGGTTGCGTTTTTGCGGCAGATATGCTATGATAGCCGTTGGATTGCGGAGGTGACGGAATGTCCAGTGTAAAAGGAATGTTGGAAGCGACGGTTTTGCTTGAAAAAACCACGTGTTATTATATGAAAACCGGCCGATGTTCGTTGGATTTGGTGGACGATTTGTATATGACACCTTCGGTAAAATCCGCACCGGACGATTTGCTTTTTTGCCCCCGCGTTTTGCAGGCACTGAAATCTCGCAGTCGGGATAAAACGGTGAAAGTCGTCTCTTGCCGTTGTGGCCACGCGGAAGTGGTCGCCGGACACCAGCGTGCCTGTGTTGCCAACCGCACGGGACTGCAAGTCAACGTGGAGGTGGACGGCGACAAATGTTTTGATTTGTGCCCGGTGTGTGGGCGGCAAATGACGTTTGACGAGGAAGAGGCGATGAAAAACGGCGGTGCTCGCCTGGTGACAATGAAAGCCGTTGTGACCGCCGGAGAAAAGAAAAAAGAGACGAAGAAAAAGAAATGAGAAAAGCGCCGTCAGAGGATTCTGACAGCGCTTTTTTATGTCAAGAAGACGGTTTTCAGAAATAAAAGCATCACGACACCCGGCAGTCCCAAAAAAGTGCAAACGCCGACAGACAGCCATCCAAGCCCGAGAGAAACGCCGGTCAGACCGCCTACAACGTTAACGGCCGCGAGCGACAAAAACCCGGTTGCCGCTGATTTGCCGAGAGCACGCAGAGGGCGGTGGGTGAAAATCATAGCAAACACGACCGCGCCCAGCGTTGCTGTGCCGACGGCACAAGCAAGCCATAAAAACAAGGTCATCCCACATCCCTCCCCGAAAACGGTGGACAAAAGACAGCGGTTTGACCGCGCTCTTTGGCGGTTTTCAAGAGGTAGCGGTAACGGGCGCGAAGCGCTTTTTGTTCGTAGATATACGACTCAATCAACTCCGGATCGGATTCCATTTGAAAGCAGGTTTGCACCCGTAACAGTTCATCGGTTGTGTGACGAAGCGCCGCTTGCAACTCGTTTTCCGGTGGGGGTTTCAAGACGGCGGTTTTCCATAAATTTCCCATAGTTTCACCTCGTTTCACTGTATGGAAAGTATGGGAAAAATATGCGGAAAATAAACAAAAAGAGAGGAAAAAGCCTCTCTTTTTTTCAGCCTAAAATGAATTTTTCGATATCCGCAGGGGAATCGGCGACAAAGGTGGCGGCTTCTGCTTCTAATTCTTCGCGCGAGCCATAGCCGAACGTCACGCCGACGGAGTCCATCGAAAACGCTTTGGCGCCGCGCACGTCGGAGTAGCGGTCACCAATCATCACGCATTGTTCGGGGGCGATGGCGGCGGTTTTGCACAGATAGTCGAGTACTTCGACTTTTTCCGCACGGGTGTTGTCGAGGTTGCTGCCCACAATGAGGTCGAAATGGTGCGCCACACCGAGATTTTTGAGAATGGTTTCGGAGTAGGCAGTGGGTTTGCAGGTCGCCACAAACAGGCGGCAACCGGCGGCTCTCAGCCGTCCGAGCAGGTCGGAAATACCGTCGTAGATGCGACACTCGAGTAGTCCTTTTACCGCATACCGCTCGCGGAAAATGCGGATGGCATCAAGGGTGTCTTCCTCTTTGACACCGAGGTAGTGCGGAAAACTGTATCCGAGCGGCGGGCCGATGATTTTATCCAGTTTTGCTTGCGGCGGCTCGGGGTAGCCGAGTGTTTTGCAGGCGTGTTTGGCGGAGTTCATCACTCCTTCGCCGGTGTCGGCGAGTGTGCCGTCTAAATCGAACAAAACGTAAGGGTAGCGCGGCGGGGTTTTCAACGCGTTTTCGGCGGCAATCATCCGTTTAACGCCCTCGGCGAAGGACACGCGAGGCGCCCAATCAAGCAGGCGCTTCGCCTTGGCAATCGAGGGGTTCAGTTGGACGATGCCTTCCGGCTTGGGAGTGGGTTCGCCAAACGCACATTCCCCTTGTTTACCGCACAAATCGTACGCTTCAAGCACAAACTCTTTTAAGCGGCGAGTGTCGTCGCTTGCGACGTTAAAGACGTTGCCCTCGGCGGAGAGTGTGCCGTTATACGCCGCCATTTTGGTGATGAGGGCGGCTTCGTCGTCGATATACAGGAAGTTCCACGTGTGCATACAGTCGCCCATCTGCATCACGTCGCCTGCCGAAAACGTACGGATGCAGGAAGACATCAGCGTATGCGGATGGTCGCCCACACCGTAGGTGCTGAAAATGCGCAGGTGGATAAAATCGAGCCCGAGCGAGGGCGCGAGCGCCGCGCCTTGCAACCCGAACGCGAGTTTTGCTTTGCCGTATTCCGACATGGGGTTGCAGGGCGTGTCCTCGGTGATTTGTTCAAAATGGATGCCGTACTCGGCCTGCGAGCCGGCGAAGATAAACCGTCTACAACCGAGCGCGGCGGCGGTTTTCATAAGCGCGAGCGAGTGATCGACGTTCGCAAAATGCGCATCGTGGTCGTTGCGGTCAGCGCTTTTGGTCGCCGCCCACGCGAAGTGGATAAACACGTCGGCGTGTTGTACTGCGGCTTTCAAAGCGGTGTCGTCGCTCCCTAAATCGTAGCGAACGGGGAAAAAGCGATCGTGTTTCGGAAGTTTATGGGCATTTTGGCTTTGGGTTTGGAGTACGCCGTAGACGGTATGCCCTTCTGAAAGCAGACGGCGGCAGGTCGCAAGCCCCAAAAAGCCGGATGCACCGGTAACGATGACGGTCATTCTTGCCGCCTCCTTTTCGTAAAAATCAGGTCAAAACAAAAATCAGCGTTTGACACGGCCGGAGCCGTCGCCGTTTTGAAGCGCTTCCACCTCGGCAACGGACACGCGGTTAAAATCGCCCTCAATCGAGTGTTTGAGGGCAGAGGCGGCCACCGCGAATTCCACCGCGTTTTGGGTAGTGTCGCCGCGGCGTAACGCATAGATAAGTCCTGCGCCGAAACTGTCGCCGCCGCCGACACGGTCAACGATGTGCAGGTGATACGTTTTGGAAAAGCAGAAGATTTCGCCGTCATAAAGCAGCGCCGCCCAGTCGTTGTCGTCGGCGGAGAAAGAGGAGCGGAGCGTAATCGCCACTTTTTTGAAGTTGAAGCGGTCGCGCAGTTCTTTCGCCACCGCGCAGTAGCCGTCTTTGGACAGTTTGCCGCCCTCGATGTCGCTTCCCGGTGCTTCGATGCCGAACACGTCTTTGGCATCTTCCTCGTTGGCGATGCACACGTCCACAAACTTGCACAGTTCGGTCATCACGGCTTGCGCCTTGTCTTTCGACCACAGTTTTTTGCGGTAGTTTAAGTCGCACGAGACGGTGAGGCCTTTGGCTTTTGCCGCTTTGCAGGCGGCTTTGCAGAGTGCCGCGCACTCATCGGACAGCGCCGCGGTGATGCCGGTGAAATGGAACCAGTCGGCGCCGGCAAAAATCGCATCCCAGTCAAAATCGGCGGCGGTGGCGGTGGCAATCGCGCTTTCTGCGCGGTCGTAAACGCAGACACTGCCGCGCTGAGAGGCGCCTTTTTCCATAAAATACACGCCGAGCCGGTCGCCGCCGCGGGCAATATGGGAGGTGTCTACCCCGAAGGCGCGTACCGCGGATAAAGCGGCATTACCCACCGGATTTTCCGGGAGTTTCGACACGAACGCGACGGATTCGCCGAAGTGTGCAAGCGACACGGCGACGTTCGCCTCCGCGCCGCCGAACGTGGCGGTCAGGCGGTCGTTTTGAAAGAGTCGCGTGCCGGAATCGGGGGACAGGCGCAGCATAATTTCACCGAAGGTAATGATGTTTGCCATAAAGCAAACCTCCTTTTACATCTCGTAATAGGTGGGAGTGACGAAGTGGAGTTTCATTGTTTTTTCAATCTCTTTCAGTTCGCCCGCAATCAAACGGTTGCGAGTTTCCGCTTGGCTCGAAAAATCGTGTTCCAGCGTTTTGTCAAAATAGACGTTGCCGCTGTCGGGGGAATAGCCGTCCATTCCGGCAACGGTGGCTTCTTTGATGCCGATGGCTTGCAGAAGTTTTAGGAGCATGACGCCGGAGTTGTCGATGATGTCCGCTTTGTCCGAAGCATAACTGCTGAAATTCACGACAAAATCGGCTTTTTTCGCCTCTTTCATATTCGACGTGATGATGCAGGGAACGTCGGTGTTCTCCTGGATTTTGGCGAAGCGGCGCATATTGCTGCTGAAAATATAGTCGGCTTGATACTGGCCGCCGTCGAAGTTTAAGGCGATGACGGCGGTGTCGGATTTTTGCAATTCCGCTTTCACGCTGTCGGCGTGTTCTGCGATGCTTTTGCCGGGTGCTACGACCACGATATGTTTGCCGGAAAGTGCCTCGCCGAGCGCCGAAAGCGCGTCACGGTCGTCGAGGAAATTTTCCATATATTCGCGGTAGTATTGCTCGGCTTTGTCTTTCGAGAATTTGGCTTTGTCGCCGTCCGGAATGGATTTTAAGAGTTCCGAAAACGCCTTAACGGTCAGCGTGCCGCGTTCCGCCAAATGGATGGCGTAGTTCGGGTGGCAGCCAAGGCTGGCGGACAGATACAGCGGCAGGGAATAGCCCCAGAATTTCGTCTGATAAATCTCGGTGAGGTATTCGTCCATAATTTCGAGCATAGGCTCAACGCGGTAACTTGTGCCGTAGTTTTCGTTCATATATTCGGCAAAGAGTTCGAGGTTCAAGTTGCCGGCGCCGCGGCCCATACCGAACACGCAACCGTCGATGCAAATATCGCGGTTTAAGTTCATTTCCACCAGCGCTTCCGAGTTGCCGAACGCCTGTTGGAGGTTGTTGTGAGAATGGTAGCCGAGCGCGATGTTCGGTTTCATATTGTTGTCCGCCAAATGGACAAGGCGGAGAAATTGTTTTTTCTTGATAAGGCCGAAACTGTCCACAATAGACATTGCATCCGGCTCTAACTGGTTGAATTTCTCGATGCCCTCGATAAACTCTTTGTCGGAGTACATATCCGTTCCGACAAACTGCACGAAGGTCTTATAGCCTTGTTCTTTGGCATATTTGACGTACTTGTAGCCCTCGTCGATCTTCTCTTTTTTAAAGATAACGCGGATGCCGTCGATGGAACTGCCGTCGCAGGGCGCGATGCGGTCAAGCGGCACGGGCGCACTCATATCCACCATGCCGACGTAGAGCATTTTGTCGTCTTTCGGGGCGATGAGGTCGGCGATGCAGGATGTATTCGGGAAGACGGCGCGATTGGGATCGAAAGTGTCGCCTTTGATAAAGCCGACTTCGCAGATTTCCACGCCGGTTTGCGCCATTTTTTTGCAGATGCCGCGAATGGCGGCCTCGCCGAATTTCCAGTCGTTGACGTAACCGCCGTCCCGTAACGTGCAGTCCAGTAGCGTGATTTTTTTCATAAATATCAGGCTCCTTTCGCGAGAGCGCTTATTCTTCGTCCATCAGCGGAATGAACATTTGGGCTTTCAGTTCTTCACGCGGCAAGAACGGCGCCAAATCTTCGAGCGGTGGGCTGACGAGTGTGCCGTCCGGCAGGCGTTTTGTACTGCTCTTCGGCTCCCACACCTGCGCGGTGTCGGTGAAGATTTCGCAAAACACCGGACCGTCGGCGGCAAGGGCTTCGTCCACCGCTTTTTTCATTTCGGCGTTGGAGTGGGCCGAGAGATAGGGATAGCCGAACGCTTTGGACAGTTTTTCAAAATCCGGGAACGAGAGGTCGCCGGAATCTTCGCCCACACCGACGAAATTCTTGTTAAAAAGATTCGTTTGGGTGATACGGATGGAGTGGTAGCCGCGGTTGTTGATGAGAAAAATTTTAATCGGCAGGCGGTTGGTCAGCACGGTTTGCAGTTCTTGCAAATTCATCATAATACTGCCGTCGCCTTCGAGACAAATCGTCTGTTTGCGGCCGCCGCCGATGCAGGTGCCGATGGCGGCAGGCAGGCCGTAACCCATACTGGCAATGGCGCTGTTGTTCGCCATACGGCTGCCTTTTTGGATGGCGTAGGCCTGGTTGCCGACGACACAGCACGCGCCGTTAGACACGGCGGTGAGGCTGTTTTCCGGCAGGCGGTTGCTCAAATAGTCGATAAAGGCATAAACATTTGCGGTTTCGCCGTTTTCGACGCGGTGTTTTTCCTGTACCACCGGGTAGTCGTTTTTCCAGCGGCGACAGGTGTCGTTCCACACGCCGCCAACAAAGACGGTGTCGGACGTGGCGGCATCCAGTTTTTCGAGGAAGTCTTTGGCATCCGCCCACACGGGGTATTCCACGTGGAGTGTCGGTTTTTTCAGTTCGGCGCGGTCGACGTCCACCATCATTACTTCGGCGGCACGCGCCCACGTTTTCCAGTTGTAGCCCACTTGACGGATGGAAATGCGCGTGCCGACAGCCAAAATAAAATCGGCGTTTTGGATCGCCCAGTTGCCGGGACGGTCGCCCATATTGCCGGCGCGGCCGCAGTAAAGCGGATGGTCGTTTTCGATGAGGTCCACGGCGTTCCAGTAAGTGACAATTGGGATATTGAGTTTTTCCGCCACGCG
>JAZLLJ010000039.1:0-3435 GCA_045598065.1 Acutalibacteraceae bacterium
CCATGCGGATGAGCTTCCCCAAAAATTCAAAGAACAGGTCTATCCGGACACGCCGGAAGCGCGCCACGCGTTCAAGCTGACGTCCATCAAAGCGCAAATCGACGCCTATATCGACCACAAGGCGAAAGACGGCGTGAAACCGAACGTCTATCACAAACTCGCCGCGGTGGAAGAACTGAACCGCTACGTCTGCGAGGAGCTGAACCGTATCGGCGTGAAAAACATTCCTGCCAACGCACCGAAAGTTTCCGTTGTCAATGGAAAAGTGCCGACGTCGCTCGGGGAGGAATCGGGTACACAAAATTTTAAACCTAAACAGTATTATGTTTATTTGGGGGTAACGGCTCCCCTCCTGCGTGCCGATGAACGGGAGGAATGTCGCTGCACGCTCGACTGCATGGGTCGCATTATGCTGCGTGCCGATGCGATGAATCTCGGTGAGGAGACGATGCACAAACTGGATCAACTGGCGACCGCGTTCCAAGATGGCCCCGACGTGGATTTGGAGGCGTCACAGAAACAGCAGAAAGAGTTTGAAGGGATCTACAACAATGAAATGGATGACACGGCATTGAAGTTTAATGTTTAAATAAAGGAGTGATTGACTATGCCCGGAGAATTGGATACCAACTGCAAAGAGCTTCGCCTGAAAAAAATGAGCGTGGAAGCGTTCAAACGAGAGGTGGAGAACCTTAGGGTGAAAATCGGCAACGCGAATTTCACCGCTTACGACCATACCTCTTATCGTTCCGCTGTCTTCGAGGGCGACGAAGGCAGGGAATATTTCGAGAGGAGAAGCCAGGAGCAGCGCGAGTCTTTTTGGAACGACCACAAAAAAGAGTTTGTGCGCGGTCTGGAAGCGCTGAAACAAGGCCCGAAAGGCCGCGACCCCGAGAGTATGCTCAAATGGGTCAAGCAATTCCCATACGTGGTGGCGTGCCCGAAACTTTTAGAAGATCATGGGTATGGCGATCCTTTAAAAGAAAAGTATTATGACTTGGGGAGAACGTGGAGAGAGCTCTTTTCGGGCGATAAAGCCGTCGAAACGATCTACGGGGAACAGACCGGATACGGTTACGACGTTTATGAAAGAAAGTCAAATCTTAACGATTTCCAAAAAGAAGCCGACAAAATATTCGGTCCCGTGCGGGGCTTGAACGAGGAAGAAATCGAGCTGGACCGGCTTGTGGGAAAATTAGAAAATGCCTCTATGTTCACCGATTCCGGCGAGTACAGGAATCTGATAAGCATGACGAAAATGCTGAATGAGACCGAAATTGTTCCGCACACGGAGGGCTTAACCCAGAAGCAGAATCAGGCGATGAAATTGGCGATGATCAAGACGTGTGTGGATACCTATCTCGACCACAAAGCGAAAGACGGCGTAAAACGCAACGTCTATCACAAACTCGCCGCGGTGGAGGAATTGAACCGTTACATCTGCAAACGGATGGAAGACGTCGGTGTGTGGAATATCCCGGACCAGAAGATGCATGATGAACTTTTCTTCCCGAAAACCGTCGAGGACGAGTCGTCTATTTTGGAGATAAAACACCCCCAAACTTATTCTACGGAAGAAATCGAAGCCAACGTGGAAAAGGCAAACCAAGCGGATTCCGGTAATTCGACGACGGTGGACGAATGTGCGCGCACGCTCGACTGTATGGCGCGTATCCTCATGCGCGCCGAGCATTTGAAAGTTCCCGATACGCAGATTCAGGAGCTGACCGCCGTGCGCGAGCAGTTCTTCCGTAATCCCGGCCGCGGGCCGGAGACGGCCATCGACGAAATCGCGGAGGATAACCCGATGAAAGATCTTCCGCAGGCGTATTGAGCATATCCGCAAAAAACCGACATAACAAAAACCGCAGGAACGAAAGTTCCTGCGGTTTTGTTTATGCTTTGTAGTTTACACGTTTAT
Source organism: Acutalibacteraceae bacterium (assembly GCA_045598065.1). GTDB lineage: Bacteria > Bacillota > Clostridia > Oscillospirales > Acutalibacteraceae > RGIG426. The sequence continues at coordinate 1,922 of JAZLLJ010000039.1, forward strand.
TTGCGGCAAATCCATCGTTTTTTCGTCGACGGTTTCGGACACGGTTTTGTTCAAATCGAGGTTGTTGATGTCAAAGCCGTAGTTTTTCGCCAGTTTTTCGAGGGTGTTTTTTTCGCCATCGGTCAACCCGTCAATCTTGTCGGCGAGAATCCGTTTTTGTTCCTCGGTCATGGCGCGGAGAGCGTTTTCCATTTCTTCGATGTACTTATCGTCCAAATCCGCAACGCCGTTTTCGCCGCCACCGACGACTTCCGGCTCGTTTTTGTCGGGTTCGAGGTCGGCTACCGCTTGTTTCTCCTGCTCGTCGGTGAGGAATTCCGCACCGTGCGCCGAGCCGAAATCTTTATTCCGGGCTTTGCACAAGCCGAAGATTTGCTCTTTCAGTTCGCTGGAAAACAGGTCGCATTCCGCCGCCACGCCCAACGCGCTCAACACGCCCAACGTCTTCTTGCTGAAGTCGCCGGCTTGGCTGAGTTCCGCATACGGCTGCGCGGCAAAGACGAGTTCTTCGAGCATATCCTTGGACACGTTCGGCGCGTCTTTCATAATCTGCGCGGCGATGTCGGGATACTGTTTCATAGCGGCCTTGAAATCGTTGATAAACGCTTCTTCCTCCGCGTTCATCGGGCGCTTGTTGAAATCGCGCGTCCACGCTTCTAGCTGCGCCGCTTGCTCTTTCTTGGTCATATCGCTCGTTATGGTTTTTTCCTGCTCGTCGGTGAGGAATTCCGCACCGTGCGCCGAGCCGAAATCTTTATTCAGGGCTTTGCACAAGCCGAAAATCTGCTCTTTCAGTTCGCTGGAAAACAGGTCGCATTCCGCCGCCACGCCCAACGCGCTCAACACACCCAACGTCTTCTTGTCGAAGTCGCCGGCTTGGCTGAGTTCCGCATACGGCTGCGCGGCGAAGACGAGTTCTTCGAGCATATCCTTGGACACGTTCGGCGCGTCTTTCATAATCTGCGCGGCGATGTCGGGATACTGTTTCATAGCGGCCTTGAAATCGTTGATAAACGCTTTTTCCTCCGCGTTCATCGGGCGCTTGTTGAAATTGCGTGCCCACGTTTCCACCTCTTGGTGTCTGCAATACGTATCGTACTCGTTTCCGTATTTTTGTTCGTATTCTTTCGCTTTGTCGGCGATACCGCTTACGTCAAGACCGGCTTTTTCGGCGAGACGGTATTTGTCCAGTTCGTACAGTCCGCGCTCACGCTCATAGTCCTCGTAATCCGGCAGTTTGCTGATGTGGTTGTGCCAAAAACTGCGCAACCCCTCGAAAATACCCCATTTGTTCGGCGCTTTCGGCGCTTCGTTGTGCCGAACCGCTTTAATATAGTCTTCCGGCGCGGTAATCGGCTTGGGATTGCCGTAGAAATACACCTGTTTTTCGTCTGCCAAAGAGAACGCCGGCAGACCGTCGAGGTGGTTGACCTTGTAGCCAAACTCTTTCAGCCGTTTCTCGTAATCGGCGATTTTGGCTTCGTTTTTATCGCCAAGCGCTTCTACGTATATCT
>JAZLLJ010000040.1:0-10429 GCA_045598065.1 Acutalibacteraceae bacterium
GCCTATCCGCGGTGACTTCGTCGGGCGCAACATTCCTTCGGCGCGCGAAGAAAAAGTGGTCGTTCACCTCACCGAAACGGACAAAGAGAACGACGTAAGCATTTGGGGATAACCGAAAACGCCAAAATTTGTGTAAAGGAACACGCCTTGTCAGCCGACAAGGCGTTTTCTTCTTGTTATTTTAAGATATTTTGCGCCGAGGAAATCAGCGCCACTTTTTCATGGCGTGAAAGCTGTTTGATTTGCGCCTCACGCCGCATTGCATCGCGCTTTTCTTCGTGTTCTTCGGCGTACACCATCTTGACCGGACGACGGGGTTTCGTATATTTTGCGCCCGTTCCGGCGTTGTGGGCGGCAAGTCGTTTTTCCAAATCGTTGGTCCATCCGGTGTAAAGTGTATCATCTTTACAGAGAACCATATACGTATAGTTCACCGTCCCCGCCCCTTTCAGCGTTTTTGTGCGGATTACAAGCAGGTAATGATGCCTGCCAAGTATTTACGCACCACCAGCACGTCTTTCATGTTGATTTCGCCGTCACCGTTGACATCGGCGTTCATCTCGTTATACTCCACGGCGATATCTGCAATAATTTTGCGAAGCACCAGCACGTCTTTCATATTGACCGCACCGTCATCGTTTGCGTCACCGGGCGCATACACGATATACGTTGCGGTCGGATCAACACCGATAGCAACGATTTCGGTAATGCCGTCGCCGTTATAATCCCAACCCACTTCTTCGGCGATACCGTCGTTATCCAAATCGTAAAACCCACCAAGTTCCAGATAGGGATTCACAAGCCGCGCGCCGGAAACCGAAGCGCCATTTTCAACGTCCTCGTTGTTTTGCATAGCAATTTTTGCCTCAATGGAATTGCGGACAGATTCCTCGTTGATTGGGCGATTTTTCTCTTGCTCACCGTAGAAATACCAATCGGTCACACATTCGGCATTGTCAGGCAGCCCCACGACCATTTTGCCGGGGATTTCAAACTTGATATGCTCGTACCATTGCTCGTCTGTGTGGTCAATTGTGCTGTAATCGGGGTTTTTGCCGGGCAGCCAATAGGTGACTTCCTCGCGCGGGGTGGCAGCTTTGGCAAAAAGATAACGCTCCTCGCCGCGTTCATCGTTAAAGAACCACACCACGTACTCCGCACGCACAGAGGCGTAGTCGTCGGGATTCACGTATTTGTCCGGCGTGGTATACGGGCGCACTTTTGCCGTCACCACGCGGAATTGCGGCGTATTTTCCGCTACTGTCGGCTCGGTACTCAGCATCTGCTCGTCCTGCTCTTTAGTCGCGGCGGCAGTCATCGTTCCGACTGCCACAACGCTCGCAAGTAGGCACAGAGCCGTCAACACACAAAACAGTTTTTTCATAGAAATTTCTCCTTTCGTTTTGCCATTTTCATTGGCTTCTATTACCATAACTTTTGAAAATGCGAATGTATTGGGAAATTTTGAAAATTTTTTGAATTTTTTTGCAAATTCAGTATATCACGTTTTTCGCCGCACGACAAGAGGGTTTTTCGCGCAACGTTTATCGCCGTACAAACGCGGTGTAGGGACCGGCGTCCTCGACGGTCCTGCCTTCCCCTTGAGGGGAAGGTGGCACGGCGCAAGCCGTGACGGATGAGGTGGTGGATTTTTGTAACACCTCATCCGTCGCCATTCGGCGACAGCTTCTCCTCAAGGAGAAGCCAAATACATTTGTGCATAGACACTATTGTGCAAAAACCCCACAACGGGACGTTGTCCTACGCGCACAAAACGAAAAAACACGCCCACCGAAACGGTGGGCGTGTTTTGGATTTTGCGATTAGACGCGGACTTTTTTGAGGTTAGCGAAGCGCGGCAGGCCGTCTTCTTTCACCATTTCGGTCTCGCCTTGGATCAGCGGGAGCGCATAGTCAACGTACAGGTCGTTCAGGCCGTCTTGAGTCTTGTTGAGCCAGGACAGCGGCACTTTCTTCTCGGTGTTGGCGACAACGGTCAAATCGAACAGTTTGATGTTGCATTTGTAGTTGCCGTTCTCATCGGTGGAGCGCTCGAAGCCGACCATTTTATCGGTCACGCCGGCAATGGCGTTCTCGACCGCCGCTTTACCGGAGGCAAAGGACTCATCGATGTCGGTTTTGGAAGCGCAGTGCGCGGCGCAGCGTTGGAGCAAACTCAGCTCGATGCCGCGGACTTTCGCACCGGTCTCGCGCTGCACAACAGACGCGAGGTAAGCGGCCAAACCGCCCATCTGGGCGTGGCCGAAGCTGTCTTTCTGCTGGGCAGAAGCGGTCGCGTACTCGGCGATGTATTTGCCGTCTTTATCGTGGATACCCTCGGACACGGCAACGATGCATTTGCCGTTGCGGTCGTAGATATCGCGGACTTTCTCCAGGAAGGAGTTCATATCAAAATCAACTTCCGGCAGATAGATGAGGTCCGCGCCGTTGCCTTTCGCACCGGCGAGAGCGGCGGCGGCAGTCAGCCAACCGGCGTTGCGGCCCATGATCTCCACCACGGTGATCATACCGGTGTCATACACGCGCGCATCGCGATAAATCTCCATCATCGAGGTGGCAATGTATTTCGCGGCGGAAGCGTAACCCGGGCAGTGGTCGGTACCATCGAGGTCATTGTCGATGGTCTTCGGAATACCCATCACGCGGCACTCGTAGCCGTTTTGGAGCATAAATTTCGAGATTTTGTTGCAGGTGTCCATGGAGTCGTTGCCGCCGTTGTAGAAGAAGTAGCGGACGTTGTATTTCTGGAAGATTTCGAGGATGCGTTTGTAATCGGTATCGTCGTCATCCGGATCTTTCAGTTTATAGCGGCAAGAGCCGAGCGCGGAAGACGGGGTGAATTTTAAGAGTTCCAGTTCCTCCGGATCTTCTTTACCCATATCGATGAGGTTGTCGTTCAGCACGCCTTTGATGCCGTTGAGCGCACCGTAAACCGCCGTGATATCCTCGCTTTCGAGCGCGGTTTTGATCGCGCCGTAAGCACTGGCGTTGATGACGGAAGTCGGGCCGCCGGACTGGCCGATAATGCAAGCACCTTTAAGAGTTCCCATAGTTTTTTACCACCTTTTTTGCTAAAATTTAGAACACAAAAATTGTACCATACTCCCCGAAAAAAAGCAATCATTTTTTGCCAAAAAGACAAGAATTGAGCCATTTTTTCAAATTCGCACAAAAAGTGTTGACGAATGGCGAAAAAGTGGGTAAAATATAGAGGAATTTGTAAAAACTCTATAAAAAGAATCGAGGAATCCTTATGGCCAACATCGCACCCTTCCGTGCCCTGCGGTTTACCGCCGGCGCCGGCGACATCGACGAACTCTGCTGCCCGCCCTACGACATTATTTCGGACGAGCAGCGCCGCGCTTTTCTCGCCACGAACGAGAAAAACATCATCCGCTTGGAGCTTCCTCGCGAGGGCGAGAATCCCTATGCGGTGGCAGGCGACACGCTGAAAGCGTGGCTCGACTGCGGCGCGCTCAAGCAAGACGACGCACCTGCGCTTTATATCTATCAAGAGGAATTCGTCGCCTACGGCAAGCCGTACACTCTGCGCGGCTTCACCTGCACCGTGGAACTGCAGCCGTTCTCGGCAGGCGTGGTACTTCCGCACGAAGAAACTCTCTCCAAAGCAAAACAAGACCGCTTTGATTTAATGTGCGCCACCGGCTGCAACTTCAGCCAAATCTACTCGCTGTATGACGATCCCGACCGCGCGGTGGATGCCATTCTCGATAAATTCTGCGCCGCCGAACCGACCGCTCGCTTCACCGATGCGGATGACGTGATCCACTCGCTGTGGGCGGTGCCGGATGGCGACGACGTGCGCGCCGTGTGCCAACTGTTCGAAGACAAAAAGCTCTACATTGCCGACGGCCACCACCGCTATGAAACCGCGCTTCGCTACCGCGACCATTTGCGCGCCGAGGGCGGTGAACCCGGCAATTCCGACCGCGTGATGATGTTCCTTTGCGCGATGCAGCACGACGGGCTTGTGGTGTTCCCCACCCACCGTGTCATCCACAATATCGACGGCTTTGACAGTATGAATTTCCTGAAAAATGCCGCCGCGGTGTGCGACGTGCTTCCCCTCGCCAAGTTCGAGGACATCGAGCCGCGCCTTGCCGCGGTGTATGAAGCCGGCGGCAAAGCGTTCGGCTACTACGACGGCGAAAAAGCGGCGCTTCTCACTGTTTCTGACCTCGAGCAAATGAAAACGGTGCTTCCGAACGCCTCTCAAGCCCTCCGTGAGTTGGACGTAACGTTGCTCCACTCTCTCCTGCTCGAACGCCTTTGCGGCATCGATAAAGCGGCAATGGCGGCAGGCGGCAAACTCACCTATACGCGCGATGCGGCAGAAGCGAAAACGCTGACCGACAACGGTGCGGATGCCTGCTTTATCCTGAATCCCACCCGCGTGACCGAAATCAGCGCCGTGGCGCGCGAGGGCGAAAAAATGCCGCAAAAATCTACCTATTTCTATCCGAAACTCATTACCGGTCTTACAATGAACAAACTTCTGTGAGGTGCTTTGAATGACCTTTTTTGAACCGCTCGTTCAAAATCTGCTCTCGATGTTTTATGACGGCAGTTGGTGGAAACTGATGACCATGTGGGCCATCGGCGGTGTACTCATCTTCCTTGCCATCAAAAAAGAGATGGAACCGTCGTTGTTGCTCCCCATCGGTTTCGGCGCGATTTTAGTCAACCTGCCGGGACTTTCCGAAGGGCTGCACAACCTGACGTTTCTCTATGACGTGGGTGTGAAATCCCAAGAGCTGTTACCGCTGATTTTGTTTATCGGTATCGGCGCAATGATTGACTTCGGTCCGCTGCTCTCCAACCCGAAACTGATGCTTTTCGGCGCGGCGGCGCAATTCGGTATCTTCTTCACCTTTGCGATGGCAGGGCTTTGCGGCTTTGGTTTACGCGACGCGGCGTCCATCTCCATTATCGGCGCGGCGGATGGCCCAACCTCCATCGTTGTGGCGCAGGAGCTCGGCTCCAAATACCTGTCCGCCATCATCGTTGCCGCGTATTCCTATATGGCGCTGGTACCGATCATCCAGCCGCCTATCATCAAACTGCTGACAACCAAAAAAGAGCGGCTTATTCGTATGCCGTATGCTCCCCAATCGGTGAGCAAACTCACCCGTATTCTGTTCCCGATTTTGGCAACGATTATCACCGGCCTTATCGCGCCGGACAGTGTAGAACTCATCGGCTTTTTGATGTTTGGCAACCTCATTCGTGAATGTGGCGTGCTCAACAGCCTTTCCGAGACGGCCCAAAACGTGCTTGCCAACCTCGTCACACTGTTCCTCGGCATCACCGTGGCAGTCGGTATGACGGCGAAAGCGTTCCTCACGTGGGAAACCCTGCTCATTTTGGGGCTCGGCCTCGTGGCGTTCATCTTCGACACTGCCGGCGGTGTGTTGTTTGCCAAGTTCCTCAACCTGTTCATTCGAAAGAACAAAATCAACCCTATGATTGGCGCGGCAGGCATTTCTGCCTTCCCCATGTCGGCGCGTATCGTGCATAAGCTCGGCCGCGAGGAAGACAGCCAAAACTTCCTGCTTCCCCACGCCATCGGCGTCAACGTGTCCGGCCAAGTCGCCTCGGTGGTCGCCGGCGGACTGATGCTCCACCTCGTGTCGGGTTTACTTTAAGGAGGGTGTAACGATGATAATTGCAATGGGATTTCCCCTTTCCGATATGTTATCGGTCATCGGCCAAGGACTTGTCGGTGTCTTCGTTGTACTGGGGCTTCTCGCCGGTGCGGTACTCATCCTCAACAAAACGGCCAAAGAAAAACCGAAAGACGAATAAACCAAAACGGGTTTGGAACGTGTGTTCCAAACCCGTTTTTTCTTATAACAGCGGCACAAGCAGCATCGTGCGCTTTTCCAGAATATCGCCTTCCAACTCGTTTTCGGCTTTGAGCGCCGCAACCGAGGTATGCCCTGCTTTGGCAACGTCCCAAAGACTCTCGCCGGCGTCGGCATACATCATCTTTACCGCCGCATCACTCGAAGGATAGGCGGCCGTCTCGTCCCCCGTCGCCGCCGTCACCGCCGCAAGCGCCGTTTCCCCGAATCGGCGGCGGCAAAGCCACAGATGCGCCGTCACCGTCATTCGGTCGGTCGATTCCGCAACCACGTCGGTAGACAGCACCGAAAGCGTGTCTTCTTCCGCTGAAGCCGTACCGTCAAGCGGCTCAGAAAAATCGGCGGTGCGCTCGTAATATTGGATTTGTCCCTCGCCGTCCGCACCGAGCAAATGCACCGTAAGCCGCCCGGAAAGCGTGGTTTTCCCCTCGTCTGCTGTCGCCCCAAGAGGCGTTGCCTCGCACCAAACGGACAGAATTTCCGTTACATCACTCGGCAGTTCCATCGACTGTTTCACCGCAATTTCGCCGCATTCCGTTGCCGTCAGACAGCGAGATTTTATCTCGGTTTTTTCGGCAATCAACGGCATCGTGGTGTCGTACATATCCGTGACCACCGCGGCCGTTTCCTCTTTCCACGCCTGTGCCGACAACAGCAATTTGGTGGAAGAATACAAGATTTTTCCGCCGCCGTCTTCTTCGATACGCAAGCCGTGGGAACTCACAACAGCACGCGCCTCCACCGGCATAGAATCGTCTATACCGGGAACGTCCAACATTTGGCTGAACGGCAAAACCACGTGTTTTTCGGCGGTGTTGCCCTCTGTTTTGCCAAGCAGACCGTCCACGTGCAAATCGCCTTTCACAATCACTTTCCCTGCCAGCACTTTCACCTCGTTTACCGCCGGAACGGCACAACTGCGCAATACGCGGTCGATGCCGTCGGCACTACCGAGTGTTTCGTTGACCGAAAAGGGTTTTTGGGCGCTGACTGCCGGAACAGATGCGGTAATTTCCTCGGTTTTAAGAAACACCGTGTCGTCCGCTACGTCCGCAAGCACCGTTTGTCCGCCTGCCGTCACCGCAGTGGCTTTTACACAAAATGCGCCGTGGATATCCAGTCGCCGCGGACTCACCGCCCGACAATGGACGTATTCGGTGGAAGCCGTCACCGTCACCGCTGTTTCGCCCGGCCGTCCGTTGGTCAAAAAGCCGGCGGAAAACGCCTGACTTACCTCGTAGGTATGCACACAGCGGCGATCTTCCGCCAAATACAACACCCGTACAAGCGCCGTGCCGTCCACCGTCAGTTTGTCGCCGTTCCATCCGTTGGCCGTGACCGACGGTGTGAGTTCACAGGTAAGAATTGCCGCCACGTCAGGGCAGTAATCGGGAAGCACCACGTCCGCATCCACCGGTTTTTCTTCGGCGGCATCCAGTAAAACGGCGGCAGTCGTCACCGTTTGGGGTTTCGCGTGTAATTCCATAGGTTGTCTCTCCTTCACAGTGGATTTTGTATATCCTTATGCGAGGAGCATCAAAAAAAGACCGTCCGCAGACGGTCTTTTTTTATGAAATCATTCGAAGGATGAAGAGCAACGCAAGAACAAGAAAACACAAAACCATAATCATAAATTTCTTTTTGCGTTTTTTTACGTTTTTTTCCTTTTCAATACGCTTTTCTTCCGCTTTCGCTTGCAAAATGTTAATCTGTTCTTGACACTGCTCGATCAAAGCGGCAGAATCCTTGTAGTCGGGAATCTTCTCAAACCGAATGATAGCCGAAAGAAGACTGATAGTCGAAGTTCCCGTCATAAAGTGTTTGCCGGTGTTGTAAATCGCTTCTTTGCGCATTTCCTCCGCTTTGATCTCACACTCCGCGGCTTTTTCGTCCGCATCTTTAAACCCTGAAATCGAGCGAAATTTTTCCGCGGCTTCATAAAGCGATTTTTCGCCGTACATTCCCATCAGTTCCACAGCGTTGTCGTAAATCTCGTTTTGCCTCTCGCTTTCGTTGCGGTCGATGATATATTTGTTGCAGGAAATCAGGCTGTTTTTGAGATTGTCATCGCCGAACCGCAACACTTTTTGATAGTTTACCAGTTGGTCAAACGGACGGGGAAAATCTTTCAGCTCGTTCGGTTTTTTCACCCGCAATTCCGCAAGCAATTTACCGAAATAGGCATTGCCGTTTTCGGGATCTTGGTCAAGCACCTTTTCGCAGTAGATGTTGGCATCCTGCCACTCGCCGTCTTCCAAAAACATAAACGCGCGTTTGAGCAGCGCACCCACGTTGCCGGAAGGTGCGGTCATCGGTGCGGCCGTTGCAGTAGGCGCAGCCGCTTTTTTGTCTTTTCCGAAAATCTTGTCGATACCGCGTAAAAGATCCTGCATCGCGCCGACTTTGCCCATATCCTGCGCCTGCAACCCCTTAAACTCGTTGGGGAGGTCGTAGGCATCCATATCTTTGTAGCACGGAATCAGCACTTTCGACTTGTCCGCCGCCGCCAATTTCCAAAACCGCCGCCACTCGTTTTTCACCCAAACGGCGTTGTAGTATTCGTAATCCGTGCCGACCGCGAGCATCACTTTGGCCGAGTTGAGCGCCGCGAAAATGTACGGCTCATACTGCGCGCCGAGCTTGTCTTCCAGCGTGATGCGCGAGAAAAAGACTTTGTAGCCTTTGTCGGTCAGCACATCATAGATATTTTGTGCAATAACCGAATCCACCGTGCGGCCGCCGACTTCGTCCGTCTCTTTGTAGCAGATAAAAATATCGTACGGCTTTTCGTCTTGCGAAATCGCAAGCACTTCGCCCATAATGCGGTCGATTTCTTTCGCCTGCTCCTGATACACAAGCCGCGCGGTCGCATCCGCGTTTTCCAGCGCACGCTCGTAATTCTCATCCTTGCGCATTTTCTCGAAACTCGCGCGGTGGATGGTGGGGATTTTGGCGCTCGTCACCGGATCGTCCACGTATTCGATACCGTAGTTACAAAGGCAAAGGCCCCAATACGCCTCGGCGTCGTTCGGGAATTCCGCAACGATTTGCTCATACAGCGAAGCAGCCTTGTCGAACTCGCTGTTCATGCGCAAATGGTTGGCGCGGTTATATAAATTGACACGCTTTTCGTCGTCAGTGGCGGAAACGGTCTGTTTTGTGCCGCAATAGCCGCACTCCACAACACAAGCGCCGTCTTGCGCCTGCAAATCGCCGCCGCACATTTTACATTTAAAAATCGCCACAAGAAACCCCTCTTTTCTTGGGTAAATACAATCAGTTTTTCGCTTTTTCCGGTAGTTGTGCTAACACGATGGCCGTAAACATCAGCACGCAACCGACAACTTGCACGATGGTGGGAATTTGGCCGAGCAACACTGCCGCCGCCAACACCGCAAACACCGATTCGAGGCTCATCAGCATCGAAGCGAGCGTCGGCGGTGTATATTTTTGACCGAGAATCTGCAACGTGTAGGCAAGTCCGCTCGACATTACGCCGGCATAAAGGATTTCCACCCACGCATCACACACAGCGGACATCGACGGCGTTTCAAACACAAACATCGCCACCGTGGACAGCACCCCTACCACGAAAAATTGGAAGCAGGAGAGTTCCACTCCGTCCACCCGATCGATAAAACGGTCTACAATGAGAATTTGGATAGCAAAGAAAATCGCGCTTCCGAATACGAGAACATCACCGAAATCCGGTGTGGTTTTGCCGGTCATACACAGAAGATACAAGCCAAAAAGCGCAAGTCCCACGCCGAACCAAACGTTTTTGCCCACTTTTTTCTTGAAAAACAGCCCAAACAGCGGCACAAGCAGGATATATAAAGCGGTCACAAATCCCGCTTTTCCCACTACGGCGCCATCGGTCGCCGTACCCGCGATCTCGGCGGCAAGGTCGTTAAAATAGATGCCGAATTGCTGTAAACAGCAAGCAAAACACAAAGCCACACCGCAGGCAAGACCGACCGGCAAAAAGAGTTTGCGATCGCTTTTGGTGGCTGTTCCCTTTTTGCGGCGCACGAGAATCCACGGCAGCAGCACAAATGCCCCCAAAAACGAACGTGTCGCCTGAAATGTAAACGGGCCAACATAGTCCATCGCGGTGCTTTGGGCAACAAATGCCGAGCCCCAAATCAGCGCGCAAAGCGTGAGCATCGCGCTCCCCTTGAATTGCTTGTTCTTCATACTTCCTCCGAAATAATCCACAAAAATCCCGCTTTGAAATCAAAGCGGGATTTGTTTTTTAGTTGAGATAATCGCCCCAGTGGAGACGAAGTCCTTTCATCGTGGATTCCGAGTGGATGGCGTAGCCGACCGGAACGTCTTTGTCGAGTTCGCGGTTTTTCACCTTCAAGGACAGTTTATACAGTTCCGACCAAGCGGTGTAGATGCCTTCATCGTGGAAGTCCACGTGGTCGCCCTCGCCGGAGTTTCCGAGTTCAATACCGAACACCACTTTGGTGCCGTACTGTTTGGCAGCAGGAATGACGTTTGTACCGCAGCCGTAGATA
>JAZLLJ010000041.1:0-9372 GCA_045598065.1 Acutalibacteraceae bacterium
AACCCGTTTATGGCGCCGGAAGCCCCGGCCGCACCGGCCGCACCTGCTGCGCCGGAGGCTAACCCGTTTATGACGCCGGAAGCTCCGGGCGCACCGGCCGCACCTGCTGCGCCGGAGGCTAACCCGTTTATGGCGCCGGAAGCCCCGGCCGCACCGGCCGCACCTGCTGCGCCGGAGGCCAACCCGTTTATGGCGCCGGAAGCTCCGACCGCACCGGCTACACCGGTGCCGCAAGCGAAGCCGGATGTTCCGGCAATGCCCACTGCACCGGCGGCTTGGGCGAACGGAGAATCGTTCCAACCGAAGAAAAAGGGGAAAGGCGGACTGATTGCGCTGATTGTAGCAATCGTGGTGGTCATTTTGGCCGCCGCCGGCGCCGCTTATTATTTCCTCTACTTGAACAATCCGCAAAGATTGTTTGCCAGCAGTCTTAGAAAAACGTTCTCGGAATGTGGCTATTTGGCGGAAGACTTGAAAACGTTCAAGCCGGAAAAACCGATTAGCGCCATGGACATTCACGTGGACGGCGAAGAAAACGCGGTCGATATGTCGTTTGCCAAAAATACCGACGTGTTGCAAGCACTGATTACGTTGCAACAAGGCAAAGACACTTTGACAGTCGATATGGAACTCAACGATTCGGAACTCTGCTTGAATATTGACGGAGCGAACGATCGTACGATTGTATATAACTATTCGGAACATGGCGAAGGCTTCCTTGCCGAAGTTTTGAGTCAGCAGGGTATAGACCAAAAAACCATTGACGAAGGGCTGAAAGAGTTCTATAAACTCGCAACTTCGGAAACGAAGAGCACCGAGTTCGACGGAGATGCCTTCGAGAAAAACATCCGCGAACGCCTAAAAGACGTGGAATTCGAAAAGGTCGATTCGAAGAAAATCGAAGTGGACGGAAAAGAACGCAAATGCAAAGGATTCAAGTTCACGTTGACCAGTGAGGATTCGGCGGATTTGGTGACGATTTATCTCGATGCGCTCGGTCAACCGCAGGATGAGTCGATGAAAGCGTTCCTTGACACGCTTGAAGAGCAGGAAGATACGACGTTGCGCTTCTACGTCTACAAAGGACAGTTGGCGTGCCTTGAAGCAGACAACGGTAAAAAAGATGATTCCGGCATCTATTTCCACGGTGGTGACTACCGTCTGCAAAACATTGAACTGTATTCCGGTCGCAAAGCGGTTTTCACCATCAAAGGGGAGCGCGACGGAGACCAAGATATCGTTCGTGTTATTGAGGGAGACGACGAGGATGACGAAATCTTCGCTTTCACGTATACCAAAGAAACCGGCGATATGGTGGTAACGGTTGACGGTGAAGAATATCCGCTCCATTTGGAAATCAACGAAGACAGTTTGGAGATTACCGCGAACGATTTGGAAATGGAAGGCCAGAAAAGCAACGCATCGCTTCGCATCCATACCGATCCGGAAATCAGAGAATTTAAGAAAACCAATCCCTTTGACATTGCCGGTGCAACGATGAGCGAACTGATGGAATATGCCGGCGTGTCTACGAACAATACGTATGGTATGTACGGAATGTAATTCACGATTATATTTTTTGAGGAGGATTATTTATGGAACCGAACATTGATCCTAACACCGGGTTGCCGATTCAACCGATGACTTCTTCGCAAGAAACGACTATTTACCAGTCGCAAGGTTATCCCTATCAGCAACCGCAGGGTTATCCCTATCAGCAACAGAACTATCCGCAACAACCGCAGGGTTATCCCTACCAGCAACAGAACTATCCCCAACAACCGCAGGGCTATCCCTACCAACAGCAAGTTACGCCGCCTGCGCCGCTTCCGACTCCTGCACCGGCGGACGGTGTGACGTGGCCGAGCATGAACAAACCGCATTTCCAAATGAGCAAAGGCGCGATTATTGCGATAATTGCGGCGGTTGCTGTTGTGGTGGCAGGCGTGTTGTTCTATTGTCTGTACTGGAATAATCCGCACCGTGCTTTGATGAGCGCTACGAAGAAGACGCTTTTCGACGGCGGTTATCTCTTTGAAGAAATCGGCAAATACAAACCCGACAGCGTTAAAAACGGTGTAGACGTCAATTTGGAAATGGAAGAAAAATCTTCTTATTCTGACGGTGACAAGCACTCATACGATTCTTCCGTTAACGTGAAGATGGCTCGCGACGGCAGTGCTATCCAGCTTTCGGGTAGTGTGGAAGCAGACGGCGACAAACCGGTGGATTTCAAAGCGGAATTCAACGACACCGCTATTAAAGTGAACGTTGACAAGATTTTAGACGGCACCGCCGTATATGACTACAAATCCGATGATTACGGATACCTCGACGATCTTCTGGATGATGAAGCCGATTTGGGCCAGGAATCTCTGAACAAGGTCGTCGAGATGATCTACAAAATGCTTGTTAAGAGCGATACCGCTGATTTAGGAAAAACCGAAAAAGCGGTAAAGAAGAGACTGGACGAAATCAAAATCGAATCCACTGGCTCGGAAAAATACGAGGTTGACGGAAAAGAACGTAACTGCAAGGGCTACACCATGACCATCACCGGCGACGATATGGCAGATATTGTCGAAATCGCGTGTGACACTTTTGCGGAAAGCATGCAAAAGGAAATGGACGATTTGTGGAGCGAGATTGAGGACGAATTCGAAGATTCCATGGACGATCTGATCTATGAATTGGAACATATGGAAGACATCGATATCAGTTACTGGCTCTATAAAGGCAAGTTCGCCTGTGTCGAAGTTGAGTACGACGGCGACTTGGCGTTCGGTATCCAGTTCCTCGGCGGCGATTTCCGTTTGCAGAATGTCGAAGTCTATGACGAAGACGGCGACACGTTCTTTATCGTCGAAGGCGAACGCGACGGCGACGAAGACATTTTTACGTTCATCGACGTGAACGGCAAGGGCGAGGAAGAAGAAATCCTCACTATGACCTTCAACTGCAAAGACAAAACGCTGACGATTGAACAGTCTGACGAAAACAACGATGAGGAGTATGACGAAAGTTATAGTTACTCCGAAGAGCTCGTCTTTGTTATCCATGCTTCCAAAAACAGCTTGGAGATTGAAGTGGATAGGAGCTATGAATACAAATACGAGAGCCGTTATGTTGAGAGCAAACACAGCTCTACTGCAAAAGGTACCATCAAAGTCTACAATAATCCGACGTTGGAGGAATTCGAAGAGGACGATCCGTTCTATATCAACAGCGCCTCTAAGAAAGAGCTGGAGAAGTGGGCGGAAGAAATTGAAGACGCGTACGACAAGTACTTCTACGGTGACTAACTCGCGTAGTAGTTTATGAGTGCATTGTAAACAACTCAAAGGAGATCCTGTTCGGGAAACTTTTAACCAATTGCAAGACGGCGAGGCCGCGGGTTTCTACCTTTCGGCAGATGGCCAGTCCCTTTTGACCGGCACGTCCGGCGCGAAAAAATGGCCGCCGAGTGGGAAGACTGCGACTATGGCAAATACGTCATGACTTCGTACAACTGTGATTGTGCGATGGTCAGCAGTGAACCGGAATTTCCCGCTGCGTAAAACAAAACAGCCCTAAAATGGGGCAACACCAATCCCTGCGAACCTTGTGTTCGCAGGGATTTTTTGCGTTTTCCGAGAGAAAGGCGGTTTTCTGTTCAATCTGTCCAAAACCGACCGAAAAAACAAAAAAGTTTTTGTTGCATTTTCCACTTAAATATGGTATAGTTATTCTGTAATTGTATGTGCTGTGTTTGCGGCACGAAAGGAGACCGATTTTATGAAACGAATTCTTACCGTGTTGCTGGCGTTTGCTATGTTGCTGACGACAGCAATGCCGACGCTGGCGTTGTCGGACGTCGTCGGTTACGACGATCCGTCGCCGGTTGATTGCGTGGATCCGTCGCCGGATGACGACGGCAAGCCGTCGATTGAGGAAATCAATCAGCTGGCAAGTTATATCGACTTGGATGCGTTGGAGGCGTGGGCGTTTGAGACGTTCTGGAACGAGCCTACGGGTTCGCAAGCACTTCCGACCGACCTTAAAAAAGTGCCGGATAGTCTTTTGAATGCGTTGCGAGATTATCTGTGGTATAACTGCCCCCGTTTGTTCCATTGCAAAGCTTGCGGCATCGACATCGGGTATGTCGGAAGCAATTTTGTGTGTACTGCGGTGCGTTTCTCCTCTTACTACTACACGGCGTCCGATTACCACGAGATGTATCAGGAAGTGCTGGACAATGCCGAGTACTTCTTGGACGGTGTGAAAGGCAACAACTCCTTGACCGATTTGCAGAAAATCGTTATCATCCACGACCGTATGGTGGACTGGACGGAGTACGACTTCGACAACTATCAGCGCGAAGCGAACGGCGAGTTGTCGGAACTGCCCCGTACGTCCTACGACATGTACGGCGCTATCGTAATGCGTGATGCGGTGTGCAAAGGTTTTTCGCTCGCGTGCGAGTTCTTGCTCCGTCAATGCGGCATTGAGTTGTGGTATGCCAATTCCGCGGCGCTCAACCACGCGTGGAACGTTGTGATTCTTCCCGCAAAGGATGAGAATGGCAACGTCATTAAGGATAAGGATGGCAACGTTGTTCAAGAGCGTTATTTTATGGATGCCACGTGGGATGATTCCATGCCGGATATGCTCGGCAAAACGAAGCACGATTATCTGCTGACTTCTACATCCGCGTTCGGCCACATTCCGAGCAGCGGTTCGCGTGACTACGAGTACGCTTGCGACTACACTACCTATGACAGCGCGTTTTGGCAAAACTGCGATTATTCGCCGATGCAACTGGTGAATAACGATTACGTGACGAACGGCATTTACTACATCAACAGCTCTACGAAACAGTTGATGCGTTGGTCGAACGCCTCCGATTTGACCGGCGCGAACCACGAAGTGCTTTGCTCCACCGGCGACACCTATTCGGTGCTTGCTTCCGACGGCGAGCGGCTGTTCTTCTCCAAAGGTCGTACCGTCTATGAATGGGACTTCGCCACACAGCAGGCGAAACCCTACTGGACGCTTCCGGCCTCGCTCGGTACGAGCTACAAAATCTACGGTATCAAATACGATAACCGCGATCCGGAAGACGTGGATCCGGCTCATGCGCACTGGTCCGGCGACACCGGCTCGAAACTGTGGGTGAGAGCGCATACGTCTTCTACCATTTCCCGTTCGAGCGCTATTTCGACTTGGTACGACAACATTTACGAAGTGCCGATGGACGGCGAAGGCCTTGAAAGCTATTCCGTGACCGTGACGAACGGCACGGCAACCCCGTCTAACGCGATGCCGGGCGAATCCGTTACCATTAAAGCCAACACCGCCGCTTCCGGTATGGTATTCGACAAATGGACGGTGGACAGCGGCTCTACCGCCGTGACGCTCAGCTCGACCTCCTCGTCGCAGACCACCTTTGTGATGCCGAACGGCAACGTGTCGGTGACGGCGACGTACAAAACGAAACCCACCACCATGCCGGCAACGGGCTACAATTATCTTGTGAACGGCGATTTCTCGGTGGAGAATAAATCCGCGGCTGATTTCGGTTGGAAAACCGACCGCGCGACCGTGTCGGTCTCGAACGGCGTTGCCAGTATCACGAACGGCAACGAAACCCGTAAAGCTTTGTATGAGATGATTGCTTTTGTGCCGGGCCACAACTACACCATCACCGGTACGGTGTCGGATTTGTCCGGCGAACTGAAACTGTACTTGGACGATACGTCCGACAGCAACTATGTGAAAACGCTCTCCAACGGCACCTTTACCCACACCTTTACCGCCACGGAGGGAATGGACCGCATTATGTTCGGCGGCTACAAATCCACCTTTAAGTTGAGCAACGTCACCTTGACCGATAACACCGGCGGCGAAACGTCTGCCGCAACGACCACGACCACCACGCAGACGCCGGAAACCACCACGACCACGCAACAACAGGGCGGCGGCACGACGACCGGCACCAACCTGTTTATCAACGGCGACTTCGCGGTGACAAACACGAGCGCTTCCGACTTCGGCTGGAAAGACGGCGGCGTTGATAAAGGTGCCGGACAGTCGACTTTCAACGCCGGTTCGTTTTATATCGACAACGGCAACAGCGGCACAAAAGCGCTGTATCAAATGATTAACTTTGTGCCGGGCACGACCTATACGCTGACGTTGGACGTCAACGTTTCCGGCTCGGTTCCGATGGAAATTCGCTTGTATAACGGTAGCACGAAGACCGAAACTCCTGCCACCATTGCGGTGGGAACTTCCGGCACACAGACCTTTACCTTTACGCCGTCTCAGGCGGCGGACCGCATCTATTTGAGCGGTACCGATGCAAAATACACCATCACCCGTGCGGTGCTGACTGACGGCACGACCGGCGGCGAGACCACCACCTACACCGTGTCTGTCACCAACGGTACGGCGAACAAAGCCTCTGCTGCCGCAGGCGATACGGTGAATCTGACCGCTGGCTCTGCGCCGACGGGTTACACCTTCGACAAATGGACGTCTTCCGACGTGACTTTTGCGAACGCCACTTCCGCGTCGACCTCGTTTACGATGCCGGCGAAAAACGTGGCGGTGACGGCAACTTTTAAGAAAATCAACTACACCGTGTCCGTGACTAACGGTTCGGCTTCCAAAACTACTGCAAACGTGGGGGACAGCATCACCGTTTCCGCCAACTCCGCCGCTTCCGGCTACGTGTTTGACAAATGGGTGGTGAAGTCCGGCTCGACCGCCGTGACTTTTGCAAACGCGACCTCCGCTTCTACCACCTTTACGATGCCGGCAGGCAACGTGTCGGTGGAAGCCACGTACAGCGAAGTGCAGCAAGAATCCGACGTGCCGACGCCGCAAGGTGTCACCGCGACGGCAACTTCTACCGGCGTTCGCGTGTCGTGGAATGCGGTGACCGGTGCTTCCGGTTATCGTGTGTATAAGAAAGTTAACGGCACGTGGAACACTGTGAAAACCATCAACAACGGTGCGACGACGTCTTACGATGTGCTTGACCTTAACGCAGGCGAAACCTACACCTTTACGGTGCAGGCGTTTGTAACCGATGGCGGCGAGACGGCGTGGAGTCAAAAATCCGCTGACGTGACCGCAACGCCCACCTTCGGCGCGCCGGACGTGGGAACGGCCACGGCGGACAATCTTGGCATTAAAATCACGTGGGCGAAAGTGAACGGTGCTTCCGGCTACCGTATCTATCGCCGCACGGTGGAAAATCAAACACTCGGCAGTTGGAAAACGGTGACCACGATTGCGAACAACAACACGCTGACTTATACCGACTACGACATCGTTATCGGCGCGGAATATGCCTACACCGTGCAGGCGTACACCGGCTCCGGCGACTCGATTAAATGGAGCACCTATGATCCGCTCGGTATGCGCGGCCGCGTGAATCTTGCGGCGACCATTCTCGGCACGGCGACCAAAGTCAGCACCGGCGCGACCATTACGTGGAACGCGGTGAACGGTGCGACGGGCTATCGTCTGTATCGCTTTGACGGTTCGGCGTGGAAAACGGTGAAAACCGTGCTCGGCGCTTCGACCGTCTCCTACACCGATACCAATAGCAAAGCGGTTGCCGGCGCGAAATATACCGTGCAGGCGTTCCACGCCCACGACGGAGTCGTGACGTGGGGCGAGCCGGATACGACCGGCGTAACGGTGTCGGGCGGCAGTACGCCGAATCCGCCGTCGCCGACGATTTCCGGCAGCGCGGACATTGACCTTGTGACGTTGACTTACTTTGACGATGCCTGCACCAAATACGGTGTGTCGTTCCACAGTTTCGCCAATATGACCAGCCCGAAAATCCAAATCGTGCAGGGCGTGGCGACCGGCGAAAGCTCTTTCGCTTCCGCTCGTGAAATTGCCGTGACCGACAATTACACGAAACAGCTCAACGAGTTCGTCAACTACTCCAAAACGACCTATGAATACGACTACGAGTGGAGTCAACGCAGCAGTATGGCTTCCCCGGTGACGACTTACGTCCACCAAGGTGTGATTGACGGTCTGAGCTACAACACCACCTATTCCTACCGTGTGGGCGATGCCTCCGCTGATGTGTGGAGCGGCATTTACACCTTCACCACCCGTCCGGAAACGGTCGGCAATTTCTCGCTTATCTACACCGCCGATACCCAGCCTGAAAACAGCGATAAGAAAGGATGGCGCGGCGTTTCCACCATCTTCAGTAAAGCCCTTTCGGTGGCGCCGAATGCCTCGTTCTTCGTGTCCGGCGGCGACTTCGTGTATTGCAGTGACGACGGTATGAGTTCCATTTCGCCGTGGCGCAACACCATCAACGGCTCGAACAACCTGTACGGTGATGATGCGTACTTTGCGGAGCATCCGTGGTTTGTCGCCAACGGCAACCACGATAACAACTACGTGCAGTACTTCTTCAACAACGATACCACGAACACCTCGACCGATTATTATTCCTATGACTACGGCGACGTGCACTTCGTGGTGCTCGACAGCGGTCACAACGGCAACTTGGATTCCACCCAAATTGCTTGGTTGCGCTCGGATTTGAGCAGTACCCAGAAGAAATTCAAAGTGGTGTTCCTGCACTGGCCGTTCTACTGCCATAACGAGCGCGATATGGACGATGCGACCAGCCGTTCGGCGATTGACATCTTCGAGCAGTACGGCGTGGACTTCGTTATCAGCGCCCACGTCAACGAGGACTACTACACCACCTATCCGCTGAAAGATGATGCCATCGGCACGACGTCTTACACCACCGAGGGCGACATCAAATACTTCCAAGGTGGCAACGGCCCGATTTATCTGCAAAACGCCGGTTCCGGAATGGATGGCGAACTGTCCAATGGCGGCGAAAAAGGCGTGATGTACGTCGGCAAGAATGACGGCGGTCAGACTTGCTCCTATCCGAATTTGATGCTTCATGAGGCAATGGCAGGTTATGAGTCCTCCTTCCTCGTGATGAGCGTGGACGGAAACAAACTCTCTGTCAACCGCTACTATCTCGATGAGAACCTGAATGCCCAACGGTATTCCGTCGGTCAGGTCGGTGTTATCAAAAACTAAAACAAAAAACGTACCAAAACCCCACTCAAGGCCAACGAGTGGGGTTTTCTTTTTGTTCCGCATTGACTTTTTGAGGCGGGTGTGATAGAATACTACTTGTGAAAATCCGCTTTTTAACGGAAATATATAAAGAAAGAGGTAGAATTCATGAAACAAAAGCATTTGACACGCTTGCTTGTGATTTTGGCGATGGTCACATCGCTTGTACTCATCGGCACAGCGGCAACGCAGTTGACTCCCGGTCAGCAGATTCGCGGTGACTGCAACGGTGACGGTGCTATCAATATG
>JAZLLJ010000042.1:0-17067 GCA_045598065.1 Acutalibacteraceae bacterium
CTTCCATGATATAAATTTATTCACAAATTATACACCGTTTTCTTTCATAAATACCACTTGACAAACAAGGGAAATTGTGCTACTTTTCAAGTGTACCTTGTTGTCGACGAAACGCAAACGCCGACGACACTTTTTTTCGGAGGTGTTTTTATGTTTTGCTCTAAATGCGGTGCGAATATTCCGGATTATTCCCTTACCTGTCCCCACTGTGGCGCAGCAATTCAACAATCCTCTGCCCAACACACGGCGCCCACCTACCAACAGCCCACTCAGCAGGGGACGTATCAGCAGAGTGCATATCAACAGGGTGCTTATCAGCAAAATGCGTATCAACAACCCTATCAGCAACCCGTTTATACGCCGTCGTATGGTCAAGGACAGACGGTCCCTCGCAATGATACACTCGCAATCTGCATCAAAGTCTTTTTGGTTCTCGGTTGTGCGGCAGGAGCGACAGCCTGCTTGCTTCCTCTCGCCTGGTGTCTCCCGATGACAATCAGCATCTGGAAATCTCTTGACAACCGCCAACCCATCAGCACTGCTATGAAGGTGTGCACACTGTTGTTTGTCAACTTAATCGCCGGCGTTCTTCTGCTTTGCGACAATGAAAGCAACTGACGCGTATTTCCCCACATAACAAAACCACCTCGGTAATCGCGATTACCGAGGTGGTTTTTTGTTTTTACGCCATCACACTGCCGTCTGCGTTAAAGAGCGGCAACGGCTCAAGGAAAATAATATCGTCGCGTTTGGCGGCATCACCTTCGGCGAGAATGGCCATTTTGCCGACCACTTGGCCGCCGGCTTGGTTGACCAAGTCTTCCACCGCGGAAATCGAACCACCGGTAGAAATCACGTCGTCGAGGATGAGGATGCGGTTGCCTTTCATTTTGGCGGCATCCGCGCCGTCCATAAACAGTTTTTGCTCGCCCTCGGTCGTGATGGATTTGTCCACCACTTCGAACACGCCGTTCATATACGCTTTTTTCTTTTTGCGCACGAGGAAATACTCGTTGCGGCCGCTTTGACGCGCCATTTCGTGGATCAGCGGAATGGCTTTCGCTTCCGGCGCGACCATATAGTCGAACTCCGGCGCTTTGTCGAGCAGCGCTTTGGCGCAGGCGCAAGTCAACTCCACGTCACCGAAAATGACGAACGCGGCAATGGACAAGGATTCGTTCAAGTTGCAAATCGGCAGGTCGCGTTTGACACCCGCCACAGTAATAGGATAGACCATCGTAAAGACCTCCGTTTTTGTTTTTTAATCTCTGCCATACAGTATAGCACGTCCCGCGGCAATTTTCAATGGTTTTCGAAAAAAGTAGAAAAACCCTTACGAAAACTTTTTACGCCATCACGCTGCCGTCGGGATGAAAAAACGGCAGCGGTTCGAGAAAGAGAATATCGTCGCGTTTAGCGGCGTCGCCTGCGGCAAAGACAGCCATACGACCAACCACGTTGCCGCCCGCTCGCTTCACAAGGAATTCCAGCGCGGCAAGCGAACCGCCGGTTGAAATGATATCGTCGAGGAGAAGGATGCGTTTGCCTTTCATTTTCGCGGCATCCGCACCGTCCATAAACAATTTCTGTTCGCCCTCGGTGGTGGTGGATTGGTACGTTACCTCAAACACGCCTTGCATATACGCCTCTTTCTTCTTGCGCGCGAGAAAGTACTCGTTGCGGCCGCTTTGGCGTGCCATTTCGTGGATCAGCGGAATGGATTTCCCTTCCGGCACCACCATATAGTCGAACTCCGGCGCTTTTTCGAGCAGCGCTTTGGCGCAGGCGCAAGTCAGCTCCACATCGCCGAGAATGATAAACGCGGCAATCGACAGCGTATCGGTCAATTTGCAAATCGTCAAATCGCGTTTGACACCCGCCACGGTAACGGAATAGGTCATAAGGGAATCCTCCGTTTTTGTGTTTTTAACTCTGCCCTGCAGTATAGCACAAGCAAAATGAATTTGCAACAAAAAATCCCGTTCACTTTCGTGAACGGGACTTGGAGCTGATAACCAGAGTCGAACTGGTGACCTCATCCTTACCAAGGATGCGCTCTACCTACTGAGCTATATCAGCGAATGGCGACCCGGAACGGGATCGAACCGTCGACCTCTAGCGTGACAGGCTAGCGTTCTAACCAGCTGAACTACCGGGCCACATTGTCAAAATGCGCTCGGTCAGCGCGCGGACAACGTGACTATTATACCCACTTTGTTTTCGTTTGTCAAGGGCTTTTTCGCATTTTTTTCGTTTTTCTTCTGCCCTCATTCGGTCTACTTTCGGCGGTCACGGAATAGGGTTAATTGAAACGGAACGATTTTGCGAAAGGAACGAAAATTATGGCTGCTTTTCCCTCGCCTCTTACGAAACAACAGGCAGAGACTTCTCGCCGCCTTCACGGAGAAAACACCTTGCCGAAAACCGAACGCCCCTCGTTTTGGCGGCAATTCTTGGCAGGTTTCGGCGATCCCATCATCAAAATTCTGTTAGCGGCACTGGGCTTAAATCTTGTAGTGATGTTTCGGCGGTGCGACTGGTTCGAAGCCGTTGGCATCGCCGCCGCCATTTTGCTTGCCACGCTCGTCTCTACCCTCTCCGAGCGCGGAAGCGAAGCGGCATTCGAGGCGTTGCAGGCGGAAAACGCCAAACTTTTTTGCCGCGTAAAACGGGCCGAAGGACTACGGAAATTACCCATCGCAGACGTGGTAACGGGCGATCTTGTGCTCCTTTCTGCCGGCGAGCGTGTACCTGCCGACGGCGTACTGATTGAGGGTGCATTATCCGTTGACCAGTCCGCTTTGAACGGCGAAAGCCGCGAAACCAAAAAATGGGTGGGAACACCCGAAACCGCCGACAATAACGACCTTACCTGCCCTTGTACGCTGTTTCGCGGAAGTATCGTTCAAAACGGCGACGGACTTCTTTTGGTACAAGCGGTGGGCGCACAGACGTTGTATGGGAAAATGGCGCACGAAATGCAAACCGAAGAGCGCGACAGCCCCTTAAAAATCCGCCTTGCACACTTGGCAAAAATCCTCTCTTTTATCGGCTATGCGGCGGCCGTTTTGGTTGCCCTCGCCGATATGGGGCTTTCCTTGTGGCACGAAACAGGCGGTAATCTCGCCGTCTTGTCCTCCCTGCCTTTGCAAACGTGGCTTTCCCATCTTCTCCACGCTGCCACTCTCGCCATTACCGTTGTCGTGGTCGCGGTACCGGAAGGACTGCCGATGATGATTACCGTGGTGCTTTCCGCCAATATGCGGCGGATGCTTAAAGACCACGTACTGGTGCGAAAATTGGTGGGAATCGAGACCTCCGGCAGCCTCAATCTTCTGTTTACCGACAAAACGGGCACGCTGACCAAAGGCACGCCGGAAATGGCTCTTTTTTGCGACGGCGAGGGCAATTTTTATCGGCGGCGCGTGGATGTGAAGCAATATCCGCCGCTGTTTGAGGCAGTGATGCGCGGATGCAAGAACAACGTGGAATGTGACCTCACGGCCGACGGCAATGTGGTCGGCGGCAACGGCACCGACCGCGCCTTGTTCGCGTATACCCATCCGAAAAAAGGCGAATCGCCGCCGAAATTCTCCCGTCGTGTTCCTTTTGATTCCGACCGCAAATGGGCGGCTACCGTTCTCGGCAATCGTGTGTTTATCAAAGGCGCACCGGAAAAGCTGTTGCCGCTTTGCAAAACGTACGTCGCCCAAAACGGGCAGATTTGCGCGCTCTCCCAAGGCAAAATGGTCCGCCGACTCTCGATGCTTACCGAAAGTGCGATGCGCGTTCTTTTGTTGGCGGAGACGGAGACGTTGCCGGAGCACGGACTGCCGCAAACGCTGACACTCGTTGGGCTTTGCGGCATTCGCGACGACCTTCGCCCCGAAATCCGCTCGGCGGTACGCACCGTGCAAAACGCCGGCGTACAGGTGGTGATGATGACCGGCGACAACCAAGAGACCGCCCGTGTCATTGCCAAAGAAGCAGGCATTTTGCGGAGTGAAACCTCGCTTGTTCTCGCCGCCGAAACGCTCCACCAAATGAGCGACGACGAGGTAAAAGCCGCACTGCCGCGGCTTGCCGTAGTGTCACGGGCGCTACCGGCCGACAAAACCCGTCTTGCCGCTCTCGCGCAAGAATGCGATCTGGTAGTCGGGATGACCGGCGACGGACTGAACGATGCGCCTGCGCTTAAAAAAGCCGACGTGGGGTTTGCGATGGGAAGCGGCACAGAGGTCGCCAAAGAAGCGGGCGACATCGTGATTCTTAACGACGATTTTCGCTCGATCGGCAAAGCCATTCTCTACGGCCGCACCATTTTTATGAGCATTCGCAAATTTCTCATTTTTCAGCTGACGATGAACCTCTGCGCCGTCGGCGTGTCGCTTTTAGGCCCGTTCATCGGCATTGACACGCCCGTGACCGTCATGCAAATGCTTTGGATTAACATCATTATGGACACGTTGGCAGGGCTTGCGTTTGCAGGCGAGCCGCCGGAAAAGGAAACGATGCAAAAGCCGCCGAAACCGCTTTCCGAGCCAATTATCACGCAGAAAATGTGCAGCCAGATTTTCCTCACCGGCGGCTACACGGTGGCGTTGTGCCTTCTCTTCTTAAAATGGCCGATTTTCTCCCGTTGGTTTTCGCCGGACAACGGCAGTGTGTTCCCCCTCACGGCCTTTTTCGCCCTCTTTGTGTTCAGCGGAATCTTCAACAGTTTGAGTGCTCGCACCGAACGGTTGTGGTTATTCGCCCATCTGCGCGAGAACAAAGCTTTCGTTTGGGTGATGACCACCGTCTTTTTCGTACAAATTGCCCTGATTTATCTCGGCGGCGCATTGTTCCGCACTCACGGATTGCCCCTAAATCAGCTGATTTTAGTAATGGGATTCGCCTTTACCGTGGTGCCTTTCGACCTATTTCGCAAGTGGTGGTTGCGCCGAAAAACCGCATAAGAAAGCGCCCTGCAAGTTGCAGGGCGCTTTCTGTTTTGTGTTTACGCCGCACCCGCTTCAAACGTAAGGGCATTTTCCTTTACGTCCACTTTCACGGTATCGCCGGCTTTGAAGATGCCTT
Source organism: Acutalibacteraceae bacterium (assembly GCA_045598065.1). Taxonomy (GTDB): domain Bacteria; phylum Bacillota; class Clostridia; order Oscillospirales; family Acutalibacteraceae; genus RGIG426. The sequence goes on from JAZLLJ010000042.1 coordinate 5,080, forward strand.
CCAGCATTTTTTCGGCCAATGCATCCTCCAATTCTGACTGGATAGCGCGGCGAAGTGGCCGCGCGCCGTACACGTCATCAAATCCGGCTTTGGCCAAATACGCCACCGCCTCATCGGTCACGTCAAGATGCAGTTCCAGTTCGTTCATGCGCTTGTCAAGCGTTTTCAGCATCCGACGGGCAATCTCCTCAATGTCGCTTTCAGTCAGGCGGTCAAACACAATGGTATCGTCCACACGGTTCAAAAACTCCGGACGGAAGGTCTTTTTCAGTTCACCCATCACGTTTTCTTTCGTCCGTGCGCGCGCGGCGGCCGATTCCGTCTCCGCATCCCCCGAACCGAAACCAAAAGCGTGTTTTTCGGTGATAAGCCGGGCGCCAACGTTGGAGGTGAGAATGATGACGGTGTTTTTGAAGTCCACTTTCCGCCCTTGCGCATCGGTCAAAATGCCGTCTTCCAAAATCTGCAACAGCATATTGAACACGTCCGGGTGCGCTTTTTCGATTTCGTCGAACAACACCACGGAATACGGCTTGCGGCGAATTTTTTCGGTCAACTGGCCGCCCTCGTCATACCCGACGTAGCCGGGAGGCGAACCGACGAGCCGCGACACGGTGTGTTTTTCCATATATTCGGACATATCGAGGCGAATCATCGCATTTTCGTCGCCGAACATCGCTTCGGCAAGCGCTTTGCACAGTTCGGTTTTGCCCACACCGGTCGGGCCGAGAAAAATAAACGAGCCAATCGGACGTTTCGGATCTTTCAAGCCCACACGACCGCGGCGAATGGCTTTGGCCACCGCTTTGACCGCTTCATCCTGCCCCACAATGCGTTCGTGGAGAATATCCTCCATTTTTAAGAGGCGTTCACTCTCCTCCTCGTTGAGTTGGCTAACGGGAATTCCCGTCCATCCAGCCACCACTTCGGCAATATTTTCGGCGGTAACTTCGCCGGTGATGCCGGCATTTTTCTCCTGCCATTCCGCTTTTTGCGCGTCGAGTTTTTCGGTCAATTCCTTTTCCTCGTCACGCAACCGTGCCGCGCGCTCGAAATCCTGTTCGTTCACCGCCGCGGCTTTTTCTTCTGCAAGGCGTTTTTGCTCTTCCTCCAACGCTTTTAAATCCGGCGGCGGCGTAAACGCTTTCAGCCGCACTCGCGATGCCGCTTCGTCCATAAGATCAATGGCTTTGTCCGGCAAAAAGCGATCGGCGATATATCGTACCGACAACTTCACGGCGGCTTTCAGCGCCTCATCGGTGATTTTCACCTTGTGGTGTGCTTCGTAGCGGTCACGAAGTCCCGTTAAAATCTGCTCCGCTTCTTCCGGTGTCGGCTCGCCGACCGTAACCGGTTGGAAACGGCGTTCAAGCGCGGCATCTTTTTCGATGTGTTTGCGGTATTCTTCGAGCGTGGTCGCACCGATAATCTGCAACTCTCCGCGTGCCAGCGACGGTTTTAAGATGTTCGCGGCATCCACCGCGCCCTCCGCACCACCGGCACCGATAATGGTATGCAGTTCGTCGATAAAGAGGATAACGTCCCCCGCTTTGACCACTTCGTCAATGGCGTTTTTGATGCGTTCTTCAAAGTCGCCGCGGTATTTTGTGCCGGCAACCATTCCGCTCATATCGAGTGTTACCACCCGTTTGCCGACAAGCAGTTCCGGCACCGCACCGTCGGTGATTTTTTGCGCGAGCCCTTCGGCAATCGCGGTTTTGCCGACACCCGGCTCACCGATTAAGCAAGGGTTATTCTTCGTGCGACGGGACAAAATTTGGACCACCCGTTCGATTTCTTTGGAACGTCCCACCACAGGATCCAGTTTGCCCTCTTTGGCAATCGCGGTCAAATCCCGACCGAATTGGTCGAGCGTAGGCGTTTTTCCGCCGGAGGCTTTGCCACCGCGCGGCGCACCGCCGTCCGCCACCGTCTGCGGTGTCGGGGACTGGATAGCCTCGGAAATGTCTTCCACCAAATCCTCGGTTGAAACACCGAATTCGGAAAGAAGCCGTACGGACACACTGCTCTCATCCTCGGCAACCGCCAGCAAAATATGTTCGGTGCCCACGTAACCGTGTTTCAGCGTTGCCGCAATCCCCACCGCCATTTCCATCGTTTTCTTGGAACGGGGAGTAAACTCCTGGGGTGTCAATTTCGTGGGCGCACCGCTGTTTTCCATTTCAATAATGCGTTCTTCGTATTCCGCCGCCGTAACGCCGCGCCCGTTCAACACAGTGGCGGCAACGCCGGTTCCTTCGCGCAAAAGCCCCAACACGATATGTTCCGTTCCCACGTAGCCGTGTCCCATTTCCTGGGCGGCTTCAATGGCCATATTCAAGGCTTTGTTCGCTTTTTCGGTAAATCCTTTGAACAAAAACATATCCTCACAACCTTTCTCTTACAAGGGCGGCACGAGCGGCATCTCGCTCGCTCACATCATACTCCTTTCCTGCCGCCGCGCACAGCGTTGCCGGCTGAACGTCGGTCAACAACGCCGCCACCGTTTCGGCAGGAATCTCCAAAAGTCCCATAGAAACACCGATTTTCACAAGGGACAACAACTGCATACATTCTTCGTGATTCAGCAGTCGCGCCGACTTCAAAATGCCGAGCGCTCGCCAAATGCGATCTTCATAAGCAGGATCGCGGCAAATGCGCTCACGTGCGCGCCGTTCTTCGCCGACGATTTGAAGCGCAACACCTTTCAAATTTTCAATCGCCTCTTGCTCGGTAATACCGAGTGTCACCTGGTTAGAAAGCTGATACACCGCGCCTTCTGCGCGCGTTCCCTCGCCGTAAATTCCGCGGATGGTCAACCCTAATTTGGACACCGTCCCTGCAAGCAGCGAAATGGTCTTGCTTTCGGTCAGCGCCGGCAAATGCAACATTACCGATGCGCGCATTCCCGTACCGAGATTAGTCGGACATTGGGTAAGGTAGCCGAGCCGATCGGAAAACGCAAAATGCAAGCTTTCGCAAAGACGGGAATCCATCGCATTTGCACGTTCAAGACACGCTTCCAAACACAGTCCAGCGCCGAACGTCTGTAACCGCACATGATCTTCCTCGTTCACCATCAGCGACAACCCCTCGTCCTCGCTCAAAAACAGTGCTGAGCCCTCATCACATTCCGCAAACACAGGGCTTATGAGATGCCGCTCCACAAGCGACAGCACTTCCCGTTCGGGGAGCGTCGCCACGTCCACCAAACGCAGAGCTTCCGAATCGTCTTTCAGCGCGACAAACACTTTGTCTTTCAAATCCTGTTTTTGCGCGGCATCCATACGGTTTGGAAAAGGAAACCCCGACAAATTTCGGGCAAAACGAACGCGTGTGCTGAGCACCACATCACCCTCGTCACCGATTTGGCGATACCATACGTTCTCGTTCATTTCGCATCCTCCTCTCCCTCGTCAAGCGCTCGAATCTCATCTCGAAGCGCGGCGCATTTTTCATATTCCTGCGCCTTGATGCACGCCTCCAACTGCTGTTGGAGATTTTTGATTTTCTCTTCTTTTGTCGGCTCTTTCGGCGCGATTTTCTCGGTTTTCGTCACCGTCAGCCGCGTGTCCGTCGGGCGTTTGCCCACGTGTGTGGCTTTCCCGTGGATGCGTTCGATCGTCGGTTGCAGACGGTCGGCAAACGTTTCGTAGCAAGTAGGGCACCCCACCTTGCCGGAATGAGCAATTTGGGCAAACGTGGAGCCGCACCCGTTACACACTTTGGTTGAACGAAGCGCCGCGGCGCCCGGCTCGGAAAACAGATTGCCCCAAAACGTATTCATATCCATTGCCATTCCCCCGAACAGCGGCGACAACCCTTGCTCTTTGGCGCAGGCGGCGCACAAGTGCAGTTCCGTCGTCACCCCGTTGACCGTTCGTTTAATATGTGTCGTAGCAGGATGTTGTTTGCATTGTTGACATAGCATATTTCTCTCTCCTTTCAAATGCTCAGCGCCGTCAAAAGGCGTTTGAGCATCGTGGCACGCAGACGGTCGCGGTATTCCGGCGGCACGTCGCGAAAACTTTTGTCCGAAGTGGCGGCAAGAAGCAGACGGGCATCTTTTATGGACAAAATCTCCCGTTCGGCAAGGCGCTCTAAAAGCAATTGCGCCTGCCCTTCTTCCAACGCATCACCCAAAGCCGCCGTCAACTGCACGAGCGGCGACACGCTTTCGGCGCGGCTGACACGCGTAATGCGGATATAGCCACCGCCACCGCGCCGACTCTCGATTAAATACCCTTGCGCCGGCGTAAATCGCGAGGACAGCACGTAGTTGATTTGGCTCGGCACACAGCCGATTTCGTCCGCCAACAAATTGCGCTGCAATTCAGCAGAACCGTCCGCCTCGTTGAGCCTATCCTCAATATAGGCGGCAATCATATCACTTATACGCATTTTTGTTCCTTCTTTCCTCTTCTTTTCGTTCGCGGCGAAGTCGAATTTCGCCGCTCTTTCATCGTTCTCACGTAGTATACCCAAAAGGTCAAAGATAGACAAAGTCAAATTTTGACCTTTGCGAAATATTTGGTTGTGGTTTTCTCTTGTTTTCTTTGATTTTCTCGCGTTTTCTCACGATATCGCGTTTTTCAAAAGTTTGACCTTTGCGGAAAATTTGCATTCACTTTAGGTAATTTTGTAGGGGCGATTCATGAATCGCCCCTACAAAATCGCCGCAAGTAAGTACAAAAATCAAGCCCTTGCCCTACGGTGCCGCCGGTAGCCGGTACGAAATTTCGCAAAGGACCGTCGGGGACGTCGGTCTCAACACCGCATTGGTGGGCAACAAAAAAAGCGGTGCTTTCGCACCGCTTTATACCCTATTGTCTTACACGCGTTTCAGCACTTTCACGATTTCGCCCACGTACATCCGATGATAATCGGTGTCGCCGGGGTAGCAATTCGGAATGGTTTTGTCAAGGAAATTCTCCGGCTTAATGTCGTCCGTATACATTTTGCGGCAGATAAGCACCAGCTCCGCCTCGTCAAAATACGGCGCTTGGGCATCGAACACCGGCGTTAAACCCGCCTCTTTTATCTTGTCGCCGTCGCGACCGGAGGTCGTGCCGCACAGTTTCAGTTCGCGGCGATGGCCGTTTCCGAAAAAGGAGAGCGAATAGCAGTCATTTTCTTCCATAAATCCAAAAGTATAGCGCGACGGACGCACGAAAGCAAAACTCACGTTCGCGTTCCACAACACGCCAAGGCCGCCCCAACTGGCGGTCATCGTATTACACGCCTTACGGTCGCCGGCGGTAATCAGCATCCACTCCGCGCCAATGGCACGAAACACGTTTTCGTTCAGTTCTTCGGGAGCAATCTCCACAAATTTACTCATTGCACTCTCTCCTTACAGATGAAGCAAAATTCCCGCCACGTTGAAATATACGAGCAGGGACAGCGCGTCAACAATCGTCGTAATAAACGGACTGGCCATCACGGCCGGATCCAAGCCCACTTTTTTCGCTAAAATCGGCAAAGTACAACCGACAATCTTCGCAAAAAACACGGTGACGACCAACGTCAAACAAACGACGGCGGCGACCAGCGGTGTCACCAACTCATTTTGAAGAAGCCAATTATCCACAACCATCATCTTTAAGAAGTTGACCGCTGCAAGGACCGTGCCGCACAGCACTGCCACACGAATTTCTTTCCAGATAACGGCGAGGGTGTCGCCCCACTCGATTTCGCCGAGCGACAGACCGCGGATAATCGTAACCGATGCCTGACTGCCGGAGTTACCGCCGGTATCCATGAGCATCGGGATAAACGCAGTCAGCACCACTGATGCAGCCAATTTTTGCTCAAAGCCACTGATAATCATTCCGGTAAACGTCGCGGAAATCATCAAAAAGAGCAGCCACGGAATACGCTTGCGCCAGGTTTCAAACACGCCGGTACGCATATACGGTTTATCGGTCGGCAAGATAGCGGCCATCTTTTCGATATCTTCCGTGTTCTCTTCCTGCATAACGTCCATAGCGTCGTCGAACGTGATGATACCGACGAGGCGGTGTTCTTTATCGACAACCGGCAGGGCGAGCATATCGTATTTGGCGAATTGTTGGGCAACGACCTCTTTATCTTCCATCGTATCGACAAAGATGACGTTGGTGTCCATGATATCGGTCAACACCGCTTCTTTTTCGGAAAGCAAAAGGTCTTTCACCGTCACGATACCGAGCAGTTTGCGGTCTTTTCCCATCACGTAGCAGGTGTAGATGGTCTCTTTGTCCACACCGATTTTGCGGATATGGTCACACGCCTGCGCCACCGTCATGTGCTCTTTCAAATCCACGTACTCGGTGGTCATCAGACTGCCGGCGCTGTCCGACGGGTATTTCAAAATATCGTTGATTGTCTTGCGCATCGCGGGATCGGTATATTTGAGGATGCGCCGCACGACGTTCGCAGGCATTTCTTCAATCATATCGACCGCGTCGTCCACGTACAACTCGTCCATGACGGCGGAAATCTCACTACCGGAGAACGCGCGAATTAAATCTTCCTGCACGTCGCCGTCAACCTCAACAAACGCCTCGGCAGCCAGTTCTTTCGGAAGCAGGCGGAAAAAGAGCAACCGCTGTTCCTCTTTATCCATATCCTCCATCAGCGCACCGATGTCCGCAGGTTCCATATCGATGACCAGACTTCGAAGCATAGAAAATCGCCGTTCTGTAAGCAGCGTTTCGACCTGTTCCAAGATATTCATTTCTTCCACGTCCGGTCCCTCCTAAAAATCAAATAGAAAACAAAAAATCCCTTTACCGCTCGAACTGCGGCAAAGGGAAACCCCGAAAACTTCACCGCAAAACGCGGCAAAGTCACCACCGTTCGAGCTTTGGCTTCGCAGGGCGCGGCGGTTTTACGCCGTTGAAATTGCATTAAGATATGCCTTGTGTTCGACATATCCTGCTCACCATCGCATAGTGTCTCCACTATTTTGCGGTAGCAATCCATATCCCCGTGGTAGCCTCACCTACCGGGCAATATTTTGTTTTCGCACTCTCGTGCTTTATTACAATACTCTATTTTCCCCCGTTTGTCAACAGTTTTTTCTTTTTGCGATGTGGGAATTTTTGTCGAGCGAATTTTACTTGACGAACGGCGGTTTTTTCGCTACAATAGAGGCAGAAAAATCAAAGCAAGGAGCGTGCTTATTATGAGCGAAGAATTCGATCCGAAAACCGCAGATCAGGATATCGAGACCGATGAGGTCAATGACTGGGGCGATGATGACTATACTCCCGAATACGTCAACGTGACCGGCGAGGACGGCATCACCTATTCTTTTGAAAAACTGGATGCCATCGAAAACGAAGACGGCCGCTTTTTGGCGCTTCTTCCCGTCTATGAAGACACGGAAGACGCCCTTTCTGCCGACGGAGAACTGATTATTGTGCAGGTCGTCGAAGACGGTGACGGCTTTATGCTCGCCCCCATTGAAGACGACGATTTGTACGACGAATTGGCGAGCGTGTTCGAGGAGCGCCTCTCCGATTTTTACGAAATTCAAAGCGAAGACTGATTCTTTCCGAAACCCGATCCTGCCCGGTGCGTGGATCGCTGTCTTTTAACCCTACTACATTTTGACGACGGGAGCCTTTCTCGGTCGGTGAATGGCAGGCCTCCCCACTTTGGTGGGACGTTGGAAGCCGCGAAACCGACCGGCGGCACCCACCTGCTTTTGTTTAGTAGCAGGTTACTCCGACAGCGTTACGGCCGGGCGGGGTTTTTATGTTTTTTGGCATAGCCTCTCTCGAACGGACATACATATACACAAAAAGGAGTTGTATTGTGTATGTTCGTTTTATCTGTGAAAACCACCGGAAAACAGTTGTGTGCCGCCGTATGCACCGTTGCGCTGGGGCTTTCGCTGCTCGGCGTGGCGCTGTTTATGCCCAAAACCGAGGCAACGCCCACCGCCGCCCTCGCCGAAACTCCCGAGAATCAACAAGCTTTTTTGCGTTCCCTCGGTTACGTAACAACCGAAACGCCGCTCTCCACAGAGGAGATAAAAATCCCCGAAAACCCACGGGATGCCACCTTTGTCGCCTACAATGCCATCCAACTGCAAGGCGGCTTTAATTTAGGACTGTATCTCGGCCACACCGTCAAAGTCACCGCCTGGAACGTGAAAACGGATGACGGCAAGGCATACGTAGCGCACGTGATTGTGTATAAAGACAAAATCGTCGGCGGCGATTTGACCGATTCCGCCACCGGAAAACCGAAAGCGCTGACCAAAGTTTCAAGAGAAGAATAGCGCGGAAAGGACGTTTATGAAACCGCAGCGACTGGACAAGTACATAGCAACGCAAGGCGCGCTCACCCGTTCTGCCGCCACCTCGCAAATTCGTCGGGGCAACGTAACGGTGAACGGCACCGTTTTGCGCGATCCTTCGGCGAAAGTGAATCCGGAGACGGATGCGGTGTCCCTTTGCGGCAACGCACTGACCTTTTCGGAGCACCTGTATCTGATACTGAACAAGCCGGCAGGTATTCTCTGTGTCTCCCGTGATCCAAACGCCGAAACCGTCTTGGATCTTGTACCCCAAGAGTTGCGGCGTGCAGGGATGTTCCCTGCCGGACGGTTGGACAAAGATACCACCGGACTCGTGATTCTTACGGATGACGGCGACTACGGCCACCGTCTCACCTCCCCGAAACATCAGGTGGAAAAAGTCTATTACGCCCGTGTGGATGCGCCGGTGTTTCCCGGCGTGATTGCCGCTTTCGAAAAAGGCACCCATTTGCCGGACGGTACTCCCTGCGCACCGGCAAAACTCCACATCATCGAGGACGGTGCCGAGCCGCTGTGCGAAGTGACCGTCACCGAGGGAAAATATCACCAAATCAAGCGGATGTTCGGCACCCACGACCTCGGTGTCAACACGCTTCACCGCCACTCCATCGGCGCACTCACGTTGCCGGACGATTTGGCCGAGGGCGAGGTGCGCGTTCTGTCCGACAGCGAAAAAGATGCCGTTTTTATGGAAAAAACGCCCAAAACCCCCAATTTATTATGAAAAATTCCCAAACATTCCCCCGAAAATTCGTCCATTTGCGGAATAGACTTTTGCAAGTAAATCTGTTATAGTATTCTTTGGATGTGGTATGCATCCGCTAACCCGCACCCATTGCGGTAAAAACTAAGGAGGTTTCCCACTATGGCAAGCGTATCCCTTAAAAGCATTTACAAAAGATATTCCGGCGGCGTAACGGCCGTTTCGGACTTTAACCTGGAAATCAAAGATAAAGAATTCTTGGTTTTCGTCGGTCCTTCCGGTTGCGGTAAATCCACCACCCTGCGTATGATCGCCGGTTTGGAGGAGATCACTTCCGGTGAACTGTACATCGGCGATCGCCTCGTCAACGACGTGGCGCCGAAAGATCGCGACATCGCGATGGTGTTCCAGAACTACGCTCTGTATCCGCACATGACCGTGTTCGATAACATGGCGTTCGGTCTGAAACTCCGCAAGACTCCGAAAGAGGAAATCAAACGCCGCGTGGAAGAGGCTGCTCGCATCCTCGACATCGCCCACCTGCTCGACCGTAAACCGGCCGCGCTTTCCGGTGGTCAGCGTCAGCGTGTCGCCCTCGGTCGTGCCATCGTGCGTGAGCCGAAGGTCTTCCTGCTTGACGAGCCGCTGTCCAACTTGGACGCGAAACTCCGCGCCCAGATGCGTACCGAGCTTTCCAAGATCCACCAGAAACTCGGCACCACGTTTATCTACGTTACCCACGACCAGACCGAGGCTATGACCATGGCCGACCGTATCGTCGTTATGAAAGACGGCTTCATTCAGCAAGTCGACACACCGCAACACCTGTACGACCTGCCGTGTAACACCTTCGTCGCCGGCTTCATCGGCAGCCCTCAAATGAACTTCATTGAGTCCGTCCTCATCAAAAAGGGTGACGACTTCTACGTGCAGTTCGGTTCGGAAGATACCAAAACCAAACGCGGCGTGAAATACGACATCAAACTCCCGAAAGAGAAGAACGCCAAAGGCGCTCTCGATGCGTATGTTGACAAGCCGGTTCTGATGGGTATCCGTCCGGAAGACGTCCACGACGAGCCTCGCTACCTCGAATCCATGAAAGAGAACACCTGCGTTGCCAACGTGGAAGTCACCGAGCTCATGGGCGCCGAGACCTTCCTGTATCTCAACATCGAAGGCCTCAACTTCACCGCTCGCGTCGAGCCGACCTCGACCGCTCACCCGGGCGACACCATCGACATCGTGCTGGATGCTCCGAAAATCCACCTGTTCGATATCGACAGCGAGACCATCATCTGCAACTAATCTTTGCAATAACAAAACCGCCTCTCCATATCGGAGAGGCGGTTTTTTGTTTGTAAAAAAACTTCCGGCGAGCGTGTAGGGAGCGATGCCCACAACGTCCCGTTTTGGAATATCTCACTCTCCCGCGGCGGTGTTGTAGGGCAGGGGCTACCGACACGCTTCGCGTGCATGGATAAGTTCCGCCAACCAATCGCGCTTTGCGCTCTTGGGGCGGGAACTAATGCTCCTGCCGTTGTGGGGTTTTGATGGCGTTTGCGGCGTGTGCTTTCAAGATGTCAGGCCTCCCCTTGAGGGGAGGCTGTCGCCGAACGGCGACTGGTGAGGTGGTGAGGTTTTATGACACCTCATCCGTCACGGCTTCGCCGTGCCACCTTCCCCTCAAGGGGAAGGCAGGGACATTGTGGACAACGTCTCCTACGCAATCATCCTCTTTTTTAATCGCATTTATTATGCTCCGAATTATTTTTCTTTGCCATCCAGTTGCGACACGGCAAGGCAGAAAAGTCCGATGCCGAGCATAATAATCGCGGTGTTTGGTTCCATTTCCTTCAAAACGGACAACACCACAACAGCAACACCCATCGCGAGTGCCACGCCTTTCAGAGTAAGATCCACAATCTTTTTCGTCGATTTCATACGAATTTCCCCTTACGTATCTCCCGTCATTTTCTCCTGCTTCACCTTTTTGTCGATGACGTGGCGCGAAGCGAGTTCTTTGTGGATGTCTTTGAGGTCGATGCCCGCCTCGATCATCAGCACCATCACGTGGTACGCGAGGTCGGCAATCTCATACACCGTCTCCGCTTTGTCCTCCGCTTTGGCGGCGATGATGACCTCGGTGGACTCCTCGCCCACTTTTTTGAGGATTTTGTCAATGCCTTTATCGAACAGATAGGTCGTGTACGAGCCTTCCTGCCTATTCACCTTTCTGCCGCGGATGAGCTCGAACAACTGCTCATACGAGAACTCTTTGCGCTCGTCACTCTCGAACACCGTGTTTTCGAAGCAGGTTTCATTTCCCAAATGGCAGGCAGGGCCGTCCGGCTCAACGAGCACCAAGAGCGCATCTTTGTCGCAGTCGGCGGTGATGGAGACGATGTGCTGGAAGTTTCCGCTCGTCTCCCCTTTGAGCCACAGTTCCTGCCGCGAACGGCTCCAAAAACAGGTCAGTTCTTTTTCCATCGAAATTTTGAGGCTCTCCTCGTTCATATAGGCGAGAGTCAACACTTTGCCCGTTACCGCATCTTTGACAATTGCAGGGATAAGGCCGTTCGCATCAAATTTCAGTTCTTTAATATCTACCATGGTTCTGTCTCCTTTATACACGGGCAGGAATCCCGTTTTTCTTCATTTCTTGTTTTAAGTCGGCGATTTCGACCTCGCCGAAGTGGAAAATCGAAGCCGCTAAGCCGGCATCCACTTTCGGGAGCGCCTTAAACAGCGTGATAAAATCCTCGATTTTGCCCGCGCCGCCGGAAGCGATCACCGGAACGGACACAACGTTACACACCGCTTCGAGCATCGGCAGGTCAAATCCACCTTTCACGCCGTCGGTGTCGATCGAGTTTAAAACAATCTCCCCCGCGCCGCTTTCTACGCCGCGTTTTATCCACTCGATAGCATCAAGGCCGGTATTCTCGCGCCCCCCTTTGGCGAACACGCGAAACAC
>JAZLLJ010000043.1:0-8485 GCA_045598065.1 Acutalibacteraceae bacterium
GGCTGCGGCTGCGGTTCGACCGGCGGCTGCGGCGCAAAGGGGTTTTGATTCTGCGGTGTGTTCGGTGAATCGTTCCACCAATCCGACATGGTGATCATCCTTTCTTGTAGGAAAAATCCATTGTATATTGACAGTATAGCAGAAAAAAAGGAAATAAGTATGACAAAATTTTGAAATTTTTACGCAAATTTATAAAATTTAAGGATTTTTTCGCTCGGGAAGCCAAAATTGGAACGTGCAAGACTCCCCTTGAAGCGAGCGAACCTCAATCTCGCCGCCGTGAAGACCGATAATACTCTTCACCAAAAACAGTCCGAGGCCGGCTCCGGTTTTGTCCAAGCCGCGACTGCGGTCACTTTTGTAAAAGCGGTCAAATACGTGCGGCAATTCTTCCACGGGAATCCCCTCGCCCGTGTTGCGAATCGTAAACAGCATACGGCCGTCCTGTTCGTGAATCGACAGCGCGATTTCTCCCCCGTCGTTGGTAAACTTCACCGCATTGTCGATGAGGTTATACACCACTTGACCGATCAAGTCTTCGTCCGCCGTGACGGCGACGCCGGAACACTCGCCGAGTCCGGTAATACGCAGTTGTTTTTCCTCAATACGTTGTTCAAAAGACAATAACGTTTTTCCCGTAAGTGCCGTTAAATCAAAGGCTGACGGACAAATTTTCAACGATTGATTGTCGATGCGCGACAGATTAAGCATCGCCTGCACAAGACGCGACAGTCGCCGCACCTCATCGGACACAATCGACAAATAAAACTCGTGTTTTTCCGGCGGAATCGTGCCGTCCTGCATTCCGTCCACAAAGCCGGAAATCGTGGTCATCGGCGTGCGCAATTCGTGGGACACGTTAGCGATGAAACTGCGGCTCATCTCCTCCTCACGGGAAAGCGATTCCGCCATATTGTTCAGTTCCGTCGCCAATTGTGCGACCTCGTCCTTGCCTTTTACCGATAAACGATAGGAAAAATCGCCCTCGCCGAACGCCTTTGCCGCCGCCGCCATTTTCCGAAGCGGCATCGCCAAACGGTAGGTGAACACGTACACCGCAATGGTGGAAAGCAGCAAAACTACCACCGCGGACATCAAAATCGTCCGCACGTTTTGCCACAGATAATTGGCCATATCGTCCGTAGGCGCCACCACCAACGCATACGCGATAGGAACATCGTTTTTCACAATGGAGGACACCGCGATGTATTGACGATTCTCGTAAAAACCGGTTAACGTGTCCACCGTAAAGTAGGGGTTGTTTTTGTCAACCTCGTTTAAGACGTCTTCGGAAATGCGTGCAAACTGGCGGTGATTGTATTCTTTGTGTGAAAAAGCCGCCGTCACCAACACACCGCGATTATCGGCAATCATTACGTCCGCATCCAACGTATCCGCCAAAAAGTCCACAAGCACCGGCAACGTACTTCCTTTTTCCAACGGCGGAAGCGTATACCGCGTTTCGTCTCCGGGTTCCATACGGTAAAATCCCGCGACACTCTCGGCAACCTTTTCCACGTTTTCGGTGAGCAGTGTTTCTTTTTCGTTCATCCAATAGCGAGCGGACACAAACGTTTGCACCCCGGCAAGAGCCAAGATACTTAAACACACCACCAACGACACAATGGAAAAGTATTTCAGAAAAATACTTTTAAACATCTTTCTTCGTTTCTTTCACTTCAAACTTATATCCGACGCCCCACACGGTTTTCAGTTCCCACTGATCGGACACGCCTTCCAGTTTCTCGCGCAGGCGCTTCACGTGGACGTCCACCGTGCGGCTCTCGCCGGAATAATCAAATCCCCACACCTCGTCGAGCAGTTGGTCACGGGTATAGGCGCGGCCGGGATTGCTTGCCAAATGGAAAATCAGTTCCATCTCTTTGGGCGGCGCATCAATCTGTACACCGTTCACGCGCAGTTCGTAGTTTTCCATATTGATATACAGTTTGTCGTAACGCACTTCTTTGACCGTTTCCGGCTCACGCATACCGGCGCGGCGCAAAATGGCTTTGATGCGCGCCACCACTTCTTTGGTCTCGAACGGCTTAATCACGTAATCGTCTGCCCCGAGTTCCAACCCGAGCACACGGTCAAACACTTCGCCTTTGGCGGTCAGCATAATAATCGGACAGTCGGAAATTTTGCGGATGCGGCGGCAGACCTGCCATCCGTCCAACTGCGGCATCATCACATCCAGCAAAATAAGGTCGGGTTTTTCGCTTTCAAACAGTTCCAGCGCTTTCACGCCGTCATGAGCGATAACCGTGTTCCAGGATTCTTTTTCCAGATACAGCCGTAACAATTCGCAAATATTACTGTCATCGTCTACAATCAAAATTTTGGTGTTCGGTCGTTGTGCCATTGTTCTAATCTCCCTTTTTGAGCACCGTTTTTTACCGCACGTTTCCGGTTTGTTCATATTTTGTGATTACAGTATACCATTTTTTCTTCCCGAAAACAAGAAAAAATTGTGAACAAAACGGGAACAATCTGTTTATAAAGCAAAAAGCACCGCAACCACCGTCGCAGTGCTTTTTTGTTATTTCGCTTTCGCAAACGCTTTGTTCCAAAGAGTGACAATCGGATTCCACATCCGACCGAGATGCCAGCGCTTCGCGGCGGCAAACGCCACAACCGCGATGAGAATACCGCTCACCACGTCGATGACGTAGTGTTGTTTCACAAACAGCGTCGCGGCAAAAATAAGGATGGCAATCAACAACGAATACACGCGGAACCACAGTTTTACTTCTTTGCGTCCTGCCACCGCCAAATAGCAAATCGTGCTGTTAATGCAGTGGAAACTCGGGAACAGGTTATAGGCCCGTTCGCTTCCGTCCAACGAATACCAGAAATGCAGAAGTTTTTCGAAGAAATCCGCCTGCGGACGGTTCCACAGTCCCAACGCCTCGCGGTCCATATACGTCGGCACGAACACAAGAATCAGTGCGCCTGCCACACAGGCAAGAAGATAGGAGGCGAGGAAATCTTTGAAGTGTTCGTTCTCGCATTTAGAGGCCGCCATGGGGCCCATACCCCAAAACAGATACGCCCACACGTACGGAATGATAAAAATCGGCAACAACGGAATCGCGTTGTCCATTTGGGCAATAATCGGCCAGATGGACTCGTTTCCCACCACGCCTGCCAAGGTGTTTGCAAGCAGATAAATGCCGTGTTGCGCGGCAAGAGAAAACAAGCCGATGACCACACCGTACCATTTCACGCGGTTTTCCCGCTTTTGTTTTTCCATAAAAACACCTCCGAGGAACATTAGCGTTAGTGTATCACACTTTTCCTCTCTTGTAAAGAGGCAGCAAAGGGAAAGCGGTTATTTTTTCACCTGTTTTCGTATCGCGGTTTTAAGCGGTTTTTCAAAACGTCACCGTTTCGGGAGCGGCGGTAAAAGACGAAAAAGTCGCGGTGGCGTTTTCAAAGAAAAGCACCTGCGTGTTGCCGTCGTTTTCATCGTACATCGCACGGAGATTCGGATAGGCATCGAGCATCGCTTTTTTTGCCTCTACGCGATCGTCCTCCACGAGCGTACCTGAAAGTCTGAGCCACGTGCCGTCTTTAAAGGCGCAAAGTTCCACTTTGGGATTTTTCGCAATCTGCGCCGACACCGGCTTAACTTTTCCGGTTTGGATATAGAGTTTGCCCTCGAAGAGATTGACCGTGCCAAACGGCCGCACGCGCGGCTGGTCATTTTCCGCGGTAGCGAGGTAATACGTCTCGGCTTCTTTCAAAAATTTGTATACACGTTCCACAGTTCACAATCCTCTCTTCGTTTTTACAAAATATATTCCGAAATAATCGTGCTGAGTTTTCGGATATCCACGCTGGATTTGAAATCAAACTGCAACATCGAACCGTTGGAAAACGCCACCACTAATTCGCTGTCGATGTCCATAAATCCGGCCGTCTCCACGCCGAAATACTGCACTTTGGAGTAGGGATACGAAAAATAAGCAACCTTTTTTCCGGTGATTCCCTGAACGTTCACCACAAAAATGCGTTTGGTGGTAAACACCACCTGATCGCGCACCGTGGCAAACGAGGCAACCACTTCTTCCCCCGGCATCAGCAAGGTAAACACTTCCGAACGAATTTCCGAGGCCTTAATTGCCTTCAAATTAAGAAAATTGGAATCCAAATGAATTCCGGTAGAAAGAGTCGGCATAGAAATCATCCTTTCTTTTTTTCGGTAATTTTATCGTAGCATATTGTCTCCCAAAAGGCAATCCCTTTCCTTGACAAAATATATAAAATGGGATAAGATGTATAAAGTTTGTGTTATAAGAAGAAAGAAGGTACCTGAATTTATGGCAAAGAAAAAAGTCGGTTTCGCCTCCGGCATCGGATTCATCCTGGCGGCGGCAGGCTCGGCGGTGGGACTCGGCAACTTGTGGTCGTTCCCCTACAAAACCGCCAAAAACGGCGGTGCAGCGTTCGTATTCATCTATATCGCTTGCGTGCTGCTCATTGGTTTTGTCACGATGTTAAGCGAAATCCACCTCGGCAAACGTGCCCATGCCAACCCCATTACGTCCTATAAGAAAATCAATAAAAATATCGGTTGGTGCGGCCTCGTCGCCATCGCCATCCCGTTTTTCATCACCTGCTACTACGCGGTGCTCGGCGGCTACACCGTCAAATACGCGATGAACTCCTTTTCCGGCAACGCCGATCTTCTCGGAACGTTTTCAGTAAACGTCGGCGAGGTCACGTTGTATACCGCCGTCTTCCTGTTGCTCGCCGTGGTCATCATTATGAGCGGTGTGAAAGAGGGCATCGAAAAAATGTCTAAAATCTTGATGCCGGCACTGTTTATCATCTTGGTCGGCATCGTCATCTACTCCCTCTGCCTCGGCGAGGGTGTCAAAGAAGGCCTTGACTTCTACCTGAACCCCGATTTTGGATCGCTCGGTGTTGACGGCGTGTTAGCCGCAATGGGCCAAGCGTTCTTCTCGCTGTCGCTCGGCATGGGCATTATGATCACCTACGGCTCGTACACCGGCAAAGAGATGAACATCGTCCGTTCGACGGCAATGATTTGCCTGTTCGACACCATTGTGGCGCTTTTGGCAGGGCTCGCCATCTTCCCTGCCGTCGCCCACTTTGATCCGGATATGTTGGAAAAATCCAACGGCATCGCCTTGATTTTTGACATCTTACCGAAAGTGTTCGATTCGATGGGCATTGTGGGAAACATCGTCTCCTTCCTGTTCTTCGCCATGGTGGCGATTGCGGCGATCACCTCGGTGATGTCGCTTATCGAAGTCGTCACCCAGTTCTTTATCCAAAAATTCCACGCTCCGCGCAAACGCTCGGCGCTTGTCGCGGCGGCGCTCTGCTTTGCTGTGTCGGTGCCGATCGGCATCTCGCTCGGTCGTGTCGGCATCCTCGAAGAAAACGGCTTAAACCTGTTCGGGCTTGACTGGCTCACCTTCTTCGACGAGGTCACCAACACCGTGCTGATGCCGGTGTGCGCGCTGTTCTCCTGCCTTGCGATTGGCTGGTTTATCGGCCCGAAAACCGCTATCAAAGAAATGGAAGAACACGGCGACAAGAAAAAAATCAACTCCGTCCTCGCCGCCGTGTACACCGTGATGGTCAAACTCATTACGCCGGCGCTCATCCTCATCGTCGAAATCTTCGGCGTGAAAAGTGAAATCGACGGCGGCAACGCCCCCGTCGTTATCGCCGCCTACGCGCTTATCGCGGTGTGTGTCGCGACCTACTTCCTCTTCTTCCGCAACGCCGAAACCGGCACCAACGACGACGAGATCGCCATCGACGGTGGCCGCACCTTGGAGAGTTTCAACGAGGTGTAAACGGTTTTTACAACGCAAAAACACCCTGCTCGTCCGAGCAGGGTGTTTTTTTATCAGTCACTGTTGGATTGAATAATGCGGCAGAATTTGAGCGAGCCGTCCTCGATAGCGCGGTAACAAAAGTGGGCGTTCTCCACCGTGGGGTACAGTCCGGCACGTATGACGGACAGTGCGTTAAACGGATCCCATCGCTCGGCCACCACGTTTCCGTCGGCATCAAACAACGTATCATTGACATGGTTGTTGTTCGTGCCGGAAAAGTAGGCTTTTCCGGTAACGATGTCCGTGAACCTGTAATCCAGCATCTCGTACGATAGGACTGCGTCGTGCGAGAGAAGTTCATAAGGTCTTGCACCTCCTCGCGCGTTTCGCCGAGCATCACGCTGGCAATCGCCTGCCCAAGCGGCACCATCGCCGTTGAACCATTAAGACGCGGAAAGTTTGCGCGAGTAAACGTAAATTCCACGGAAGAAGTCTCCGTTTCAGTCTGTTCGCTTTGGTTATCCGTTTTCGCACAGGCGGCGAAGCACAAAAGCATCGCCACCACCAAAACAGCGGCCAAAATTTGTTTCGAACAGGTTTGTTTGTTCATAATTCTGTCCCCCTTGACAATATGGGCTCTCCGTTCCTCTTTTGTGGACGAATTATGCAAATACATTTTATTCGTACAGTTCCCGTTTATCAAGTGTTTTTTCACATTTTTTGCGAAAAACGCGAAACTTTTTCGCCTCGTTTTGCGACCGATTTTATAATTTTTTCCAACGGCACAAAACATAAAAAAGTGGGAGCACCACGCGGTACTCCCACTCGGAAATCAATAGTAATAATCGATATCATCCAAATACCAGTTGTCCTCGTATTGGTAAACCGTCCAAACCATCTTACCGGATTTTTCCGGTTTTGGATATTTTATGGCGTTTTCCTCTCTGTCGTCTCTGTTTCTGCTTCCCTCAATCTCCCATTTTACGGTGATTTTTTTCACCGCCGTGACGTCCATATCAAAGCGTTTATCGTAAAAATCCTGGACTTCTTCTAAGCGATTGCCTTCCAGCTCTTTGACGGATTTAATCTCATAAGTCTGTTCCCAATCGCTGCCGTAATAGTAGTCCCATTGGTCAAACAAATATTCAAATTCGTCTTCGATAGCATCTTCGTCACGATTCTGATAGCCGATAAAATATCCGTATTCATCGTAATAGGGCGATCTGTAATCTTCCCAATAGTCGAGAACAGGTTCGGGGAAACGTAGCATCATCGCCGCTTCCGCATCTTTTTGGTTGAGCGCTTCGTAATAGTCTTCTACTGCTTCTACCGCCTTGTCGCCGGAAAACATCAGCACACATCCAACGGCAATCGCCGCCATTACCAAAATTGCCACAAGGAACGGCCATATTTTAATACGGCGAGGCGGCTTCGGATAGGCAACAGCGCCGATTGCCGGATTTTGAACAAAGCCGGGTTGTGTCGGTGGATAGGCCGAAAGCGAAGCACCGCAAGCGGCACAAAACACGGCATCATCTGCCAGTAGCGCGCCGCAATGTGGGCAAGTTTTCATGTTCATTCTCCTTTCACAAAGAGCCTAAACACAGTATATCACGGCATTTTTTGGTTGTCAAACGTGTTTTCGGCAACACAGCCCCAAAGCCGGCACTTATCTCGCCTCCGAAGTTTCCAACGGTCGCATACCGTCTTCCGGCCGAAACACGCCGCCTTGCGGCTGTTCCCCATCCGGCGGTTCCGGCGGCTCACCTTGCTGCGGCTCGCCCTGCGGCGGCTCCATTCCGCCGCCGGCGACACTCGCTTTGTTGCGGATAATCGTCGCCTCATCGCTCACTTTTTCCTCGCAGTCACAGTCGAGAATATCGTCGCTGACCGACGGCGTGGCGCCGGCAATAACTCCGCCGTTGACCGTGATAAATCCGTTGGAATCCACCACGTCGCCCTCGGCACCTTGACCTGCAAAAATGACCAAGTACCCGTCGTTTATCGTAAACACCGACACGCCGTCCTCGTTGACGTTGATACCGTCATCCGCGGAGATAATATGGATATACCCACCGTCAATCGTGAGGTGCAGTTCGCTGTCAAGGCCCTCATACGTCGGCGCGGTAATATTGAGGATGCCGGTTTTTTGTTGCTGACCATCAATCACCATCGACATATAGCTGTAAAACGCGCCGTCAGTTTTGGCGAGTTTTTTTTGCACCGTGCTGCCCTCTTTTTTGTAAACCGGTTTGAGCAGGCGGAACACGTTCGTGCCCGTCACGTTATTCTCGGTGCCGTCCGCCAAAACGACTTTTGCGCCGGCATTCGTTAAATCCACGTCGTTGCCGTATTCCTCGCGGTCTTCCCAAGCATTGTCACATTCATACACGCTTTTGAACATCACGCCGGGCGCCACGGTGCAGGTCACATCCACGCCGTTCAAAATCAGCGTTACTTTGGCGGTTTCGTCGGTGAACACCTCGTCGCTGTCACCGAGGTCTACCAAAATTTGTCCGTTCCACTCGCCCGAAAGCACGTACTCGCCCGGTTTTGTGATATGAAGCACCGGATTTTTATACGCTTCTTCGGCGGTGTGCATCATCTCCGTCGGCAACTCGTCCCCGAGCACCGGCAAGGTGGAGAAAAGATAGTCGGAAAGCCCC
>JAZLLJ010000044.1:0-2215 GCA_045598065.1 Acutalibacteraceae bacterium
GTAAAATAAACTGTTGATATTTTTTGAAGAAACGAAGGATTTTATTTATGGCAACTTGGAACGACGTGGCGGCGGTTTTGTTTCCCGATGTGACTCGCACGCCTGAAGATTACGAAACCATGTATCCGCCTCGCAACTTGGCGGAGGGCGCGCGTGTAACGCGTGTGGCGCCGTCGCCGACGGGGTATTTGCATTTAGGCGTATTTTATTCCGCGCTTATCGACCGCTTAACGGCGGATGCCTCCAAAGGTCTTTTCTATTTCCGCTTGGAGGACACCGACAAAAAACGCGAGGTAGAGGGCGGCGCGGACGATATTCTCGCTTCGCTCAACCGCTTTGGTCTTCCGATTGACGAGGGCTTTGTCGCGCCCGGAAAAGTGACCGGCGACTACGGCTCGTACGTCCAGTCGGAGCGTGTCGAGATTTACCACACTTACGTCAAATGGCTCGTCGAAAACGAGCGTGCGTATCCCTGCTTCTGCAAGCCGGAGGAGAACGCCAAAACGCGCGAAATGCAGGAGGCGCAAAAACTCCGTACCGGCTACTACGGCGACTTCGCGCCCTGCCGCAAACTGACGGCGGACGAGGCGCTTGCGAAGCTCCAAGCCGGCGAGCTGTACGTGGTGCGCCTACGCTCGGACGGCGACGAAGAGCGCCGTGTCAAGTTTGACGATATGATTAAAGGTCACATCGAAATGCCGGAAAACGACGAAGATTTCGTGCTTCTCAAATCGGACGGCGTGCCGACCTACCACTTTGCCCACGCGGTGGATGACCATCTGATGCGCACCACCCACGTCATCCGCGGTGATGAGTGGCTGTCGAGTGTGCCGAAACATCTGCAACTGTTCCGGCTTCTCAATTTCAAAGCCCCGAAATACGCCCACATCAGCCCCATTATGGTGGAGGAAGACGGGCACAAACGCAAACTATCGAAACGCAAGGATCCGCAAGCCGCGATGCATTTCTATGCCGAACAAGGCTATCCGGCGGCGAGCGTTCTCGAATATCTGATGACCATTGCAAGCAGCGAATTTGAGCAGTGGCGCCGTGCGAATCCCACCGCCGATCGCCGCACGTTCCCGTTCAACATCAAGAAAATGAGCGTGTCCGGTGCGCTGTTCGACTTAAACAAGATGAACGACGTGTCCAAAAACGTCATCGCGGTGATGTCCGCCGACGACGTGGCCGCCGCGGTGCTCGCGTGGGCGGAGGAATACGATAAAGACTACTTCGCGCTTCTTGACCGCGACCGCGATTTGACGAAAAACATCTTCGCCATCGACCGCGACAAGCCGAAGCCGCGCAAAGATATGGCCAAATGGAGCGACGCGCCGGAATATACCGCGTTCTTCTTCGACGAAACCTACGTCCCGACGACGGAACTGCCCGAATCGGTCACGCCCGTGGATGCGAAAGCGATTCTCGCCGCCTACGCCGCCGATTACAAAGAGGTCAGCGACCAAAGCGAGTGGTTCGAGCGTGTTAAAGCGATTTGTGCGCCTCTCGGTTTTTGCCCGGACGTGAAAGAATTTAAACAAAATCCCGATGCCTACAAAGGCCACGTGGGGGATGTGAGCACGGTACTGCGCCTTGCCGTTACCGGTCGCCGCAACACCCCGGATTTGTGCCGCATTATGGAGCTTTTGGGAACCGACCGCGTGCTTGCCCGCCTTGCGGACACGGCAAATGCGCTTTAAGGAGGAACGGAAATGGCAGAAGAACTCACCGCCAAAGGCGGCAACTTTATCCGTGATATTATCGACGAGGAACTGCAAGAGGGCGGCCGTTGCTACGGCAAAAAAGTCCACACCCGTTTTCCGCCGGAACCGAACGGCTATCTGCATATCGGCCACGTGAAGGCGCTGTGCATCGATTTCGGTATGGCGGAAACGTACGGCGGCATCTGCAACCTGCGCATGGACGACACCAACCCTGCTAAAGAGGACGAGGAATACGTGGAGGCCATTAAAGAGGATATCCACTGGCTCGGCTTCGACTGGGATGACCGTTCGTACTATGCTTCCGACTATTTCGAGAAAATGTATGAATTCGCCGTGGGCCTTATCAAAATAGGACTCGCTTACGTCTGCGAACTGTCGCCGGACGAGGTGCGCGATAACCGCGGCGACCTCACGCACCCGGCAACCAGCCCCTACCGCGACCGCCCGATTGAGGAGAGCCTCGATTTGTTCGCGCGGATGCGTGCCGGCGA
>JAZLLJ010000045.1:0-28870 GCA_045598065.1 Acutalibacteraceae bacterium
CGAAGGCCACCGTGACGCCATCGTCACCCGCGCCGAAGGTGAAAAGCACGCTGCGGTTCTCGCCGCCGAAGGTGAGCGCGATGCGCGCATCGCCCGCGCCGAAGGTGAAGCGAAAGCCATTTTGCTGCAAAAGCAAGCCGAGGCAGCCGGTATCCGCGCCTTGATGGAAGCCAACCCCAACGCAGCCGTGCTGGAGCTCAAACGCTATGAAGCGCTGATTAAAGCGGCGGACGGTCAGGCATCCAAAATCATCATCCCGACCGACGTTGCCGCCGGCGTGGCGAAAAACGTCGTGTGGAACGAGACCACCGGTATCGGCAACACCACCGCGCCCGCACCCAAAGCGCCGCCGGCGCCGGAAACGGATCCCTGCTGTAACCGTTTCAACAACCAATAAATTGTTGCAAAACAAAATCACCTCTCTACGGAGAGGGGATTTTTATTTTGTAAAGATTTATTGCGGATTGTTGAAGCGGTCGCAGCAGGGATCCACTTCCGGCTTCGGCGGCGCTTTGGGTGCAGGCGCGGTGGTGCTGCCGATGCCGGTGGTTTCGTTCCACACCACGTTTTTGGCAACGCCGGCGGCCACGTCGGTCGGGATGATGATTTTGGACGCTTGACCGTCCGCCACCTTGGTCAGTGCTTCATAGCGTTTGAGTTCCAGCACGGCAGCGTTGGGGTTGGCTTCCATCAGCGCGCGGATACCGGCGGCCTCGGCTTGTTTTTGCAACAAAATGGCTTTGGCTTCGCCTTCCGCACGGGCGACACGCGCATCGCGCTCGCCTTCGGCTTCCAGAATAGCGGCCTGTTTTTCACCTTCCGCACGGGTAACGATGGCGGCGCGGTGGCCTTCCGCTTGGAGCAACGTTTCGCGGCGCTCGCGCTCCGCTTTCATCTGTTTCTCCATGGCGTTTTGAATTTCTTTCGGCGGAATAATGTTTTTGAGTTCCACACGAGTCACGCGGATGCCCCACTCGTCGGTGGCTTTGTCGATAATCTCAGTCATCTTGACGTTGATGACGTCGCGCGAAGTCAGTGTACCGTCCAAATCCAACTCGCCGACGATGTTACGCAGCGTGGTGGAGGTGAGGTTTTCGAGCGCTTTGATGGGATTGACCGCGCCGTAGGCATACAGTTTCGCATCGAAAATGCGGAAATATACCACCGAGTCAATCTGCATCGTAACGTTATCTTTGGTGATAACCGGTTGAGGCGGCGCATCCAGCAACTGCTCCATCAAAGTGATGCGTTTGGCCACTTTCTCAAAAAACGGGATGAGGAAATGGATGCCTGCATTCCAAGTGCGACGGTATTTGCCGAGAAACTCAATGACGTACTCGTGGGCTTGAGGTACCACGCGTATCGACAGTGCAAGAAAGATAACGACGATAATTGCGATAACAATAAGAGGTCCGCTCATAGGTCATTCTCCTTTTTGATTTGATTATTTCGAATAAATCGGGAAGCGTTCGCAAAGCGCGATGACTTCTTCGGTGATGCGGTCTTTGGAAGCATCGAAATCGAAGGTCGCTTCTTTGATGAAGCGAGCAATGTCTTTCATCTCGGCCTCTTTGAAACCGCGAGAAGTGACGGCCGGCGTGCCGAGGCGCATGCCGCTCGTGATCGAGGACGGCTGCGGATCGTTGAGGATGGCGTTTTTGTTGGCGGTGATGTGCACTTCGTCCAACCGGGCTTCCAGTTCCGCGCCGGTGATACCCACCGAGCGCAGGTCGAGGAGCATCAGGTGGTTATCCGTGCCGCCCGACACGAGGTCAAAACCGGCGGACATCAGTTCGTCCGCGAGCACGGCGGCATTTTTAACGATTTGTTCTTGATAGGCTTTGAATTCCGGTTTCAGCGCTTCGCCGAGCATCACCGCTTTGGCGGCGATGATGTGCATAAGCGGTCCACCCTGCGTTCCCGGGAACACGGCTTTGTCCACTTGTTTCGCGTACTCCGCTTTGCAGAGGATCAAACCGCCGCGCGGACCGCGCATGGTTTTATGGGTGGTGGTGGTCACAACGTCGGCATACGGCACGGGGGACGGATGGACTCCTGCGGCAACAAGGCCGGCGATGTGCGCCATATCCACCATCAGATACGCGCCGACTTCGTCCGCAATCTCACGGCAGCGTTTGAAGTCGATGATACGCGGATAGGCAGAAGCACCCACCACAATCATTTTCGGATGATGCTCTTTGGCGAGGCGAAGCAATTCGTCGTAGTCGATGAGCTGGGTATCTTCGTTTAAGCCGTAGGCGACGGAATTGAAGTGCTTGCCGGAAATGTTGAATTTCGTGCCGTGGGAGAGGTGGCCGCCGCTCGGCAATCCCATACCGAGCACGGTGTCACCCGGTTTCATAAAGGCGCAGAACGCGGCGAGGTTCGCCGAAGCGCCGGAGTGGGGCTGGACGTTGGCGTGCTCCGCGCCGAACAGTTTTTTGGCGCGCTCACGGGCGAGGTCTTCCACAATATCCACGTATTGGCAACCGCCGTAGTAGCGGTGGCCCGGATAGCCCTCGGCGTATTTGTTGGTCAGCACCGAGCCGGCGGCATACAGCACGCCTTCGGACACGATGTTTTCCGAAGCGATGAGTTCGATGTTGTGTTGCTGGCGAGCGAGTTCCAACGCGCAAGCATCGTAGACTTCTTTGTCCAGCGGGGCAAGTTTGTCAAGAAATTCCATGGGACTGTCCTCCTAATTAAACATCTATTTTTGGGGGGATTATTTTTTGATGATAATGCCTTTGGTCGCCGGGGTAAAGCCGGCGGCGTTAGATTCGTCGGTGTCGATGTGCATCGCGAGGAAGAAGTTGTCGGACACACGCACCACCACGTCGTCAAACGTGAGCGCGCGGCCGTCGGTATCCAAACGGACGGAGACGATCTCTTTGTCTTCCACGTTGTAGGCTTTCGCATCGGCAGGAGTCATATGGATGTGGCGTTTCGCGGCGATGACGCCTTCGGAAATTTCCACTTCGCCTTTCGGGCCGACAATTTTGCAGGCGCCGGAACCGGCGATGTCACCGGACTCGCGCACCGGCGCATTCACGCCGATGGAACGGGCGTCGGTCAGTGACAGTTCGACTTGGGTGGCTTTGCGAATCGGGCCGAGAATGGACACACCGGAAAGGGTGCGTTTCGGGCCGACGATGTCCACACGCTCTTCGCAGGCGAACTGACCGGGCTGAGACAGGTCTTTTTTGGAGGTGAGTTCATAGCCCTCACCGAACAGGATATCCAAATGCTCCCGCGTAACGTGCAGGTGACGTGCCGAAGTTTCGACCAAGATACCGTTTTCCATTAGTATTCTCCATTCTTTTTATTTTTTCGATACTATTCTAAATTGTACCGCAATTTTTCTTTCTTTTCAAGAGCAAATGTGCTATAATATGGAAAAAGTTAAATTTTTTTTGGAAGAGGACGGATTTGTATGAGCGATATTCGGAAGATTGCCGATTTTGACACGTTGACCGAGCAGTGTTTGGCCTGTGAGCGGTGCGGTTTGTGTAAAACACGCCACAATGTGGTGGTCGGTGTCGGCAACAAACAAGCGGAAGTGCTGTTTGTGGGCGAGGGGCCCGGCGAAAACGAGGATTTGCAGGGCGAGCCGTTCGTCGGGCGCGGCGGAAAACTGCTGGATCTGGCACTCGAAGCGGTGGGGCTTTCGCGCGAAAAAAACATCTATATCGCGAATATCGTGAAATGCCGTCCGCCGCAAAACCGCGATCCGTTGCCGGAAGAGCAGGAAGCGTGTATCGAATGGTTGCGCGCGCAGGTGGCGCTCATCCGCCCGAAAATCATTGTTTGCCTCGGCCGCGTTGCCGCGTGCCAGATTATCAACAAAGATTTCAAAGTGACGAAAGAACACGGTCAGTTTTTCGAGCGAAACGGTGTACTGCTGATGGGAACGCTTCACCCCGCCGCCGTTTTGCGCGATCCGCGCAAAAAAGGCGAGTGGTTCGCGGATTTTGTGACCTTGCGCGACAAAATCCGCGAGGTTTGCGACCACACGGAGTTGTGAAAAAATTAAGAATTGGGAATTAAGAATTAAAAACAGCGCATCCGAAGGGATGCGCTGTTTTTGTGTAAAAATCATTCCACTTTAAGAATCTCCTCAAATACGGCGGTGTGGCGGGAGCCGCAAGGGCGGTCGGCGTGGAGAGAGCCGAAATACCAATGGTCGAAGGTGACAATGTCTTCGAGCCGATTTAAGTAGACGTGCACGCCGCGCAGTCGGGCGTTTTCGCCGTGGCGAGCGGCAAAATAGCCGTTGGCTTTGCCGGAAGGAGAATGGGTGGCCATAATATCCACTTTGTTGCCGAGCGCCGCCAAGTTTTCATAGCCGCGAGACATATCGTCACCGGAGGGCATTTCGCGCTCGGAGTGGGTGTCGGTACGGAATTCCCATTCGTTTTCCGCGTCGCCGCCGCCGAACGCAAACACGGTTTTGCCCTCAATCTTATAAATTTCACCGCGGAGTAGGTGAAAAATGTTGTCCGCCAATTTTCCGGCGGGCGCGCCGCCGTATTCCGTTTCCTCGACCGCGTCGAGCAGGTTGTAGTTTTCGTGGACACCGTCCAAGAAAAGAATGGTATATTTGCGGCGTTTGAGCCATTTGAGTGTGCGTTCATCGCGTTTGTCGCCGTACCACAGCACCCCGAAATCACCGAGCACCAGCAGCGTATCGCCTTTTTTTAGTTTTCGGGTGTGAGCAAGACGGGAAACGTCGCCGTGTAAATCACCGGTGATATACAGCATAAAATCCCTCCTAAAAAAGGATTGCAATTTGACAAAGGGTTTGGTATACTATATCTGTGTATGTATGTATTTTAATTGACTGCTTCTATTATAGACGAAAAAGGGTGATTTGTCTATGCGAAAATGGAAAAAAATTGTCGCTTCGGCGTGCATAGCGGCACTCTGCCTTTGTTTAGCTCCTCTTTCGGTGTTGGCGGAAGGATATCCGTTGCCGAATGACGTGGCCGCCGACGTAAAAGCCAAAGCGGCAATTTGTGTGTATACGGATTTATCGGTGAGTGCCGCGGACGGTGTTGCCGGAAGAGATACCATTTTGTATGAAAAAGAGCCGGATACGCCGGTTTCTCCTGCATCGTCATTGCGTGTGATGATGGGCTTGTATGCCAAAAAACTGATTACCGACAAAAAGCTGAATCTCGACACCGCGACCGGTGTGTATACGGAATATTTGGATATAGAATACGTTTCGGGAACGGGATTGATTACGGCCAACATGGTCGTGGGGGAAACGTGGACGTTGCGTGACCTTTTGACTCTTTCGATGATTCAAACAGCCGCGGACTCGGCGGCAACGCTCGCGGCTACTACAGCCGGCAGTGTGGAAGCCTTTGTTTCCGGAATGAATGAATATCTCCGGTCTATCGGATGTACGAATTCCAATTTCAAAAACATTACGGGCGAGGACGATAAGGATCAATACACCACGGCGCACGACCTTTACGTGGCGATGCGGTATGCGATGGAAGATCCGGATTTGTCCGAAGCGATGTCGCTGACGGAATACACGGTGACTCCGGTGAAAAACGGAGAAACCCGTTCTTGGGAAAACAGCAACTCGATGCTTCGCTCCTCGGAACCGCACTATTATGAACCGATGATCGCAGGTAAGGGCGGTAACAGCGAGAAAGACGGAAAAGCGCTGGCATCTCTGTCGGTTGTGGAAAATCGCCGGTATTTGACGGTCGTTCTCGGTTGCAAGGATGAAACGGGCGATGCGGTCGACAATGAGGATGGCGATGAGGAGGAAGAGGATATCGACGAAGATCCACAGTATACAGCGACGGAAAGTTTGGTGGATTGGGCAAAAAACAATTTCTCGTTCCAAACGTTGCTCAAAAAAAATCAGCCGATGACGCGCGTAGACGTGGATTTGTCTTGGTCGGTGGATTCGCTGACGTTGCTCTCGAAAGATGCGATTAACGCGGTGGTGCCGGAAGGGTTGGATTTGAACACGGTACGGACCGAAATCAAACTGAACCAAGAGGGCGCGATTGAGGCGCCGATTGAAAAAGGCCAAGTGCTCGGACATGCCACACTGTATATTCGCGAAAACCAGGTGGTAGGTGAAGTGGATTTGGTGGCCGGCGAATCGGTTAAACGTAGCACGGTGTTGTTTTTGTGGAGCCGTGTTTGTGCCGTTCTTTCCTCGCCGTGGCTGTGGGCGCTGGTGATTTTGCTTGTGGTGCTGTTGGTTGCCTACGTGATACTGGCGATTGCACACAACCGTGAGAAAAAGCGTTCTGCCCGTAACCGTGGAAAACGGCGATACAAACCGATGAAATAAACTGCTCTTGAAAAGAAAGGTCGTGACCGACGATGAATGAACCGTTTAATTATTCTGACTATTCTGTCCGCGGCGGCGCTCATACCGCGCAAAAAAAGCGGCCGTGGTGGATTCTTATCGTTGCGGCGGTGCTGATTGTGGCTATCGTGGTGATTGTGTTGATTTTTGCTTTACCGCGCGCCGAGGAAGAGACCGAATCCCGCGGCAAAAACAAAAAAGCCGAACCGCAAAAGGAAACTACGCCGACGGCCATGACGGTGCAAGACGTGACGCCGGAAGTGCAAAAAGTCCCGTGTCCGGTGGATTTTAAGGCGTTGCAAGACCAAAACGCCGATATTTATGCGTGGATTCAGATTCCGGATGAGTTGTATTCGGGCACCATCGATTATCCGATTGCCCAAAGTTCCCCCGACGAGGAGGAAGATTTTTATCTCCATCGCGGCGTGGACAAGGAATACTTGTTTGAAGGCACGATTTATACGCAAAAATACAACACGAAGTCGTTCAACGATCCCAACACCATCATTTACGGGCACTGCATGAAAGACGGCTCGATGTTCCGTGCGCTGCACGATTTGAAAAACGAGTCGGTGTGGGAGGCGGTGAAAGAGTTTTATATCTACACCGCCGACGGCCGCAAACTCACCTATGAAATTTTCTCGGCGTATACCCGTGATGACCGTCATATTTTGCGAGAGAACAATTATTATCTCACCGAACAGGATATGAAGGATTACATCGAAGAAGTGGAAGGGCAAGCCTATTCTATGAGCCGCGACTGTAACGTGACTTCTAATGACCGTATCGTTACGTTGGAGACGTGCGTAACGGCAAACGGCAACACGCGGTTTGTGGTTTCGGGCGTTCTGCGGAAGGTTGAACCGACCTACTATAAAGCAAATTAAAAAAAATCAAAATTTCTACTTGACAACTCCGAAAGGATACTATATAATAAAATGCGCTGTCCATCCGGACAGCGTCGTATGGCGGTATAGCTCAGATGGCTAGAGCATGCGGTTCATACCCGCAGTGTCGTTGGTTCGAATCCAATTGCCGCTACCAAAAGGCGGCCCGATGGTCAAGCGGTCTAAGACACCGCCCTTTCACGGCGGTAACACGGGTTCGATTCCCGTTCGGGTCACCATATTCGGGCGTATAGCTCAGCTGGTTAGAGCGCTTGCTTCACACGCAAGAGGTCAGCGGTTCGAGTCCGTTTACGCCCACCAAAAAAAGACACTCCCAAAAGGGAGTGTCTTTTTTCTTTTGGTGTGGGCGAAAACGGAAATTATGACCGATTGTGCATTGACACTTGACTATCTCTTTTGGTATACTTATTTTATCTAGTTATATACCCAAAATCCACCATAGGAGGAAATCATTATGAGAAAACACTCTTTTCCAACGCGTGTCTTCAGCGTGTTGCTTTGCATCGCGTTACTGTGCACGTTTGCACCGGTAACGTCGATTGCAGGCGGCAGTGCGGCACCGGCGGCTGAATTGTTTGTCGGCGGCGTGCAGGTCACGGCAGACAACGCGGCGGACGTCTTCGGTGACGGGACCGTGTCGTACGATGCGGCGACCACGACGCTGACACTGGACGGCGCGACCATTACCGATATGTACGACTTTGAAGACGTAGCGTTCGGCATTTATGCGAACGGCGATCTGACCATCGACGTGAAAGGCACCAACTATATGAACCTTTCGACGGCGGCGGGCGGCGAGGCCGTCGCGGGCATTTATGCGAACGGCGATCTGACTGTGCGCGGCGACGGCGAATTGACGGTCATTGTGCCGAACACCCGGGATTCGTCTTTCGCGGTGTTTGCCACGCAGTCGCTGGATTACGAGATTACCGGCATAAGCAGCCTGTACGTCGGCGCGGCGGCGGACAGCTATGTGTTCGCGTCGGGACACGAGGACATTACGTTCAACTGTATGGCGGGATTTTATGCCTCGGCATACTCGGCGGTGTTTGCCCAAATGCCCACTCTTAAAAATGCGGCGGCGCTGACTAACGCGTATGCCGCCGCCGATTTGGACAATCCCGCAACGGGAAAAGAACTGACCGCCGCGAACGCGGAGGAACTGCTCCCCGTTGCCCGTTTGGTGGAAATTGAGGAATCGTATCCGTTTTGCTACGTGGCAGGTGTGCCGGTCACGGTGGAAAACGCTTCCGACGTGTTCGGCGACGGCACCGTGTGGTATGACCTCGACAAAGAAGAATTGGTGCTGGATAACGCCAACCTGACCGATGTCAACTTTGACTATGACGATCCGGAAGACGTTTCCGTTATCTACGGTCCGGGCAGTCTTACCATTCGCCTTATCGGCGACAACGTGCTGGATGCGTCCGGTTATGAGCCGGCGGACGGCAACCCGACACCGTTATATAACCAAGGCCTCTACATTTCCAATTCGGCGACCTTTGTGGGCGACGGCAACCTGACCGCCATCGCCGGTTATGCCGTTGAAGACGGCTCTTACGGTATCTACTGCGGGTTTTTAACGATTGCCGGCACCGGCGACTACCAATTCATCGGCACCGAGGTCGCCGATGACGGTGCGAAAAGTTACGGTATTTATGCCTACGATGGCATGGCGCTTTTCGGCACGAAATTTGTCGAGGGCGAAAGCCACGGCGTGTTCGCCATGGGCGAAACCTACGCGCTGTATGCCTACGGCGGCACAGACTACGACACGGCGATTTACGAGCAATACTATTCCGACGCAAACGACGAGTCCGCGTTGGAAAAAGTCGAGGATTCTACCGATTTGTCCAATGCCACGCGCGTGTTCTTCAAATCCGCCGCGGAAGCGGAATATCCCGTTTTGGTGAACGGCGTTTGGGCGACTGCCAATAACAGAGAAGACGTACTCGGCGACGGCACGGTTTCGTATGACCCCTCCGAATATACCGTGACACTTTCCAATGCACAACTTACGGTGGCAGGTGCCGGTTTCGGTGATGTGACCGACATCGCGGCGCTGTATCTCGGCGATTTTGACGGCGAAACGGTGTACGTGTATCTCGAGGGCGACAACGTTATCGACCTGACCAAGTTCACACCGGCGGACAACGTGGAATATCTGCAAGCGGTGGAAACCGACTGCGACGTGGTATTTTGCGGTCCCGGCAGCTTGACCATTGTGTGTGATGACAAAGGTGCCATCGATATTTACGCTTGCTATGTCGACAGTGGCGATATGACCATTGAAAACGAAGGCGGTTTTACGATTGATTTACCGCAGGATTCGGAGAATTGGAATGGCGGTATTGAAGCCAACGGCTTGTATCTCAACGTGCCGGGCATTTCGATAAAAGCATACCAGGTGGAAGTTGTCACAAATATGTTTATAGCGGACGGCGTGGACTGTTTTGCCGCCGACACCATCGGTGGCGAGATGAAAAAGGTCACCGTCAAAGGCCCCAGTTACATGGAAATGCTGACCAAGATGACCGAATACGATGTGTGGGTCGGCGATACGCAGATTACGGCGCAAAACTACTATAACGTGCTCGGTGACGGCACGGTCTTCTATGAGCCGTACGACAACGCGTTGTTTTTGGAAAACGCCGACGTTATCGGCAAAATCCGCTGCACTTCGACGGAAGATTTCACCGTGGTTTTGTTCGGTGACAACTCGATGACGGTGTCCGATAAGGATGCCTCGGCGATCTATGCGCCGTATCTCCGTTTTGAGGGTAACGGCTCGCTGGATATCACGATGGACTGCACGGGCGACGTTGAGGGTATCAAAGGCGAAGAAGTGTATTTTGAAAATGACGGACCTATCGATATTACGATTGACGGTGCAAACTACGCCGACGGCGTGTATGCGGAAGATGCGCTCCGCTTCAACGGCAACGGTGACGTGTCCGTCTCCGTCGGCCGCACAACAGACTGGGCGTGCGGTATCTACTGCAATATGGGCATCCAACACGACGGTTTCGGCAGCCTCTACGTTACGGCGGAAGGTTCCGACGGTAGTGTGCGCGGCATTTTCTGCGACGGCGATTTGGAATCCAGCGGATTCGGTGTGATTTACGCCACCGCCGGTGCGGCGCAGGAAGATTCCTACGGCGCGGAGATTTTGGGTGTCCTGAACGTCGCCAAAGGCGCGATGAGCAGCGGCAACTACTACTTCAAGGGCGAAACGAAAGCGATTGAGACCACCGGCACGCCGGATCTTGGCGATTACTCGCTGTCTGCTTCGGATCAAGCGAGCGGAAACGCGTGGCTTGTGGGCCCGGCACTTGAAAATTTGGACGAGTACAAGCGTGTGCGGTTCAACCCGCCGTATATCGTCTATTCCGTGGACGATGTCTTTGTGGAAAACGGCTCGACGGTCACGGTGGATTGGGATTTCTCGCGTGATCCGGATTACGCTTACGTCATTGCGGATGCGGACGACAGCGGCAACTTTGACGAAATGGTCGGCGGCGGCGCGTACGTTGCGGATTCGAGCTTCACCACCTCCACGAACAAGTACGCCACCTCCTCGCACCAGTGGATGATCGTGGCGTGCTACGGCGGCGATATCGGCGAACTCGGCACCACGATAGTGTTCAGCTCTCCGTTCACCGCGACCTACTACACTACGGTCGACAGCGTTTGGTTTAATGTAGAAACTCCGGAAATCGGTTTTGCGCCGAGCGGATGGTACGATTGTTCTCTCGCCGGAAACTGTAAAGAAGAGCCGGAAGTGACTTGGTACGATTTGACTGAGGATTCGGACGGTGTTCCGATGGCTCCGGGCGAAGTCTTCCAAGTCGGTCACCGTTACGGCGCGCAGCTCAAACTCTGTTTGGAAGATTGCTACGTCGTGGCGGACGATGCCACCTTGACAACGGTTACCGGCGAGCCGCTGGATGCGCCGATTGTGGACAGCGATGCCGTTTATCTCTGTACGGTGTTTGACGAACTGGTCGAAACCATTTCCCACATCGACGTGGAATTTGAAACCTATCCGGACGAGGGCAAAACTCCTGCTGACGTGAAATTCCGCCACAATGCGCGGCTTCTCTCCGGCTTCTCGGTAAACCCGTTTGCCGGAGTGACCTACACATGGAAATACAACAAAAACTCCAACGGTTACGATCCTGAAACCGCCCAGACGTTGGCGGACGATGCGCCGTTTGTGGGCGGCGACTACTACGCGCTGGAAGCGACGTTCAAACTGAAAGACGGATTTGTTCCGGACGACGATTTCTATCTCTATTTCGATCACAGCTCGTTCGATTGGAACCCTGACTATCTGACCTATGACGAGGATACGAACACGATTGCCTTCCTCTATGGTTGGGGACGGATGCAAAAAACCGTTTCTTCGGTGGAACTCTTGTTAGTTGAGCCGGAAGTCGGCTGCACACCGAGCAACCTCAACTTTATGCTGAAAGACATGCAGATGGAAAGCGAATCCGAAGATAAAGAAATCAACTGGTACAAGGTGGAGGGCGATACGTATACGCCGATCGCCTTCGACACCGTGTTCGAGAAAGATGCAACCTACGCGGCGCAAGTCTGGTACGATATGCATTGGTGCTATGTGATGTCTTCGAATTTGACCGCAACGGTCAACGGCAACGAAGCGACGGTGCTGGGTTGCGGCGGCGATGAGTTTGAGGTAGAAATGGTGTTCGGCCCGTTGACCGAGCCCCAAACGGTGGAGACGATGGACGTGACCATCATTCCGCCGATCGTCGGTCAAACGGTTGCCGATGCCATGAACAACGTTTCCACCGATTGCGAAGCGCTGGCGTATTACACCTTTAACTGGTACGTGTACGATGAGGTTTCGACCTTGTACAATCCGCTTTCGCCGGACGACGTGTTTGAAGAAGACAAAATTTACGGCATGCAAGTGGACTTCTCGCTTAAGAGCGGTTACGTTGGCTCGGAAGACCCCGCGTTCGAGGACGGTATCACCGTTAACGGCAAAGCACCGGAAGCGATGGGTATTCCGTACGCTGCGGGAATGTACGACGAGATCGCGAAAACCGGCTACGTTTGCTGGTCGACCGAAGCGATCCCCGCTCCGGAAATCACGCTGACCGCGCCGGCAACGACGGAATTCACGTTCGGTGACGAGGCGCTGAAATCCGTGCAATGCGGTGTTGCGTATAACTTTGCACCGACGGTCAACGAAACGGACAAACAAGTGCTTGTGAACGTGGTGGATGCAAACGACGTGGTGGTGTATTCCGCCGGTTCTGTTACGGCAGATACCGAAGTAACGGTGGACTTGAGTGCTGTGACAGCCGGCACCTATACGATGACGGTTGCCGCCTACTTCTACGATGAGAAAATCGTTTCCAACGCGGTGAAATTCGCGGTGAATCCGCTGATCATCGACAAAATCGAGATTACCGATGCGGACATCACCCCGGTCTACGGCGAAAAAGCCGGCGACCACCTCGCGTTCACTCTCCCGGACGATTGCCACTTTACCGCGACGATGAACGGTTGGTGGGATATCTTCCAAAGCCGCATTTTGGCGGACGACGACGTGTTCGCGGCGAACGGCCTGTATAACGCCTGCTGGAACTTCGTGGCGGACGAGGGGTATGCGTTCGCGGACGATGTGGTGATCACCATCAACGGCTCGACCGACAACGTGGATACGGAATACTCCTACTTGGATGTTTCCGGCGAAGAGCCGCTGTTTATCCTCTCTGCCAAGGCGGTGTTTGTGGAAGGCCCGACCGAGCCGACATCCACCGAAACCGAGCCGACTGCGACCGGAACGGAGACCGAGCCGACGGCAACCGGAACAGAGACCGAGCCGACGGCAACCGGAACGGAGACCGAGCCGACGGCAACCGGCACTGAGGTTGAGCCGACTGGCACCGGAACCGGTACCGATGTGGCTATCTACGGTGATGCGAACAACGACGGCGCGGTCAATATGAAAGACGTGCTGATTCTTCGCAAACAGCTCGCCGGTATGGAGCCGATTATCAATATGAAGAACGCCGATGTGAACGGCGACGGCAGCGTCAATATGAAAGACGTGCTGGAACTGCGCAAATATCTGGCGAATATCATTACGACGCTCGGCCCGAAAGCGTAACAAACAACAAAAAGCACCTTGCACGTGAGTGCAGGGTGCTTTTTTATGCCCATTATATGTTGTCGGTGCGGTCCATCACCACGGCGAGGGCGGCAAGGGGCGCCGTTTCGGTGCGGAGAATGCGTGGGCCGAGCGTTACGGCGACCGCACCGGCGGCTTCAAGCGCTTGCAGTTCCTCCGGCGCGATTCCGCCCTCCGGCCCGATGACGAGCGAAACGGCGGTATCGTCGGGTGACAGCACGGTTTTCAGCGGCACACCGCCGCGTTCATAGCAGACAAGCGTTTTGCCGCCGTCTTTTTGGATTTTTGCGACCGCTTCTTTGAAGGAGAGCGGGGGGCAGACGGCTGGCTTTATGCCGCGCTCGCTTTGACCGGCGGCTTCGTCGGCGATTTTTTGGAAGCGGGCGCGTTTTTTGTCGCCTTTGTCGCCGATTTTCGCAATACTGCGGCTCATTTCCACCGGCACGATTTCAAACACACCGAGTTCGACGGATTTTTGGATGATCTGTTCGAATTTGTCCCCTTTCGGAAGCCCTTGATAGAGCGTAACGCGGGTGTGCGGCTCGGAGTGGCTGTCGCAAACGGCATCCACGGCGGCAAGCACCACGTCGCCGGAAAAATCCGTGATGTGGGCGGCGAGATCGTGGCCCTGTTCGTCGCACAAATCGAGTACGTCGCCGACGTTCATACGAAGCGAGCGGCGAGCGTGGGCGGAATCTTCTATTGAGAGGGCGACCGTGTCGCCGACGGTTTTTTCCGCGAAAGCGGGGGAGAAAAAGCGGGGCATTATGTCGCCTCCTTTGTCAGTTCTGTTACGACGTAAGCGGCCAAAAGCAATCCTGCCGCGCTCGGCACAAAGCTGATGCTGGCAGGCGGCACGCGTTCACCGTCTGTCGCAGGGGAGCGGTGAGGTGGTTCGGTGGAATAGACCACCGGAAGATGGGTGATGCCCACGGCTTTCAGTTCTCGGCGCATCACGCGGCAAAGCGGACAGACGGTGGTGTTGGCGAGGTCGTCCACTTGGAATCCCATCGGATTTAACTTGTTGCCGCATCCCATCGCGGCGACAAGCGGAATGTTTTTGTCTTTACATTCGAGCGCAAGCGCGACCTTGGCTTTCACGTCGTCGATCGCATCCACCACAAAATCGCACCCGTCGACAAGTCCTTGCCCGTCGGTTGCGGAATAAAACGTCACCGCGGCGGTCACGGCACAGGTGGGGTTGATGTCCCGAACACGGGCGGCGACGACCTCCGCTTTGGGGTTTCCGAGAGAGGAAACGGTGGCGCACAGTTGGCGGTTTAAGTTGGTGACGTCTACCGTGTCGCCGTCGCAAAGAACGAGCGCGCCGACACCGGTTCGGGCGAGCGCTTCCGCCGCATACGAGCCGACGCCGCCGAGCCCGAATACCGCTACTTTAGCGGTTTTTAAGCGTTCGACAGCATCCGTGCCGAGCAGAGCGGTTTCCCGGTCAAGCCAAGACGTTAAGTCGGGTTTCATCCGTTGTTCCTCCGTTTCGCAGAATACAATATGAGCCACGCGCCGCCCTTGTTTTCGAGCGATGCGGAAGTTTCAAGTTCAAGGTCGGCGGCTTCGAGCGCCGCCGCTACGTCGCGCTCCCGTTCGGGGCGCATACAAAAGCAAAACCGCCCGTCGGGCGCGAGCAACCGCGCCGCGGTTTGCATCAGACGGGGAAGTGCCTCGTCGTTTTCTTCTGCGCGAGCGGCGACACGGGCAGGGTTATCGGAAATTTTGCCGCGGCCGCGTTTAAAATATGGCGGATTGCAGGAAATTAAGGTAAACTGACCGTTTTGTGTATCGGGCAGGTCGTTCCAATCGCTCTCACATACGGTAATGCGGTCGGAAAGTCCGTTTCCCAAAACGGTTTTGGCGGCAAGCATTGCCGCAGGAGCAAAGCGTTCCACCGCAAGCACGGTTTTCGGCAGACAGGTTTCCGCCGACCACAAAAGCGGAATGATGCCGCTTCCCGTGCCGAGATCGCAGGCGACGTCGGTGGGCATTGGGTTACAAAAACGGGCGAGTGCCAAGGCGTCCTGCCCAAATGTTACCGCGCCGTCTGTATAGACAAATACGCGGTCGGAGAGAAATTCTTGTTTCATAGAAGTACCCCTAAAAAGCAGAATTGCCGAACAACCCGTGGGCTGTTCGGCAACGTGCGTTTCATTAGTCCTCTTCCGGAGCGCCGACCGGGCAAACATCCGCGCAAGCACCGCAACCGATGCAAACATCGGCGTCGATCACGTAGGTTTCATCACCTTCGGAAATCGCGTTGACCGGGCAACCGTCCGCGCAAGCGCCGCATTTGACGCAAGCGTCCGTAATTTTATAGGCCATTCTGGGCACCTCCTTCTGAATATAGCGAATCGACGGGTGTCGATTCTCGCCGCATCTATCATAACAGACTTTTTTTGAAATTGCAAGTTATTCTTTATTTTCGCCGTGAGTTTTTTTGCCGCCGCCCCGATAATGACGACGATGGTTCGGGCGATGTGAGCGATGACCGCGATTTTCGTTGCGCGTATCGGTGGATTTTTCCGTTTGTTCGTTGGTCTGTGTCGCCGCAAACACCACGTCGGGAATATCCGAAGAATAATCCTCGCCGCCGTCAAAAAAGGCATCCGCTTCAGTCACGACGTTGGCCGGGGAGAATGTTTCTTCCTCTTCCGCTTTTTCGCGGACGAGGGGAGTGCCGTCTTTGGAAAGCACAGTTACATCCGCCAAATTCACCGAAACCGGCGGTGCATCGGGGGATTTTTGCAACCGCACCTTGAGTTTGCCAGTGAGCAGACTTACGTCGGTGATGACGCCTTTGCCGTCTTTTGTCTGCACCTGTGTGCCCGGACGGGGCGTTTCGTGACGCAGAAAATCGTAGGCATCCTGCTCGTACTTAAGACAGCACAAAAGCCGTCCGCACGTGCCGGAGATTTTGGCAGGGTTGGGGGACAGCCCTTGTTCCTTTGCCATTTTGATGGACACCGGCTGGAAATCGGACAAAAAGCGAGCACAGCAGAACGGCTGACCGCAAATGCCGAGGCCGCCGAGCAGTTTCGCTTCGTCGCGCACGCCGATTTGGCGCAGTTCAATGCGCGTGTGGAAGGCGGAGGCGAGGTCTTTGACCAGTTCGCGGAAGTCCACGCGTCCGTCTGCGGTAAAGTAGAACAGGATTTTCGAACCGTCCAACGTGTATTCCACGTCAACGAGTTTCATCTCGAGGCTGTGAGCGGCGATTTTTTCCTGACAAAGGCGCATCGCCTCTGCTTCGCGGACGCGGTTTTCCTCCGCTTTACGAAGATCGTCGGCGGTGGCGAGCCGCAAAATCGGTTTCAGCGGATTTTGCAAATCGGACAAATCGGTTTCGCGGTTGCCGTAGACAACGCTGCCCACTTCGATGCCGCGAGCCGTTTCGACGACGACGTTGTCGCCTTTTTTATAGAATTTGTCGATTGCATCAAACGAGTACACTTTTCCCATATTCTTAAACTGTACTCCGACGATTTGTGCCATAGGGTTTCCTCCTTCTTGCGCCGCGGTTTATTTGCCGGCGGCGGCCCGCAGTCGCGCACAAAACAGCGTGACCAGCAGGGTTTGGTTCATATTATGGTGTCGGGCGGCGAGCAGCGCATCGGCCGCATCTGCGAGGGCAATCAGCCGAGATTCGGGAAGATTGCGCGCCAACACTTTTGCGCCGGCTGTCACCGGAGACAGCCGTTTGGTGGCGGCGTTTTGGCGAAGATGCAACGCATCCCGAAACAAAGGCTTTAATCCCGACAACACCGCATCGGTGAGCGCGGTGTCTTTTTCAAATTTTCCGGTTAGTCGCAACAGATGAATTTCATCCGGTGCGACAATGGCTTCAGCGATGTCGGCAAGCAGAGCGGTCTGCTCCGCGAAAGAGCCGCCCTCTAAGCAGGCGACCGTGGGGCCGAGGCAACCGTCAAACGCGGTGAGTGCCGAAAGAAGTTCATCCTCTTTTGCATCGGGAAATTTTTCTTTTAAAAACGGCAGGGCTTCCGTGGGAGAAACGCCGCTCATCGACAAGCACAGCGCACGGGATTGAATTGTGGGGAGCAATTCCGAGCGGCTTTCGCAGGTGAGGACGAACGACACGTTTTTCGGCGGATCTTCCAAAATGCGGAGCAGCGCGTTTTGCGCCGAGACGGTCATACTTTGGGCGCAAAAGAGCAAAAATACGCGGTGTTCCGCTTCGTTGGGTTTTAAAAACGCCTGTTCCCGTAAAATGCGAATTTCGTCGATATGGAACGAACGGGCACGGCTGTCGCCGCCGAACTCCAAAATGTCGGGGTGCGCGCCGGCATCCGCTTTTATGCAAGCAGGGCACGTGCCGCAAGGGCGGTCAAACTCGCTTTGGCACACCATGGCTTTGGCAATCAGACGGGCGGCGGTGCGTTTGCCGCAACCGTCCGGTCCTTCCAACAGCACGGCGTGGGGGAAATGACCGCTGGCGGTATAGTCGGCGAGTTGCGTTTTCAGCACTTCGTTACCGAGCAGTTGTGCATACCCCATCGTGTCACTCCTTTCCATTATCCTTAACAGTATACCGCAAAAATGGGATTTAGGCAAGAGTTTTTTCAATGAAGAATGAAGAATAAAGAATGGAAAGTCAGCACACAAACGTGGCTGATGTATGTTTTGTCAATTCCCATAAAAAACAAAAAACAGTTGAGGAAAACCTCAACTGTTTTCGTTTTGTCCGAGATTAGCCGTTGGCTTTTTTGGCGAGGGCGGACTTTTTCCGTGCAGCGGTATTCTTGTGCAGGAGACCCTTCGCAGCCGCCTGGTCGATCTTTTTGATGGCGTTTTTCACCGCGGCATCAGCGTTCTCGCCCGATTCAATAGCGGCGTTGGCTTTTTTGATGTCGGTTTTGAGGGCCGAACGGGCAGCTTTGTTGCGCTCCGTTTTCGCTTCGATGACACGCACACGTTTTTTGGCGGATTTAATGTTGGGCATGGTCACACCTCCTCTGTATTATGTGACGGCGGAGACCGCCGAGACACTCTTTCTAAATCACGCACCATACATACTACCACATGATTTTCCAAAATGCAAGAACTTTTTTCATAACTTTTAATTTTTTTGCAAATACTACGAAAAAATAGGGAAAATTGGGGGATTTTTATGTTCTTACGCACCGATTTGGCCACCGAAGCCACGGTAAAAAAGCCGGTATCGGCAAAAGACGTGGCTATCCACACCCACAAAAACGGAGAGGTGACACTCACCTACACCCACATTCGCACCGAAGACGGGGAGGCGGCAGTGGGAAAACCGCGCGGTCAGTACGTGACGATGGATTTGCCGTCGCTTTCGGACAGTGACGAGGAATTGAGAGAGCATGCAGTGCTGTTGGGAGAAGAACTGAAACGGTTGCTTCCGCCGCAGGGATGCGTGTTGGTGGTGGGACTTGGCAACGAGACCATCACGCCGGATGCGGTCGGGCCGGCGACGGCAAAACTGGTATTGGCCACGCGGCATATTGAGGGCGAGTTTGCGCGTTCGAGCGGACTTTCCGATTTGCGCCCTACCGCGGTGGTGCGTGCCGGTGTGGTGGGAGAAACGGGTGTGGAAACAGCGGAACTCATTCGCGGAGTATGCCGTACGGTACAGCCTGCCGCCGTGATTGCGGTGGATGCGTTGGCGGCGGCCTCTCCCGAACGGCTCGGCACTACGGTACAGATGAGCGACGGTGGCATCGCACCCGGTGCCGGTGTCGGCAATCATCGCGCCGCGCTTGACCGGCAAACGCTCGGCGTGCCGGTGATTGCTATCGGCGTGCCGACGGTGGTGGATGCGGCAGGACTGTTTACGGGGAGGGAAGCGGAGTCGTTTCGGTATATGATGGTGACACCACGGGAAATCGACCTCATTGTGCATCGCTGTGCGCGCCTTATCGCGATGAGTATTCACCGCGCACTTCATCCTGCCTACGATCCGCTCGAACTGATGAGTTTGGCATAAGTCTTGCATTGCCGCGTATATATAAAGGGAGAAAAAGAAAGGCGGGCGAGCTATGCGAGATTTTCTGAAAGGGCTGTGGCGGTTGTCGGCGCTGTTTGCGGCGGCTTTGTTGCCCTGTGGGTTGTTGCTCATTCCCGTCGGCGCGTGGAACAACCTCGGCGAGGCGGAGAAAACCGTCGCTCCCACGGCAACGAGCACGGAGGCGGTGGCGTTGCCGTCGGTTGCCTGCGTTGTCAGTGAACAAACGCCGCCGGTGGC
The DNA here is from genome assembly GCA_045598065.1 of Acutalibacteraceae bacterium. Classification (GTDB taxonomy): domain Bacteria; phylum Bacillota; class Clostridia; order Oscillospirales; family Acutalibacteraceae; genus RGIG426. Next base: position 19,656 of record JAZLLJ010000045.1, read on the forward strand.
GGCGGTAGCCGCTTCGGTGCCGCCGAAAAGTAAAGGCGGCGGTACGGTGGTAGAAGAACAGGTGGGCGGCGGTGTGAAACTGGCGGACAACCTCTACTATAAAAATCGGGACGGGCTGAACGTGGACTTCTCTGCGTTTCTGAACAAAAAGCCCCGAACGGTTTTGGAAAAAAGCGACGAGCCGCAAGTGCTGATTTTGCACACCCACACCACCGAAATGTATATGAAATATTACGCAGGATATTATAATGCGGACGATTTGGGCCGCAGTACCGATTGCACGGAAAACGTGGCGGTGGCAGGAGAAGCGCTTGCCAACCGCTTACGGGCGAATGGCATCGGTGTCATCCACGACACCACGCTCCACGACGATCCGCAATATACCGGAGCGTATTACCGCTCGGCCGACACGGCGGAGGCGATTCGCAAAAAATATCCTTCTATTAAAATCGTAATCGACCTGCACCGGGATGCGGTACAGCAAAGCGATACCGTGATGGTGAAGCCGACCGTAACGTGCGGTGGCGAGAGTTATGCCCAAATGATGTTGGTTATCGGTGGCGAAGACACCGCCGATAACCCCAATCCCAACCGGGATGAAAACGTGAAAATGGCGTTGGCGCTCCAACAGGAATTGCAGGCCGCCGTGCCGGGGATTATGCGACCGATTGGATTTTGCGCTTGCGAATATAATCAAAGTCTTTGTCCGGGATTTTTGGTGGAAGTGGGGGCGCAGGCCAACACGTTTGCGGAAGCACAGCGCTCGGCGGCGTTGCTCGGCGATGCCATTACGGCGATACTCGGGAACAATTAAGAATTGAGAATGGAGAATTAAGGCGCTTTTTGAGTGCCTTTTTTCTTTTTGTCGAGAGTTCCATCACGGATGTACCGAAAAAACACCCAAAATTCACATTTCTTTTATAAATCTCCCTTGACATTATCGTTCGGGCGTGGTATCGTATAGGAGCGTTAGCACTCCGGACGTGCGAGTGCTAAAATCGAGAAAGGAGAGATTGCTGTGGCGCTGAGCGAACGAAAAGAGCATATTTTAGGCCTCTTGACCGATGCATATATCCGCACGGGTGAGCCGGTCGGCTCAAAGTGGCTGATGGAGCAGATGGACAACGCGGTCTCTTCCGCGACGATTCGCAACGAAATGGCGGAACTTTCCGCTCTTGGCTATTTGGAACAGCCGCACGCCTCGGCCGGCCGTGTACCGACCGCGAAAGCGTTTCGGTTGTATATTGACAAACTGATGACACCGGTGAAACCTTCCGAAGCCCTTTGTCGCGAGATTGACGATGCGTTGGAGCAGGCAGGAAGTCCCGATGAGCTGATGGAAACGGCTTCGGGAATCCTGACGAGGGAAACGGGATGTGCCGCGCTTACCACCAGTCCGGTGGAAAGCTGTGCGATCATTCGCCGATTGGAGGTTATTCCGATGTCGCCCTATGCGGTGGCACTGCTTTTGATGACCGGATTCGGCGTGCTGCACCATCGGGTGTGCCGCTTGTTCGATCCCGTGCCCAAAGAAGTGTGCGACCAATTAACCGCCACACTTTGCGCCGAGTTTGTGGGCAAACCTACTGCCGACGTAACGTTGCCGAAAATGCAGCGGCTTTTAGTGTCGCTCGGCGATGAGGGATTTTCCTGTATGCCGGTGCTGACGGCGCTGTACGAATTAACACAGGAGTCCGAGCGAGCGGAAGTGTTGCTCAAAGGCCAGTTGAATTTGCTGCGCAATCCGGCATATGCGCCCGAACGCGCACACAGTTTGATTGACTTTTTGGCGCGGCGGGCGGAACTGACACGGCTTTTGGCCGCTCACCCCGGCGGAATGCGCGTGGTGCTCGGCAGTGAGGCCGGTAGTCCCGAGCTTGCAGGATCCAGTTTGATTGTGACGCGGTACGTACCGAAAGGCGACGGCGCTATCGGGTTAATCGGCCCACAGCGTATGAACTACGCTACGGCCATTCCCACGTTGGCGTATACCGCACGGTCGATGGAGCATATCTTTGCCCAGTTGTTGAAAGAATAAGAGGTGAACCCATTGAGTAAGGAAAAGAAACAACCCGAAACCGAGGCGACGGAAGAAACGTCCGCAGTGACGGAGGAAGCGGCAAAAGAAACGGAAGAAGCCGTTCAAAGCGCAGAAGAAAAATTGCAAGAAGAATTGGATGCGCAAAAAGAACAATATATGAGGGTGCTGGCGGAATACGCCAACTATAAGCGCCGCACGGAACAGGAAAAAACCGACATCGGTCGGTTTGCCAAAGCGGATCTTTTGGAAACTCTGCTTCCGATTTTGGATAATCTTGACCGCGCGTGTCAGGCACCGGACGGCCCGGAATACCGTCAAGGCGTAGAAATGATTGTTCGCCAACTGCACGAAACGTTCGAAAAAATCGGCGTGACCGAACTCAATCCGCTCGGCGAGCCGTTTGATCCCGAACTGCACAACGCCATTCAGCGCGAGGATGCTGAAGACGGGGTACAGCCGGATACCGTGACGCAGGTGTTCCAAAGCGGTTACAAATTCGGCGACCGTCTTATTCGCCCTGCTATCGTTAAAGTTGCCAACTGACGGCACTTGATAATGGATATAATATAATGTATATAGAAAGAGGTAATCATCATGGCAAAAATCATCGGTATTGACTTGGGCACCACCAACTCCTGCGTGTCCGTTATTGAGGGCGGCGAAGCCGTTGTTATTCCGAACCCCGAAGGGGCGCGCACCACACCGTCTGTGGTGGCGTTCAAAAAAGAGGGCGAGCGTATCGTCGGCCGTGCCGCCAAACAGCAGGCAGTGACTAACCCCGACCGCACCGTTTCCTCGATTAAACGTGAAATGGGCTCGGACTACAAAGTGAGCATTGACGGAGACGATTTCACTCCCCAACAAATCTCTGCTATGATTCTTCGCAAACTGAAAGAGGATGCCGAGGCGTATCTCGGCGACACCGTGACCGAAGCGGTTATCACCGTTCCGGCGTATTTCACCGATCCGCAGCGTCAGGCGACCAAAGACGCAGGTAAAATTGCCGGCCTTGAAGTGAAACGTATCATCAACGAGCCGACGGCCGCGGCACTTGCTTACGGTATCGACAAAGAGACCGACCAAAAAATTATGGTGTATGACCTCGGCGGCGGCACGTTCGACGTGTCCATCATCGAGATGGGCGACGGCGTGCAGGAAGTGCTTGCCACCGCCGGTAACAACCGTCTCGGTGGCGACGACTTTGACCAAAAAATCGTGGATTGGCTGGTCAAAGAGTTCAAAGCGGAGCAGGGTGTGGATTTGTCTGCCGACCGTTCGGCGATGGGCCGCTTGCGCGATGCGGCGGAAAAAGCCAAAATCGACTTGTCCGGTATGACCATCACCCAGATCAACCTGCCGTTTATCACGGCGGACCAAAACGGCCCGAAACACCTCGATATGACGCTGTCTCGCGCGAAGTTCAACGAACTGACTGCCGATCTCGTCAACAAAACGCTCGAGCCGATGAAACAGGCGTTGTCCGACAGCGGTCTGTCCACCTCCGAGCTGGATAAAGTGTTGCTCGTCGGCGGTTCCACTCGTATTCCGGCGGTGCAGGATGCGGTGAAGAAATTTACCGGTAAAGAGCCGTTCAAAGGCATCAACCCGGATGAGTGCGTGGCGATGGGCGCGGCGCTGCAAGGCGGCGTGCTCGGCGGCGAGGTCAAAGGCCTTTTGCTCCTCGACGTCACTCCGCTGTCGCTCGGCGTGGAAACGATGGGCGGCGTTATGACGCGCATCATTGAGCGTAACACCACCATTCCGACCAAAAAGAGCCAAATTTTCTCCACGGCCGCGGACAATCAGCCGTCGGTGGAAATTCACGTGTTGCAGGGTGAGCGCGAATTTGCCCGCGACAACAAATCGCTCGGTATGTTCCACCTCGACGGTATCGCTCCGGCGCGCCGCGGTGTGCCGCAAATCGAAGTCACCTTTGATATCGATGCCAACGGCATTGTGAACGTGTCCGCGAAAGACCTCGGTACCGGCAAAGAACAGCACATCACCATCACCGCCAGTTCCAATATGTCCAAAGAGGATATTGAAAAAGCGGTGAAAGATGCCGAGCAGTATGCGGCGGAAGACAAGAAAAACCGCGAGAACGTCGATACGCGCAACGCCGGCGACCAAGCGGTGTACCAATGCGAGCAGGCCATCGAGGAACTCGGCGACAAGCTGGACGAGGCGGACAAAACCACCTTGCAGGGCAAAATTGACGAGTTGAAAGAGAAACTCAAAGGCGACGACTATGATGCCATCAAAGCCGCGAACGAGGATTTGATGAAAGCGTTCTACGACGTGTCCGCCAAAGTGTATCAGGCCAACGCGCCGCAGGGCGCGGAAGGCGCTGACGGTGCCGGCGATGCGGGAGACAACGGTGCCGCAGGAAGCACGGATGCCGACGGGTTCTATAACGGCGAAGTCCACTAAAAATAAGAGCGGCGAGGAAATCTCGCCGCTTTTGAGGGTTTGATTATGGCAGATAAACGCGACTATTACGAGGTGCTTGGAGTTTCTAAGAATGCCTCGGATGACGAAATCAAAAAAGCCTATCGACAGCAGGCAAAAAAATATCACCCCGACTTAAACCCCGGTGATGCCGAAGCGGAAAAGCATTTCAAAGAGGCGAACGAGGCCTATGAGGTGCTGTCCGACAAGGATAAAAAAGCACGCTATGACCAATTCGGCCACGCCGGTGTCGATCCCAACTACGGCGCCGGTGGCGGTGGCTGGGGCGGCGGCTTCGGCGGAATGGATATCGACCTCGGCGATTTGTTCTCCTCGTTTTTCGGCGGCGGTGCTTCTCGCCGTTCCGATCCCAACGCGCCCCAAGTGGGCAGTGACGTGGGAGCGCAGGTGGTTATCGACTTTGCCGAGGCGGCAGCCGGTTGTAAAAAGCAGGTGGAAACTCGCGTAGTGGAAGCGTGCGACGTGTGCGGCGGTTCCGGCGCGGCGAAAGGCAGTTCAGCCAAGACTTGTCCCGACTGCGGTGGCCGAGGGCGCGTGTCCAGCCAACAGCGGACACCGTTCGGTGTGATGCAGACGCAGACGGCGTGTCCGCGTTGCCGCGGCAAAGGCAAGATTATCGACAATCCTTGCCGTGCGTGTTCCGGGAGCGGACAAATGCGCAAATCCAACAAGGTGGGTATCAATATTCCTGCCGGCATTGACGACGGGCAGGTCATCACCATTCCGGGCAAAGGCAACACCGGCAAAAACGGCGGTCCGGCCGGCGACTTGCAGGTGCAGGTGGCGGTGCGTCCTCACCCGGTTTTCGAGCGCCGCGGTTACGACGTGTTGTGCGACTTCCCGGTAACGTTCGCCCAAATGGCGCTCGGTGCCGAGGTGGAGATTCCCACACTCACTGGCAAAGAAAAGTACACGGTGAAAGAGGGCACACAGCCGGGCGACACCATCAAACTGAAAGGCAAGGGCATCCCGTACTTAAACGGTCGCGGTAACGGCGACCAGATTGTGCGTTTGGTGGTGGAGGTGCCGAAGAATCTCACGGCCGACCAAAAACGGCTGCTTGAGGAATTTGAGGGAACGACCGGCGACCGCAACTATCAAAAACGCAAATCGTTTAGGGATAAATTCAAAAAACTTTGATTTTTCAAAAAGGAAACCGCGGAAAAACGGCTGTTTTTCCGCGGTTTTTTGTGTTTTTCGTGCGGTTTTTTACTATATATGGTGTGTTGCAAAAAAATTTCAAAAAAAATTGAAAAAATGCTTGCAATTTTGACAAGGGTATAGTATATTAGATAGGCACGCGATTGCGCCAAGGGGGTATTTTGCGCCCAAATCGCTCTCGTGATGCGACTGCACGATATGCGATGAAGCGGGAGGTTGCGACCGAAAACGGTCGGTTTTTCCGTGGAGTATGTCCGATTTTAAACCGGGCGATGAGAAAACACCTGTGCAGCCAAGGCGATGTACAACGTGACGGCCTACTTGCGGGGCACGGCACGGGTTCGACATTGCGGCTGCCTGGCAAAAGTCAAACCGCACCCCGGCCATTCGAGAAACCGAGCCGGTTTTTTGATGGGAAACAATGAAACACCCGGCAGGGTGGAGGTTTGGCGAAGCCCGCCAACCAAAAAAGAAAACAAATTCAGGAGGCGTTTTACAGTGGCAGTCAAAGAAAAAATCCGTATTCGTATCAAAGGGTACGACCACCAGTTGGTGGACCAAGCAGCTGAGAAGATCGTGGAGACCGCTCGCCGCACCGGCGCTCGCGTTTCCGGTCCTGTTCCGCTGCCGACCGAGAAGGAAGTTGTGACCATCCTTCGCGCTGTGCACAAGTACAAAGATTCTCGCGAACAGTTCGAGACTCGTACGCACAAGCGCTTGATCGACATCCTTCGTCCGTCTAACAAGACCGTCGAGGCTCTTATGGGCCTTGAACTCCCCGTTGGTGTGGAAATCGAAATCAAACTTTAATCCTTATTTATATAAGGACGGTTTGGCAGATTCCGCAGACGAGGTCAAGTTGCTTACCGCAGCCGATATGGCGGCAGGCAACCAATAACCAAAGGAGGCATACAAAATGCAGAAAGGTATCATCGGCAAGAAGATCGGCATGACGCAGATCTTCGACGAAAAGGGCAACGTTGTCCCGGTTACCGTTATTGAAGCGGGCCCGTGCGTGGTTGTCCAAAAGAAAACCGTCGAGAACGACGGTTACGAAGCGGTGCAGTTCGGTTTTGGTGACGTAACCCCGAAACACGTGAACAAACCGCAGCAAGGTCACTTCGCGAAGGCGGACGTCGCCGCGAAACGTACCTTGCGTGAATTCCGTTTCGACGATTGCTCCGCTCTTAACCTGGGCGACATCGTGAAAGCGGACACCTTCGCCGTGGGCGATCACGTGGACGTGGTCGGCATCAGCAAAGGTAAAGGTTACGCGGGCGCTATCAAACGTTGGAACCACTCCCGTTTGAAAGAAACCCACGGTTCCGGTCCTGTGGCTCGCCACGCCGGTTCCCTTGGTGCTTGCTCGTCCCCGTCCCGTGTCTTCAAAGGCATGAAGGCGGCCGGCCACCTCGGTGTGGAGCGTGTGACGGTGCAGAACCAGGCCATTGTGAAAATCGACGTTGAAAACAACCTCATCGCTGTGAAGGGTGCCATTCCGGGCCCGCGCGGCGGCATCGTGGTCGTTTCCGACAGCGTGAAAGCGTAAGGGAGGAGGAATGCATCATGCCTACAGTTTCTACTTTTGACATGACCGGCAAAAAGACCGGCAGCATCGATTTGGCGGAAGCCATCTTCGGCATCACCCCGAACAAATCGGTTATGCACAGCATGGTCGTCAACTACTTGGCGAACCAGCGTCAGGGCACGCAGTCCGCTCTCACCCGCTCCGAAGTGAGCGGCGGCGGCAAAAAGCCGTATCGCCAAAAAGGCACCGGCCGCGCCCGTCAGGGTTCGACCCGCGCCGTGCAATGGTATCACGGCGGTGTGGCGTTCGCTCCGAAGCCGCGTGACTATTCCTACGCGCTTCCGAAGAAAGTGCGCCGTCTCGCCATGAAATCCGCGTTCTCGTCCAAAGTGCTGGACAACGAGATGATGGTGCTTGACAGCCTGAAACTCGAAGAGACCAAAACCAAGACGATTGCCACTATGCTCACCGCGCTCGGCACGGGCAAAAAAGTGTTAATCGTTCTTCCCGAGAATGACGAGAGCATCGTGAAAGCGGCGCGCAACATTCCGGGTGTCAAAACCGCGTTGGTCAACACCTTGAACGTGTATGACATTGTCAACTGCAACACGTTCATCGTGGTGAAAGATGCGATTTCCCAGATTGAGGAGGTTTATGCGTAATGAATCCTCGTGATATTATTCTCGCCCCTGTGGTGACGGAAAAAGCAGTCGGTCAGCTGGCGGACCGGAAATACACTTTCCGCGTGGCGTCCGATGCCAACAAAATTCAAATTGCGAAAGCGGTGGAAGAGATTTTCGGCGTGAAAGTCGCCAAAGTCAACACCATCAGCATGAAAGGTCAAAAACGCCGCTACGGTCGCTATGAGGGTTACACCTCTGACTGGAAAAAAGCGGTCGTGACGTTGACCGAAGGCTCGAAGACCATTGAATTCTTCGACGGCTTGTTCTAATAAGTCGTAAGACCAAACAGTAAAGCCGAAAATCGGCACGAATGGGGAACACGGCATCCCCCGCAAAGCCTAAGAACAGGAGCGTGAACAAACATGCCTATTATCAACTATAAGCCGACAAGCAACGGCCGCCGCGGCATGTCCGTGATTGATTACAGCGGACTGTCCAAAGTGAAGCCGGAAAAAAGCTTGCTCGACAAAAAGAAAAAGAATGCCGGCCGCAACAGTTACGGCCGCATCACCGTCCGCCATCACGGCGGCGGCAACCGTCAAAAATATCGTATCATCGACTTCAAACGTAACAAAGCCGATATGAATGCGACGGTGTTGACCCTTGAATACGACCCGAACCGCAGCGCGCACATCGCCCTCGTCCAGTACGAGGCCGGCGAGAAACCCTACATCATCGCGCCGCAAGACGTGAAAGTGGGCGACGTTCTGCAATCGGGTGCGTCGGCGGATATCCGCCCGGGTAACGCCCTTCCGCTGTCCGCCATCCCGCAAGGTACGTTCATCCACAACGTGGAGCTGTACCCGGGCAAAGGCGCGCAGCTCGCTCGTTCCGCCGGTGTTATGGCGCAGCTGATGAGCAAAGAGAACAACCTCGCGCTCGTCCGTCTGCCGTCCGGCGAAATGCGTTACGTTCCGATTAACTGCATGGCGACCATCGGTCAGGTCGGTAACGCGGACCACGCCAACGAGAAACTCGGTAAAGCCGGTCGTAAACGCCACATGGGTTGGCGCCCGACCGTCCGCGGTTCCGTGATGAACCCGTGCGATCACCCGCACGGTGGTGGTGAGGGTAAATCCCCCATCGGTCGTCCGGGCCCGGTGACCCCGTGGGGCAAACCCGCGCTGGGTTACAAAACGCGCAGCAAACACAACCGTTCTGACAAGTTCATTGTCAAACGCCGTAACGCGAAGTAAGCGAAAGGAGATTGAATTATGGGACGCAGTGTTAAAAAAGGACCTTTCGTGCAACCTGTTCTGCTGAAACGCATTCAGGAAATGAACGCCGCCGGCGAGAAACGCATCCTCAAAACGTGGAGCCGCTCCTCGACGAT
>JAZLLJ010000046.1:0-9091 GCA_045598065.1 Acutalibacteraceae bacterium
CCGCAACCGCCGATGCCGCAGCCGCCGATGCAACCGAACTTTGCGCCGCAGCCGCCGATGCCGCAGCCGCCGATGCAACCGAATTTTGCGCCGCAGCCGCCGATGCCGCCGGTTTTCACTCCTCCGACACCGATTGTTCCCGATGTGAAACCCACTCCGGCAGAAGAAAAACCGGTGATTGAGGAAAAACCCGTGGCTCCGGTGATTGAGGAAAAACCCATCGAACCGGCAATTGAAGAAAAACCTGCCGAGCCGGCAATTGAAGAAAAACCTGCCGAGCCGGCGATTGAAGAAAAACCTGCCGAGCCGGCGATTGAAGAAAAGCCTGCCGAGCCGGTCAATCCGTTTGTGATTCCTGCCGCTCCGGTGGTCGAGGAAAAACCTGCCGAGCCGGCAAAACCGATAACTCCGACTCCGGCGCCCATGATGCCCCCGGCAAGACCTTTTATTCCGGATTCGATGCCCGTAGCGCCCGCGGCGAAACCCTTTACCCCGGATTCGATGCCCGTAGCGCCCGCGGCAAAACCCTTTACCCCGGATTCGATGCCCGTAGCGCCCGCGGCGAAGCCCTTTACCCCGAATTCAATGCCCGTAGCGCCCACGGCGAAACCCTTTACCCCGGATTCGATGCCCACAGCGCCCACGGCGGCGTCTGTAAACCCGTTTTCGGCCGGCGGTGCTCCGTCCGCCCCGATTCCGGCTCCTCCTGCTATGCCGACAACGCCCGAAGAACCCCCCAAGAAGAAAAAAGGCAAGGGCGGTCTGATTGCCTTGATTCTTACGCTTGTATTCGTGCTGTTGGCGGCCGGTGCCGCTTGCTGGTATTTCTTTATGTATAAGCCCGCCCACAGCGAGCAGGAAACCAGCACTACCGCCACCGCAACCGCCACTGAGACCGAGGCCACCACCACCGCGACCGCCACCGAGACCGAGGCCACCACGACAACCACCGCCAAACCGGGATCCACCACCAAGGCGACGTCAAAAACCACAAAAGCAACACCAAAAACCACGGCAAAACCTCACGCTTGACCTCATTTTATCGGGGAACGCCCTTACGCGTTCCCCGATTTTTTTGTGCGAACTCCTCCTTTTTCGCCCGAAAAAACCCTAAAAAACGCGACCGATTTTGAACAAAACGGAACTGTTTTTGAAAATTTTTTATACCGAAAAACCCTTGTGCCCCAACGGTTAGCGGACTTTTATTGTTGAAAATATCCAAAAATGTAAAAAAAATTTGAAAAAAACTATTGACATTTCATAAATAGTGTGGTACAGTATAGTCACAGAAAAGAACTAACACGAACTAGACGGATTAAAGAAAGGAATGAGTCCCGTGAACTAAACTCGATCGTGCCCCTAAAAAACCGAAAGGATGATGCGTTATGGTAAGACGCTATCGGAAAGGCTACAAAGAATAACAGATAGGGGATAGACCAATGTACTATTTAAAAAATGAAACGATCGAATATCAACCGTAACAATAAGGAGATACTCCCATGAACTAAGTTCAATTGATTCGATATCAAATGAGAAGGAGATCACTCCCATGTACTAAGTTGATACCCATTTTGTCCTTAGAATGACAACGTCATTTGTGTAATACGGAAAGCCCGCCATGTACCCGGCGGGCTTTTTACTATCCTTTTTTTAAGATATTTTAGGTAAAGGTTGACAATTCCCCAAAAAAGAGGTATACTCTATCCATAGCTATTCCCATCACTACTTTTAGGAGGGTAAACTTATTATGAAAAATTGTCCCTACTGCGGTGCCATGCTGGATGACAACGCTACGTTCTGCGCCGCCTGCGGCACAGCGTTTGCTCCGGCGGCTTCCGCTCCCGCTTTCGACGGCAGCGCCTCGACGGGTAACGTTGTGAAGAAACTTGTGATTGCCGCGATTGCTGTGGTGGTCGTGATTGCGCTGTTCTTGGTTTTGTTCCTCGGCATCAGCGGCACCGGCTTTGTCGGTCTCGGAAACGCGGGCATCCAATCGGCTGTCAGCAATCTTAACAAAGCCATAAAAGATCAAGACGGCGAAAAATTTGCCGGTCTCTTCTATCCGGACGAAGCCTATGATTTCTATACCGATGAAAAAGAAAAAGACTTCGAAGATGATCGCAGTGACTACAGTTATTATGATGACGATGACGACGATAAAGGCTATTATGAAACCTATTTCGATTGTTCCAACGAAAAAGAAAAAACAATAGACGCCTTCGAAGAAGCTTTCGACGACGATCCTATGGATAACTATACGGACGAGCAACTCGACAAAATGGACTCCGAGCAACGCGACAGGCTTGATGCGCAAGTGCTGCTCAGCGATGCTACCGCGTCCATCAAAATCCGGAAAATCGAAAAAGTCTCCGATTCCAAGCTCAAAGATGCGAAAAAATATTTCAAAAAATATTATGGCATCGAAATCACCGCCCTTAAAAAGGTGAAAATAGAGATGACCTACAAAGGCCTGTCCAAGGCCGACGAGGAACAAATCAAAGATGCCGGCCTCGCCGTGGTTGGTAGAGAAACTATATATGCCTACAAATACAACGGCAAATGGTATCTGCCCAATGAAACGTATTTTGACGATTGATTTTTCCGAAGCAAACCTTTTCGGGAGCACCAAACGGTGCTCCCGATTTTTTTCTGTCACAACAAACGACACTTTTTTCGTTTTTTTGTTGACAAACACAATATTTTGGAATATACTAACGTTTAAGGTACAAATATTGTGCAAAAAACAACTCAAGGAGGAATTCCATTATGAAAAATTGTCCGAATTGCGGCGCCCAGCTGGACGACAACGCTACGTTCTGCTCCGCTTGCGGAACCGCTGTCCCCGCCGAAGCCGAGGCGAAAGCCGGTGGCTTTGATGCCGCCGCCATCGTGGGCGACGTGAAAAACAACCCGAAAAAATATATCATCATCGCCGCAGGCGCTGTGATTGCCATCGCACTGATCATCGTTCTGATTGTTGTTTTGGCCAGCGGCGGTGGCCCGAAAGCCGTTGTGAAAGACTACTTCAAAGGTATGAACGATCGCGATGCCGAAAAACTCGTGGATTTGGTGTATTCGGAAGATGCCATCGATATCATTCACAAAGAATACAAAGATATTGACAGAGATGCTCTTATCGAAGAATATGAAGAAAAAGATGGCACCTTCGACTTCCTTGACGATGAGTACGGCGATGATTGGAAGTATGAATTTGAAATCACCAAAATCAAAGACGTGGACGAAGACGACGCCAAAGACATCATCGAGGCGTTTGACGACACCTTTGATATGGAAATCACCGCTGTTAAAGAAGTGAAAGTCGATTTTACCGTTGAGGGCGAAGAAGGTAAAGACAAGGACGACCAGACCTTCAAACTCTACAAATATGACGGCAAATGGTACATCGGCGATTGGGAGTACGATAAAACCGACAAAGAGTGGACTGTATGGCTCGGCAACAGAGAGTGCTTCCATATCACCTTTTACGACGAAGACTACGCTGAAGGAATGGATTGAATAACATCTCCCTTCGGGAGCGCCAGACGGCGCTCCCGATTTTTTATTGACATTTTTTCGGGAACGCGCTATACTTTTTTACAGATATTTCATCACGTTATAGGAGGCCCCCTCTATGAAAAGATGCCAAAACTGCAACGCCAAAATGGAGGATAACGCCATTTTTTGTCTCGCCTGCGGTGCCGCCGCGCCGGAAGCCGCCACGACCGAAGCGGTGGAGCTCTCCGAAACACCCACGCCGAAAAACAGCGACAAACTGATTCGCATCATTCTCGGTGTTGTGGCTGTGGCCGTGCTCGCCGCTATTGTTATCATCGTCATTCCTATGATCAACAGCGACCGTACCGCCAGCAACGTGGCAAAGTCCTATGTGCAGTTTTTGAACGACCGCGATTACAGTGAATATATCGCGTTGGTGATGCCGGAACCGATTGCGAAAGTTTACAACGAGAAATATCAAATGAAGCCTGAAACCATCTTCAACGAAACAACCATGGGAATCTTCGGGAACTATAACCAACTATACGGCAGCTCCTGGACGGCGACGTTTGAAAAAACCAAAGAAATAAGCGACCTAAAGGAAGCGGACTTCAAGGAACTGAAAACCGAGTATAAAAACCAATTTGATATGGATATCTCCGCCGCCACGACCATCAAATACACCGTCACGTTTACCGGTGACAAAACAGAAACCAAAACCATCAGTCAAATCATCTACAAATGCAACGGCAAGTGGTATATTCTTGTTTAACCGTCATATATTCTTCGGGAGTGCCCAACGGCACTCCCGATTTTTTATCGCGCTTCGCTTACGGCGTTCGGAGCTTGTTTCGAATCCTTGAATACAACGAAAAAAGCGAGAGAGCATAAGCTCTCTCGCTTTTTTGGCTGCGGAACAAGGATTCGAACCTTGACAGGCAGATTCAGAGACTGCAGTGCTACCCTTACACAATTCCGCAATATGCCGCTCGTTTTTTCACGAGCGTATTTTATTATATCCTATTTTCGGCGTTTGTCAAGGGATTTCGGCCAAATTTTCTTTTTTTGACCGTTTTCGGTATCATCTTTCAAAAAATCGCATAGGATTTTATGAATTTTCAAAGCAGAAAGGCGGAGATGATATGACCAATCGCCCGGACTGGTCCGAACAGATTCAAAAATACAGCGACGAATTACGCCGTTTCCGCGAAAAAAGCGAACTGCCGCCGGCACCGCCTCTTGCGCCTGCCATTCCGCCGCAATCCGCGCCTGTGCAAGACCTCTCTCCGGCAGAAAAAGTGCCTGTCGAATCGCCGTCATCCGTTCCGACGGCGCCGGCGCCGCCGTTTGGCAACAGCGAAGCAGGCACGGCGCGAACGGAAGCGACGAGAGATCGTCCAAAAGCCGCAGAAACCGATGTGGGAACCCTTGTGGTGCGCCTGCAATCCGCTCGCGGCACCATTCCGATTGTCGGCGCAACCGTCACGGTGTATCGTGTCGAAGAAGGAGGCGATCGCCTCCTCTATATGGGCGAGACGGACGAAAACGGCGAGACTCCCGAATGGTCACTTCCCACTCTCGACCGCAATTTGTCGTTAGAACCGGGCGTCGCCGCGCCTTACGTCAACTATGCAGTACAGGCAAACGCGGTCGGATATGCCGCGTTTCTCAATGAAGGCGTTTCCATCTTCGGCGGCGTGCAAACCTTGCAACGCATCCCCATGCTGCCGCTGCCCGAACCCGCCTCAGATTACGAAAACACCATTCTCGTGACACGACCGCAAAATCCGCTGTCCGAACTCAACTGAAAGAAGGGTGCGTATGACCTTTGAACCGTATATTCCCGATGTAATCACCGTTCATTTAGGCCCACCGACATCCAATGCCGAAAACGTAACGGTAACGTTCCCCGACTACATCAAAAACGTGGCATCCAGCGAGATTTTTCCAACGTGGCCGGAAACCGCACTGCGCGCCAACATCTATGCGGAAATTTCTTTTGCCCTAAACCGTGTCTACACCGAATATTATCGCTCGCGCGGCTACGATTTCGATATCACATCCGTGACCGCATTCGACCAGGCATTTGTGAAAAACCGCGACTTTTTCGACAGTATCATCCGCATCGTCGACCAAATCTTCAACGACTATTTACGGCGAGACAACGCGGTGGAGCCGCTGTTTGCCCAATACTGCAACGGCACGACTGTCACCTGCGACGGACTGTCTCAATGGGGCTCGGTGGCGCTCGCGAAAGAGGGCTACATCCCCTACGACATCCTAACAAACTACTACGGAGACGATCTCAACATCATCCAAAACGCGCCGGTTGCCATCAATGCGCCTTCCTATCCCGGTACAGCGCTCCGCCCCGGCGATGCCGGTGAGCAAGTCCAACAAAAACAGCTCCAGTTAAACCGCATCTCGCGCAATTATCCGGCCATTCCGAAAATTAACCCGACAAGCGGTATCTTTTTAGAAGACACAGCGGAAGCTGTTCGAACTTTCCAAGGCGTGTTCGACCTGCCGGTAACCGGTATCATCGACAAAGCCACGTGGTACAAAATTGCCTATCTCTATGCCGGGGTAAAACGGCTGTCCGAACTTGATTCCGAAGGGATCGCGCTCGAAGAACTGCCCGTGGAATTCACAACCACCGTCTCGCTCGGCGATACCGGCGATTTGGTACGCACGATGCAATACTATTTCGAGGTCATCGCGCTGTTTTACGAAGCGATACCGTTTACCGAAATTTCCGGCACGTTCACCGAGGAGACCGCCGAAGCCGCCGCCGCATTCCAGCAGACGTTCGGTCTGCCCGTTACCGGAGCGGTGGATTTGGCAACGTGGCGAGAAATGCAAAACGTCTATAACGGCATCGTGGCGGTCACGCCGGAACTGGAAGGCGGCATCGTGCTGTTCCCCGGCGAGATATTGCAAGTAGGCAGCCAGGGCGAGAATGTGCGGTTGTTGCAGGAATATCTCGCGTTTATTCGCGAGACGTTTACGGAGATTCCGCCGCTTTACGTGGACGGCGTGTTCGGTAACCGCACACTTGCCGCCGTTAAGGCCTATGAAAAGCGGTTCGGACTTGAACAAAACGGGTTAGTGGGAGCGGCAACGTGGAATAGCATCGCCCACACCTACCAAGATTTGCGGTTAGGTTTGGATAAGCGCGCCGGGCAATTCGGCGGCAACCTGTTTTATGAGGAGGAGACAGAATGAGAACGGATTTTCCCGAAAACGACCTGCGGTTTGACCGCGCTTTATACGTGCAGGAATTGCAGACCTATCTGCGAACGATTTCCCAAAAAGACGAGCGCGTGCCTCCCGTCGTCGTGGACGGCGTGTTCGGAGAAACCACAGCCGAGGCGGTAAAAGCCTCCCAAAAATGCGCCCATTTACCGGAAAGCGGATGCGTGGATTTCGCCACGTGGAACGCCATTGTCCATGCGGCAAAACAAGCCGAAAAGCAAACGGTCGCTCCGCTTTCGGTACAGCCGTATACCCACCAAACGCCGCCGCTTTGCGAGGGAGACCACGAAGAAATCGTTCCTTTTGTAAAATGTATGTTTGACGGATTGTGCCACCGCTTTGTAAACTTCAAGGAAGAGCCGCCGAACGACGAAATGACACCCGTCACCTGCCAAAACGTCCGCGAAATTCAGCGTATCTGCGGTCAGCCGACCTCCGGCGTTTTGGACGAAGCCGCTTGGAACGCGCTTGCCCACGCCTATAATCTTTGCGCCGTCGAGCCGAGGCGCATAGACAACGGATGAGAGGCGCTTTATGAAAAAGCGACTGTTCTTCAAAAATGCCGCCATTTTGTCCGCCACGTCCCTATTTCTCAAAACCGTGGGCATCTTTTTTCGGGTGTGGCTGTCCGGCAAACTCGGCGGCGAGGGTATGGGGCTGTATCAGCTGATTTTTTCGCTGTACGTCTTAGGCTCCACTCTCGCCACAAGCGGCATTTCCACCGCCGTCACGCGGTTGGTCGCCGATGCCTTGGCCGAAAACGAAACACTCACCGTTCGTCGGGTGCTGCGGCGTGCGTTGGCGCTTTCCGTGTCGGTCGCGTTGCTCTCCACAACGTTGTTTTACGCCGGCGCACCGCTTCTCGGCACCGTCTTTGTCGGCGATTCCCGTGCCGTGCCTGCCATTCGCATTTTGTCGCTCGGATTCCCGTTTATGGGCATCTCCGCCTGCCTAAAAGGCTATTTTTTGGCACGGCGCAAAACACTTTCGCCCTCGCTTGCCCAAATTTTTGAGCAACTGTCGCGCATCGGCATCATCGCCGCGCTGTTTCACAAATTCCGCGGCTGTACGCTCAAAACCGCCTGCGCGGTGGTCATGGTGGGTGACGTGCTGTCCGAATGTATTTCCTGCGGTTTCACGGCGCTGTGCTTTATGAAAGACCGCCGCACCCTTGCAGGCGGCCGCCAATCCGCACGCCCCGTCACCCGTCCGCTTCTTTCCATTGCCGTACCGATTACGGCAGGGCGCTATCTCGGCACGGCGCTTCGCACCGCCGAAAACCTGCTGGTTCCGACCGCTCTCGCGGCGTATACCGCCGACCGCGCGGCAGGACTTTCCCAGTTCGGCACACTCAAAGGAATGGCGTTGCCGCTCCTCTTTTTCCCGTCCTCGTTTTTGGCGGCGTGTTCCACCCTGCTCATCCCCGAAATGTCCGAAGCGTTGGCGCTCGGCCAAAAACTGCGTGTCAAACACACCGTCGCCCACACGCTCCATATCACCCTTACGGCTTCTATTGCGTGCGGCGGCGTGTTTTTCGCGTGCGCCTATCCGCTCGGCCGATTGCTGTACCACACGAACGAGGTGGGATTTTATCTGCGCGTACTGTCGCCGCTCGTGCCCGTGATGTATCTCGAAAGTGTCGCGGACGGCATCTTAAAAGGCCTCAACCAACAAACACGCTCGCTTCTTTACAGTGTCGCCGATTCGGGATTACGCATCGGACTTATTCTGTTGCTCGTGCCGAAAACGGGGATGGGCGGTTTTTTGTTCGTGATGCTTTTAAGCAATATTTTCACCTGCTCGTTAAATGTCCGGCGGCTGTGTATCGTCTCCGGCACGCATATTTTGTGGGGAAAATCGGTGCTGTTGCCACTTGTTTGCGCCGCCGTCGGTGCGGAAGGCGCCAACCTGCTTTGCACCCGTTTGTTGCCTCCCGGCGATTTTTGGAATACCGCCGTAAGCGCCGCATTTTGCGCTGTCATCGCCGCCGCAGGGTTGTTTTTTACAAAATCCCTCACGCCAAAAGATTTGCGACTCAAATAGAAAAAGAGATGATGCATTCGCATCATCGCTTTTTGTTGTTCGATTATTCCACGTCGCCGCCAACGTCCGCCGCGCCGGAGGCTTTGTGTTTCAGATAGGCATTGATGAAGCCGTCCAGCCCGCCGTCCATCACGGCGGAGATGTTGCCGGTTTCAAAGCCGGTGCGGTGGTCTTTCACCATCGTGTACGGCATAAAGACGTAGGAGCGGATTTGACTGCCCCACGCGATCTGCGCTTGGGCGCCTTTGATATCCTCGATTTTGTCGAGGTGTTCGCGCTCTTTGATTTCGACCAGCTT
>JAZLLJ010000047.1:0-13928 GCA_045598065.1 Acutalibacteraceae bacterium
CCTTGTCGGGCTACATCTGCCAAAAAGCGCAAGCGGTGGATATGTTTCCACGCACGGCACATGTTGAGACGGTAGTATTGATGTCAAAGGAGATTTTAAAATGAGATGGTTTTCAAAATTGTTCAACAAACCTCATATTAATATTGGAGATACAGTATATTTGGGCACATATCTCCAAGATGGAAACATGCCAACCAAGGTTGAATGGAGTGTTATTCATATTGAAGGAAATAAAGCGCTGCTAATCTCAAAATATGCATTAATAACTTCTGGATATTGCGAAATGCCTTTGAAGAGTTTTAGACAGCTGGAATGGGAAGGATCTTTAGCTCGTGAAAAATGCAGGGTATTCTTTGATGAATGTTTTTCTCAAACTGAACGAGTTGCTATTTGTGAAAAGAAAATAGAGATGAATGGTTTTGGACAGGATTGCTTTGACTATGTTTTTCTGCTATCCGAAGGAGAAGTGAAAGATTACTTTTCAGATGCAGAAAAAAGAAAATGTAAACCAACGTCAAATGCAAAAGCAACCGGTGCCCGAATGGGTTGGACAGATGATAACCGAGAATACACATCTTGGTGGATTTTGCCTGAATGCATTCGTGATGGGGGCATATCCAAATTATATGATTCTGACGAAGAGTATAATGGTAGTATATATCCGAAAGCAGTATTTCAGATGGGCGAAATACAGTATCACGGCAGGAATGTTTATCATAACGATTTTTGTATTAGACCGTGTGTATTAGTTGATATAGAGAAGATACAAGAGATAATTTAGTTGATATGTTCCCGTGTACTGTGGGGGTGGATTTGTTCCCGTGTTGTGTTGACATTCACGGCATTGTCTCGCCCCATGTGGAAACCGTGGCGTTGCTCACAAAAACGTAAAAATCGTTCATTTCTCATTTTAGGGTGGGATGTATTGTGAAAAAAATTCGTTTCGGCATTGTCGGTGCCGGAAATATCGCTCACCGCTTTGCAAAAGCCTGCCAACATTCCGAAAAAGCGGAACTGTGCGCGGTGGCCTCCCGTACAATAGAGAAAGCCAACGCTTTTGGCGACGAATTTGATATCCCGCTTCGCTTCGGCAGTTACGAGGAACTGGCAGAGTCGCCTGACATCGACGTGGCGTATATCGCCGTGCCGCACGCATTGCACAAATCGTGTTCGATGCTGATGATGAATCACAAAAAACACGTGCTGTGCGAAAAACCGATCGCCGTCAACTCCAAAGAACTCGGGGAGATGATCGCCTGCGCCGAAAATAACGGCGTGTTTTTGATGGAGACGATGTGGGGCCGGTTTGTCGAGGGCACCAAAACGCTTCTTTCGCTGCTTGAAAGCGGCGTGATCGGCGACGTGTTGGGACTTCGGTGTCAACTCGCATACCGCCTCGGGGAAGCGCAATGGGACCACCACGTACTGAAAAACGAAAACGGCGGCGGCGCGCTGTTGGACGTTGGCATTTACGGGCTGATGTTCGCGCGACAAGTCCTCGGAACGGACGTTGAGCAACTAAACGCGCTGTGCAACACCTATAAAGGCACCGACAGCCACACCGCGATTGCCATGCGCTACCAAAACGGCGCGATTGCCGAGATTTCGTGCGCCACCATGGTGCAAAAACCGATTGAGGGCGTGATTTTCGGCACAAAGGGGAACATTTCCCTCGACGAGTTTTATGCGCCGCAAATCATTGAAATCACCACCGAAGCCGGCAAGACCGTTATGAAAACGCCTTGGCGCGGCAACGGGTTCGAGGAAGAAATCGACCACGTGTGCGACTGTGTTGCAAGCGGTCTTTGCGAAAGTCCTGTACATTCGTTTTCCGAAATGCGGTTTATTTTCGCCCAAATGGATTCGATTCGCGCACAGCTCGGAATCGTGTATCCGCAAGATTCACAATAATCAGTCAGAAAGAGAGGAATGTCTATGATCGCGTGTTTATGTGTCGCACTCGGCGGTGCGGTCGGGTCGGTACTGCGGTATCTTGTGAGCCTTATCGACCTCGGCGAAACAACGGCATTTCCCTATAAAACGCTGTTTGTCAACGTGGTCGGCGCGTTCGTTATCGGGTTACTCGTGGCGATTGCCGCCAAAAGCACCGCCCTTTCGGATAACTGGATGCTCTGCCTCAAAGTCGGGCTTTGCGGCGGATTTACCACCTTTTCCACTTTTGCGCTCGAAACCGTCACCCTCACGCAAGACGGCAAATGGGGGATAGCGGCGTGTTACGTGCTTTTGAGTGTATTGTTGTCGCTTGCGGCGGTGTGGTCTGCCGAAGTGATTGTAAAATAAGGGAATACTTTCACGGTTTTATATCGGATAGGAGATAAACCTATGGAAAAACAATTTGAAAACGTAAAAACAACAAAAAAGCATAACGGCATTATCGGCATTTGGAAATTCTTATTTTCTTTGTTGATTTTGGCGTTTCATATCACCGCCTTCGAAAGCGAATCGCACACACTCTTTTCGTGCGGCGCAATCGGTGTTGACTTTTTCTTCCTGGTTTCCGGTTATTTATTAGCGAAAAAAGTCGCCGGCGAAACGCGCAGATTAAACGGCGCGCCGTGCGACATCCCGAAATCGACTTGGAAATTTCTGCTTGGAAAAATCCGTGTGTTTTATCCCTATCTTTTAGTAGCGTTTCTTGTTCTTTTTGTCATCCGCTTCCTCCAAGGGCAGTGGAGTATACGAGAGTATTTAGACAGCACCAACGATTTGTTATTATTGCAAACCGTCTCTGTTAAAAGTCAGCGTATGGTCGGCGCATCGTGGTATCTTTCCGCCATGCTCGTAGCCATGCTCATCATATATCCTATGATGAAAAAGTTTCAAAGAACGTTTTCTCTGTTGATTGCTCCGTCCGCATGCGCTGTGCTCGGCGGCTATCTGTTATATACCCAAGCATCCATTCGTTCGTGGAACGCCTGGGCCGGCATTCTTTGCGTCGGATTGTTCAAAGCATTTTTGGAAATCGCGTTCGGTTGTTTCGTTTATGAAGCCTCGGAAAAACTGCGAAAAACCCCATTTACGATGTTTTCAAGGATTCTTTTGGGAATCGGTCAAACCGCCGCGTTTGTGTTTGTGTTCTATATGAACACTCGTTACGATTGGGTGCGTCGGCTGGATTGGTTGTTTATCGTTTTGCTCGCCGCCGGGGTTGCCGTTGCATTTTCCGACACGGTTCCGTGGACCGGACTTTGCAGCAATCGTCTGTTTGCTTATCTTGAAAAACTCAGCACTCCCATCTTTTTGAATAACTACGTGGGAATTCTGTTTGTCGATTATATGAAATGGTTTTCCGATTCAACCTGGTGGGTTCGTTTACTCGGTATTGTTGCCGTTGTCATCGTTTTCTCCATTATCGAGTGTGCCGTTCTTGACGTGATTCAAAAATTCAACGGCACAAAAGTTAAACGGCTCTTCATCCGTAACGTGTCCGCAAAAGAATGATGGTTTCGTAAAACGACTCCTTTTTCGAAAAAAACAAGTGCACAACAAGGAGAAAGCCATGTCCTATTCAAGCATTGACAAATACGTGTACGTGTAGGCCAACCGCCCGTGTCCCAACCGAAAAACTAATTCCCGAGGAGGAATACTGATATGATCTACGATAACGTTCTGCAAGCCATTGGGCATACGCCCATTATCCGCTTAAACCGTCTGTGTGAGCCGGATTCAGCCGAAATACTCGTCAAATTCGAAGGACTCAACGTCGGCGGTTCCATCAAAACGCGCACAGCGTACAATATGATTTGCGAGGCGGAAAAACAAGGACTTCTCAACGAGAATTCCGTCATTGTTGAACCGACGTCCGGCAACCAAGGCATCGGTTTGTCGCTTGTCGGCGCGGTGCGCGGCTATAAAACCGTCATTATTATGCCCGATTCCGTGAGCGTGGAGCGGCGTCTGCTTGTGAAACACTACGGCGCGGAGGTCATCACCGTTCACGACGACGGCGATATCGGCGCGTGCATCGACGAATGTCTGCGCAAAGCGCTTGAAATGCGCGATAACGATCCGAACGTCTTTGTGCCGCAGCAGTTTGAGAACATCAACAACACGCTGACGCATAAAAAACATACGGCGCTCGAAATTATGGAACAAGTAGCCGGACCGATTGACGGTTTTTGCTCCGGCATCGGAACGGGCGGCACGATTACCGGCATCGGTGAAGTGCTGAAAGCGCAGTATCCCGAAATGGAGATTTGGGCGGTGGAGCCGGAAAACGCCGCAATTTTGGCAGGCGGCAACATCGGTACACACCTGCAAATGGGCATCGGCGATGGCCTCATTCCTGCCATTCTCAACACCGAAATTTACAACGATATTTGCATTATTTCCGACGAAGAGGCGCTGAAAACCGCCCAAGATCTCGCCAAATACGAAGGCATTATGTGCGGTATTTCAAGCGGCACGAACGTTGCCGCCGCTCGCAGACTTGCGAAAAAACTCGGCAAAGGGAAGACGGTTGTCACGGTGCTTCCCGACACCGCCGAACGGTATTTTTCCACCCCGTTGTTTGAGGACTAATCCAAAACAGGATTGCTAAAACACTAAGGAGTTTCGATAATGAAAAAGTTCAAGTTAAAACGGCGGCGAGGGCTCGGCAACACCGCAGAAAGTTATGCCTATCTCTATTACGGTCTCTTTGCGTTGTGCTCACTGCTTTTCGTGGTCATCGCGATGATTACCAACGGAGATACCATCGGGTATTCTTTGTATTACAAACCCGACGGCATTTTTGAGAGTCTGAATAACGACTACACAAAAACGACCGATCTCTTTATGGATTTCTTCAACTCCGTTCGTGATGCTTCTTCGGAAAACGGGGGATACGTTGACCGGCACGTGATTTATCCGCCGCTTGCCAATCTGTTGTATTTGGCGATTGGAAAAATATTTAAAGGGAATTTGCTTGATACCGCATTCGGCGACCGCTTCCTTTTGCGAAACAACGATCCCGTGGCACTGCTCGTCTTTTTCGTATCCATAATGCTTTGCGTGTTTTCGGTATATCTCATCATCGACCGCTACCTGCTTCGTTGCGGCTTCAAAGCGGCACCGGCGGCGTTGGCTATTACATCGGCGCTCTCGTTCCCGATGCTGTATGCCATTCAACGCGGCAACATCATTATTTTGGCGATTCCGCTGACCATGTTCTTTGTCTTTTTCCGCAACCACGAACGAAAACTCGTCAGAGAACTGTCGTATATTGCCCTGGCAATCGCCGCCGGATTAAAGCTCTATCCGGCGGTATTCGGAGTTTTGCTGATTACCGATAAAAAGTACAAAGAAGCGGTGCGCCTCGTCATTTACGGCATTTTGGCGTTTGTGCTACCCGTTTTCGCTTTCGGCGGTCCGGAAATGCTTTGGCAGATTATCCAAAACGTCTTCGGCTTCAATTCCGGTAGTTCCGAAAAAGCGGCCCGATTCCGCTCGGGATATTCCTATCAAGAATTGGTGGCAGTGTTTTTACACAACAAGTCCATGGCGATTTTCGGAAAAATTGTCTTTTGGTGCTTGGAGTTGATGGCGGCCATTATGGTGTTTGTGCTTCCCAAAGACTGGCAAAAACTCACCGCGCTTTGCTATATGGTATTTAACATCCGCTCGCTGTCATCCATTTACGCATTGACCTTTTTCCTTATTCCGTTTGTGATGTTTTTGACGGACAAGCGTAAATTTAAGTGGAACGACTATCTCTATCTGCTGTGTCTGTCGCTGATGTTTATTCCGCTTCCGTGTATCTGGTACGGGTTTACCGGAAGTATGGCGGAACATTCCGGCATTTTAGCCGGTCTGACCGGTCGCGAATTGGTGAGCACGCGCCTCGGATTGATTGCGCACTATACGGCGGTCAACCGATTGGTTTCGGTTATCGCGTTCCAGGGCGTGTTTATTTTGCTGACACTCGACGTATTGCTGACTCCCGGTGGGGACAAGAAAAAAGCGAGATCGTCTTCCGCTGACAGCGATGAGAAAACCGCAGTAAAAAAAGAAACTGCATCGGAAATCACGGAGGAATCTGTATGAGTATGGATGCCATGGCCCCGAAGACTATCCAAAACACCTCTTCTTCGGAGCAAACGAAAATGAAAAAAGACACACCGTCAAAAATAAGAACGCTGTTTCAATCCGGCTTTGATTTGCCGTATTCCACCGTGCGCACGGTTGCATTCTGCTATATGGCACTGCCGTTCTTCATTTTCTCTATGACGTGGCTCTCTTTTTGGATGGCGGCGTGGAGCGCCACCGTCACCTGCTTTATTTTGGCATTAGTAATTTTCCCGAAATTGCTCAATCCAAAAGCAGCACCCAAAAACACAAATCTCAACCCCACGGCGACCGATCGCATCCAAATTCCGTATGCCGTGGGAATGGCGGTTTTGTTGATTGCCGGCATTTGGGTTATGTGGTCGGGAATCGGCGGTGGTTTTTATCAGTCGGGCGATTTCCCGTTCCGCAACGCGGTGTTTCGCGATTTGCTCACGTACAAATGGCCGGTCATTTACGGAAACGAGAGAGGAATGCTTTCGTACTACATCGGCTTTTGGCTTCCTGCGGCCGCTTTCGGCAAATTTGTGGATTTGTTCACCGATAACTCCACCATTATTTGGAGTCTCAGCAACGCCGCGCTGTATCTGTGGACAGTTATCGGCGTTTTGCTGGTACTTTTTATGTTGTATTTCAACGTCAACGCCATCAACGGCAAAAAGATTATGGCGGCGACGGTCATCTTCATCTTTTTCAGCGGTATGGACGCTGTGGGCTGGCTGATTGGTGGATCCGACACATTCTTTCAGGATATGATCAACGGACCGCACCTAATTCATATTGAGTGGTGGGCGAAACGAATCTTTTTCCATTCCGGAAAACTGCTGCAATACAGCTCGTTTACCACCCAACTCTTTTGGGTGTTTAACCAATCGGTAATGACATGGCTTTGCACACTGACGCTGTTCCGCGAGCAAACACCGCAAAATTTCGTGTTTATCGGTATGATGTCGCTGTTTTGCGGCCCGATTCCGTTCTTCGGATTTTTTGTCATCGCCTTGACACGAGGCATCATCTTTTTCTGGCGCGCCCGTCGGCATCCGAAATACACCGTTAAAACGTTTTGTTCCTTGTCCAATCTGTTATCCCTTGTAGGAATCTTTCCGGTCTGCTACTCGTATTTTACCTGCAACTCCGCCGCCAACATTAAGGGCGACAGCAAACTGCTCCGCTTTGTGCCGCGTTTGATTTTTAACGTAGACGGAATGGCGGATACCGGCGTAGAAAAAAAGCGTGTCGTTTTGTTTGTGGCGTTTCTGGCTTTGGAATTCCTGCTTGTGGCACTCCTCATCTGGTGGCACAACCGCAAAGATTTGACGTTTTGGGTATGCATTGCCATGCTGTGCGTGTGTCCGCTCATATTCACGGGTGCCGCCGCCGACTTCTGCATGCGTGCGACCATTCCGGCGCTTGTTCTGTTTTGTATGTACGCGATTCGCTTTTTGTTCGACAACTTCGAAGGGGCGCGGTTCTGCATAAAACGACTGCTCTGCTACGGCGTGATATTGTTCCTTTTGTTGGGAGCGGCAACCCCGATTGTTGAAATGTCCCGCGGCGTGTATGTGTGCAAAGAAGCGGGGCATTTAGTCACCTACAACTACGGCAGTTACAACGACAGATTTAAGTCATTGAGCGAAAAGAACCCCGGAGATATTAAAAACTTCACCGCACAAAATTACAAGGATTCCAAATTCTATAAATACTTCGCCAAACGATGACCTCAGAAAGGAGGAGAGTTTGTGGCACATCCGATTAAGCATTTTCGCACCATTACAAAACACCGTCATGCCGTCATCCGCAACTGTTTCAAGGCAGGTATCGGCTGGCAGGGACTGTTCCACGACTTATCCAAATATACGCCGACCGAATTTATTCCCGGCGCCAAATATTACTTGGGTACGCGCAGTCCCAACGAAGAGGAACGGCGGCTTTACGGGTTTTCGCGCGCGTGGCTTCACCATAAGGGCCGCAACCGTCACCATTTCGAGTACTGGACGGATTATAACCCGAAAACGCGTACGATGGGCCCTGTGCCGATGCCGAAACGCTACGTCGTCGAGATGTTCTGTGACCGCGTAGCGGCGAGCAAAATCTACAAAGGCAAGGACTATACGGATTCTTCCGCCTACGAATATTTTTTGCCGGGCAAAGCGACTCGCTTTATCCACCCCGAAACCTCCGACCAAATCGAGCATTTTCTGAAACTGCTTGCGGACGAGGGGGAGGACGTGGCGTTTAAAGCCGTACGTGCGTGGCTTAAAGAGGAGTAATCTGCCGCGTTTTCGTTATGAATGAGGAATTCTATGAAACATAAAAACTACGGAAAAACGCTGCTTGCCGGCTATCTTGGCTCGGTAACGCAGGCGATTTCGGCAAACTTTTTGCCGCTTCTTTACGTCACGTTCCAAGCCGCCTACCGCTTTTCGCTTACCCAAATCGCGCTGATTTCCGCCGTCTTCTTTTTTTCGCAACTCGTGGTGGACTATCTCTGCGCCAAAGTGGTGGACAAAATCGGTTACCGTCCCTGTGTGGTGACAGCGCAGGTCACCTCGGCGCTCGGCATCATCGGGCTGACCTTTTTGCCGGACGTGTTGCCGAACGCCTTTGTCGGCACGCTGCTTTGCGTTATCGTGTACGCTGTCGGAAGCGGCCTTATCGAGGTGTTAAGCAGTCCCATCATCGAGGCGTGCCCGTTTGAAAACAAAGAGGGGCATATGAGCCTTCTCCACTCGTTTTACTGTTGGGGTTTTGCGGCGGTGGTGCTGTTTTCCACGCTGTTTTTCCACTTTTTCGGCATTGAAAACTGGCGATTTTTAGCGCTTTTGTGGTCAGTTATCCCGATTTACAACATCTATAACTTCGCCACGTGCCCCATCGAAACGCTGGTGGACGAAGGGGAGAGCATGACGACGAAAGACCTGCTCAAAACTAAGGTGTTTTGGCTCTTTTTGCTTCTGATGGTAGGCGCCGGCGCATCGGAACTCTCCATGTCCCAGTGGGCATCCACTTTTGCGGAATCGGCGCTCCACGTGTCGAAATCCACCGGCGATTTAATCGGGCCGTGCGGATTTGCGGTATGTATGGGATTGAGCCGCGTTCTGTTTAGCAAGTTCAGCGACAAAATCAACCTCGTTACCTATATGACTGTTTCCGGCATGTTGGCGATCGCGTGCTATCTTCTGGCAGGACTGGCAAAAATACCGCTTCTCGGGCTTCTCGGATGTACAGTGTGCGGCTTTGCGGTAGGTATTCTGTGGCCGGGTTCCATCAGTCTGTCGGCAGGCATTTTGCCCAAAGGCGGCACCGCGCTGTTTGCGTTTTTGGCGCTCGCGGGCGATCTCGGCGGATCAATCGGGCCGGCGCTTATCGGAACGGTGTCCCAAGCCGCCGAAAACAACCTGCAAGTCGGCGTGGTGTCGGGCGTGGCGTTCCCGATTCTGCTTCTCATTTGCGTGATGCTGCTACGCAAACGCTACAAAAAAGAGGAATAAATCAATATAGAACGAAAAAAAGACTGACCGATAGTATCGGTCAGTCTTTTTTTATGTCAAAACATCAGTCGGCGAGCATTTTGGCAATAAGCCGCGCGCATTTGTATACGTCGCCGCCGCCCATCGTAATCACAAGGTCGCCTGGTTTCGCGTGTTCCGACACGTAGTTGGCCACGGCAGGGAAGTCGGCGAGATACACGCCGTTTTCCATTTTTGCCGTAATTTGGTCGGAGTGGACGTTCCACTCGTTTACCTCGCGCGAGCCTAAAATATCGCTGACAATGGCGATATCCGCAATAGACAGCGCCTTGGCGAAATCGTCAAGGTGACGCGCGGTACGGGAGAAGGTAAACGGCTGGAAAATCGCGATCACGCGGTTATACGGCATCGCTTTAGCCGTTTTAAGCGTGGCGGTGATTTCGGTGGGATGGTGGGCGTAATCGTCCGCAATGGTGATGCCGCCGAATTCGCCTAAAAATTCAAAGCGGCGACCGGCACCTTGGAAATGCCTAATACCGGAGGCGATCTGCACCGCAGAAAGCCCGTGGGCTTCGGCGGCGGCCAACACCGACAGCGCGTTTTGCACGTTGTGCATACCCGGCACGCCGAGCTCAATATCCGCAAAGAACGCGCCGTTGTGCCACGCTTCAAAAGTGGCGTAAGAGCCATCGTGAATCTTCACGTTTTTTGCCGTCCAGTCGCAGTCATCGGTGAGACCGTAGGAGATAAGCGGCGCGTTCGTCAGCCCCTCCACGGCTTTGCAGGAGTTCGCATCGGATTTGTTATAGATGATATAGCCGGTGGCTTTTCCGGCAAAGGTGTGGAACGATTGGATAACATTTTCGAGCGTGCCGAAATAGTCGAGGTGATCGGCATCCACGTTCAAAATGATGGCGGTTTCGGGAGTCATTTCGAGATAATGGTCCATAAACTCGCACGCCTCGCACACCATCACGTCGCCGGCGCCAGATTTACCGAACGCATCAATAAGCGGCAAGCGGCCGCCGATAAACAGCGCAGGATCGGTGTCCGCTTCCAAAAACACCTGCGACAACATCGAGGTCGTGGTGGTTTTGCCGTGGGTTCCGGCAACGGCAATCGTCTGCGGATAGGTGGCGGTCAACTGACCGAGCAGTTTCGCGCGCTCCAAAATCGGGATGTTTTTTTCGTTAGCGGCAATCATCTCGGGGTTGTCCGCGTGCACCGCGGCGGTATACACAATCAAATCCGCACCCTCGACGTTCTCTGCCGTTTGGGGGATTTTTACGTCAACACCGAGCCGGCGCAGGCGATCCACGTTGTCCGATTCGCTGCGATCAGAGCCGGTGATTTTGTAGCCTTTGCCGAACAAAATCTCGGCAAGCGGACTCATTCCGCTTCCGCCGATGCCGACAAAGTGAATATGTTTGGCGTCTTGAAATTTGAAGTCCAAATCTTGTCCACCTCTTCACGAAAATATGTATATATATTATAATCCATAATCCCGAAAAAGAAAACCTTTTTTTACGCTTTTTTCAAAATATCCCCGATTTTTCTTAAAACCCCCGAAAAAGAACAAGGCTCGCTCACCGATTTCGACCGAAAGTGCGGTCAAAACCCCGTATACTGATAAAGGAAAAAGACGTGGAAGGTGACAGATATGAAAGAAAAAATTGCAGAGGGTAATCGGGAATTGACCGTAACAGAAACCCGAGAGGGGATGTGGCGAAAATTAGGGCTTACCATCACCGGTGCGCTACTGGGACTTCTTTGCGCCGGAAGTACGGTTTATGAGGAAATTGCGCCCTTTTCCGTAGGCGTTGCGGCGGCGTTTTCCGGAAGCGGAGCACTGTTTGTCTATCTCACCTGCGCCGTCGGGTATTTGTTTGGCTATTCTTCCGTTGGGGCGATTCGCTATATGGCGGCTATCGCGGCCGTCGGCGGCCTAAAATGGGTAGCAGACGGCATCCCATTTTTTGATAATCGCCGTCTTAATCCGCTGTTTTCCTTTGTTTCCGTTCTCGGAACAGGACTGACCATCCACGCCGCCGGCGGTATTACCGGTTATCGGGTTTGGATGCTTCTTTGCGAAAGTCTGCTTGCTGCCGGATTTACGTATTTTGTACAACTGGGACTCCACGCGTTGTGGACTCCGCGAGACCGTGCCAGCACACTGTCTGAGCAAACCGCCGTCGTCGTGGTTATGGCGGTTTTGTTGATGGCGCTGACACGCATCCAACTGGGGGAACTGTCGCCGGCTCGCGTTATAGCGGTATTTTTGATTCTTCTTTGTGCTCACGCCGGAAAAGAAAACGGCGGCAGTATCGCCGGCATCGCTTTCGGAACCGCTATTGCTCTTTCGTCGCCGGAACAGATTCTTCACGCTATCGCATTTTCGTCAGGCGGCCTGCTATGCGGCATGTTTTCTCGCTATGGCAAATGGGCGTGTGCCGGCACGTTTCTTGTAGCGGAAATGGTGATTACCGTGGGTTCGGGCGAAGGCATCACTATTATGGCAGGAGTTTACGAATCCGTTGTAGCCTCACTGGTGTTTTTGGCGTTGCCGCGAAAAGCCGAGCGCGTATTCCACGGTTTTTTTAACCACGCCGAAGAAAAACCCGCCGTCGAAGGGTTGCGGCGTTCGGTGGTGATGCGATTAAACGTGGCTTCAAAAGCGATGGACGAGGTGGCAGGCACGGTAGACCAGGTTTCCAAGAAACTCGCCGGTTTAAGCGCACCCGATCTCGGCAGTGTCTACTACGGCGTGTCCGACAACGTGTGCGAAAGTTGTGCTTTGAAACTCACTTGTTGGGAGAAAAATCTCAACGATACGATGGATTCTTTTAATCATCTGACACCAATTTTGCGCGAGCAAGGGAAAGTCATCAAAAAAGACTTCGACGGTTTTTTGCAATCTCGCTGTAACCGCCTAAACGAAGTAGCGTGCGAAGTAAACCGCCGCTACACAGATCACTGTCTACGGGAAAGCGCTTTTCGGCGGCTTACGGAAATTCGGTCGGTTGTAACCGACCAATTTTCCGGTATGGCGGAATTACTCAACGAATTCTCCCACGATTTCAGAAATACCGAGCAGATTGACACCGATGCGGCCGTTCGCGTTCGAAACGTATGCGAAGAATACAATATGGACGTGCACGAAACCGTGTGCACCATTGGCAAAGGCAATCGAATGCAAGTGGAAATCGTGGCGGTGGATTTGGCCGCCAAAATCCGCCAAAAAGAGTGGCTTTCGCGCATCGGCGATGCCTGCGGTCGCAATTTTGCGCCGCCGGTCGTCACACGGATGGGCGCCTTCGCCAAAATTTCATTATTCGAGCAGCCGCGCTATCGAGTGCAAGTCGGCGCAGCACAACTGTGTGCCGGCGGTGAACGGCTTTGCGGCGATGCGTACGAGGTGTTTAAGGACAGCAACGGGCGGTTTTCAGCGGTATTGTCCGACGGAATGGGAAGCGGCGGTCGCGCGGCCGTAGATGGGGCAATGGCGGCAGGACTCACCGCGCGCCTATTTAAAGCCGGATTCGGCGAAGACAGCGTGTTGCGGATGGTCAATTCGGCACTGATGGTAAAATCCGGCGACGAGAGTCTTGCCACACTCGACG
This sequence comes from Acutalibacteraceae bacterium, assembly GCA_045598065.1. Lineage (GTDB taxonomy): Bacteria > Bacillota > Clostridia > Oscillospirales > Acutalibacteraceae > RGIG426. Next base: position 13,157 of record JAZLLJ010000047.1, read on the forward strand.
TCTTGTCGGTAGATTTGTTTTCCGGCAAAATGAAATCGCTTAAAGCCGGTGCCGCCACGTCGTTGCTTTTAAGTCACGGACGGGTATCGCGCTTAGAACGCTCGTCGCTTCCTGTCGGCATTTTGCGAGACATTCGCTTTGAAACCCAAGGGGACACGCTCGTTGCCGGCGACGTGGTGCTGCTCGTATCCGACGGCGTGTATGCCGGCGGCATCGGATGGGTGGAACAGGCGTTAAAACGCTTTGATCCCACCAAAACGTCGTTACAGTCTTTGGCAGAGGAACTGGCCGTCACCGCACGCAAACTGCAAAAAAGCGGCCATTCCGACGACGTCACGGTATTGGCGCTTCGGCTGGAAAAAGCAGAACTATAAAGAAAAGCCCACAACCGATTGGTTGTGGGCTTTTTTCGACAGATTAGTTGTTGAGATACGATTTCACCAGAATACGCAAAAGCTCGTCGCGGTCGATTTTACGCACGAGGTTGCGAGCGTTGTTGTGGGTGGTGATATAAGTCGGATCTTCCGAAAGGATGTAGCCGACGATCTGGTTAATGGGGTTGTAACCTTTTTCACGCAACGCATCGTACACCGTGGTGAGAACTTCTTTCATCTCGTGTTCTTTGTCGTCGTGCAAAGAAAAGGTTTGGGTTCTGTCTAACATAATTCTAACCTCCCGTCCGTTATTTACGAGACTATTATACCGCAAAAAAATTGAAAGTGCAAGAGGAATTTGCAAATTTATGCGCGGAGAGTGCACCCGATTTTTTCAA
>JAZLLJ010000048.1:0-3380 GCA_045598065.1 Acutalibacteraceae bacterium
GACCGCCGCCGAATCCCCGGTTATCCTGTTCAATGACCGTCACGGCAGGAAACTGCTCCCTCACGAGCGCCGCCGTGCCGTCCGAAGACCCGTTGTCCACCACAAACACCTGAAGCTCCGACCCCGTTGTTTTTTCAAACAGGCTGGAAAGAAGCCGCCCGATGACATCGGCGCTGTTATAGGTGACTATTGAAACCGAAACCATACAACCCCTCCCGCAAGAGCAAGCCAAATCCTGCCCCGGGTTTTGAAAAACTACGCCCTAAGCGGAATAATTCCTCTCAAAACTTTTTATAGTATACCACAGAATGCTCAAAAAGTCCAGCCCGAATTGATTTCCCCGTATTTCGTCAAAAAATCAAAAAATTTTTGAAAAAAATCAAACTTTTTGTCATTTGGGGGTAGATTTTTGGAAAACAGTGTGTTATACTATATACAGTATAAAAAAGACCACTGTTCCCGCTAAATCTTGCGAAAGGAGAAAGCTTCGCCTATGGGCGTGTTTGATAAATGGCTGCGCGGAGTGACCTCTCCCGACCGCAGCCGAAAACCTACCCCCTCTCGTCCCACTTCGTCCATCGGAAACACCGTTCGCAACCGACAAACTCCCCCCGTTCGACCGTCCGCCGCCACGCGGCCGACCGTCCCGGTAAAGCATCATCCCGACGTCCCGGTGAAGAACGATCCGGCTCCAAAGCCAACTCCGAAACCGCTGCCGAAGCCGGTCGAGCCTTCTGAAACAGAAACAACCCCGACGGTCAAACCCGTCGTTTCCGAAACCATTTCCGAAAAGCCGAAAACGAGCGCTCCTTCTTCCGCCTTCGAGCCGGTGCTCCAGCGAAAACTGGACCGCTACTTTGAACGGCTCCGCGCCGTCTATCCGACCGGCGTCATCACTCGCTTAAACACCGGTCAAAAGAAACTGGCCGAGCGCGGCGCACAGCTTCGCCGAATGTGCGGAATGGAAAACGAACTGGATGCTTTCTTCGCTCTCGGCGGTTTTACATACGAGCGCACCGCCGGCGGTCGTCCCCGTAACGTCCAAGATCCTTTGGCGCAAGATGCTCTCGTCACCGAGGTGCAAGCGCTCTTCCCGAAGGGGATTCCCTCCGCCGCCGCTTTGGATCGGGCGGACCATTCGCTGTATCTGCGCTTACGCAGCGCGGCCCGGCTTTCCGGTCTGACGTTGACCGACTTTTTGAAAAACAATAACTTGAATACATAAAGGAGAAATCGAAATGACGACGAATAAAATCAAACTGAACATTGTAGGCACCGAGTACTCCATCGTTTCCGACGAGCCTGTCAGCTACATGACCGAACTGGGAATGCAAATCGATAAAGAAATGCGCGAGATTATGCAAGATCCTCGCGTATCCACCACCATGGCGGCCGTCCTGGTGGCGCTCAACAACGCCGACGCCGTCCGCAAAGCCGAGTCCGCGGCGGACAACCTCCGCTCCCAGATGAAAGGCTATCTTGACGACAACGCCCGCGCGCGGATGGAAAGCGATTCTTCCCGCCGCGAATTAGAGCGTCTGCGTGAAGAAAATCGCAAACTGCGCGAACGTCTTTCGATGTAAGCGCCTTACTATGACATCTTCTTTTCTGAATATTCTCTGACAGAGGCAAAAAAGACGAGCGGTTCCTTTTCGCTCGTCTTTTTTGCATCCTTTTTTCAGTTGTCAGATTTCCACGTCCACGCACGCTCGCGACTCGCGCAGCGGCTTCATAAACGCGCCGACCGCCTTGTGGTCGGGATGCACGATATACGCATTGAGCGCATCGAAACTGTCGAAATCGCTAACAAGCAGCAAATCACAGTTGCCGACGGCGGCACCGTCCGCACCGACGTAGGTTTCGGAATGTTTAATGAGGTCGATTTTTCCGGGAAGCGCATCCAGCATCGCTTTGGTAGCGAGCACGTTTTCTTTCTTCGTTTTGCCGTCCGCTTCCTCTAAAAATTTGAACATCACGATATGGCGAATCATATTTTTTCCTCCTGTGTACCACTTTCGTCCCACAGTATAGCACATTTCCTCTTGTTTGTCACGAAAAAATATGCTAAAATGAGAAAAAACACGAAAAAGGAGTTTGGCATTTATGGAAACAGCCTTGTTGTGGATTATTGCGGCGCTGCTTTGCGCCTGTCTTGTGTTGCTCATCGTTCTGCTTTTGCGCCAATCGAAACCGGCCGACAACAGCGAGCTTCAAAACGCACTGGAATCCCAAAAGCGCGCATTGTCCGATGATCTCCACCGCGAGACACGCGATATGAACGAAGCCATCGCCACTCTCGGCCGCGGCTTTGACACCCACCAAAAAGAGTTGCTTCAACTGCAAAACAACCAGCAAGAGCAACTGTATAAAACGCTCAACTCCCAAACGGAGAAAGTGACCTTAACGCTTGCCCAATCGGTGGAAAAACTCCAAGCCGGCAACGAGAAAAAACTCGACGAAATGCGCGCCACCGTAGACGAAAAACTGTCCGCCACGCTGTCCGAGCGGTTGGATGCCAGTTTCAAAACCGTCGGCGAGCAACTGCAAAACGTCTACAAATCCATGGGCGAGATGAAACAACTCGCAGGCGATGTCAACTCCCTCTCCCGCGTGCTGTCCAACGTCAAAACGCGCGGCACGTTCGCGGAGGTACAGCTCGGCAACCTGCTCGAGCAAACGCTCACCGCCGACCAGTTTGAGCGCAACGTCTCCCCAAAAAACAACGGCAAAACGGTGGAATACGCCATCAAAATCCCCTCCAAAGAGGATGACGGCAAATTCATCTGGCTTCCCATCGACTCCAAATTTCCGCAGGAGGATTACCTGCGCATTTCCGAAGCCGCCGAGGCCGGCGATGCCGTTGCGGTAGAAGCCGCCGCCAAATCGCTCGAAACGTTCATCAAAGACCAGGCGAAAAAAATTTCGGAACTGTATCTCTCCGTCCCCAAAACCACCGATTTCGGTATTCTGTTTTTGCCGACCGAGGGGCTGTACGCCGAGGTGCTCCGCCGTCCGGGCCTTGTGGAAACCATCCAAACGAAAAACCGCGTGATGATCTGCGGCCCGACAACCCTCACCGCGTTTCTCAACACGCTGTCGATGGGCTTCCGCACCATTGCCATCGACAAGCGCGCCGCCGAGGTGTGGAAAGTGCTCGGCGCCGCCAAACAGCAATACGACAAATTCGGTGACGCGCTCGGCAAAGTACAGCAAAAAATCGAACCCGCCGGCAAAACCACCGAGGAAGCGCAACACCGCAACGAGCAAATCCAAAAGAAGCTCCGCAGTGTCGAAACCCTCCCCGAAGCGGACACCGCCGACACGGTGCTCGGCCTTTCCGACTCCTTGCTTTCGGACGAGGAAGAATAATTGTATCCATC
>JAZLLJ010000049.1:0-10093 GCA_045598065.1 Acutalibacteraceae bacterium
GTGCAGGCGCAACAATACACCATCGGCGCTTTGCAGCACAAAGACTGGGTGGGACACCGCGCGTTGGCGCTTACGTCCATTTCGTTCGATATGTCGATGCACGATATGTTCCTGCCGCTGTATGCGGGATGGGGCGTGGTGTTTGCCACCGAAAACGAACAACATAATCCGCTGGCGCTTCGGGATCTGATGCTGGAATACAACGTCGAGGTGATGTGCTGCACGCCATCGTTTATGAACAACATTGTCGGCATTCCCGAGTTTGAGCCGGCAATCAAAAATCTGAAAACGATCACGCTGGGAGCGGAAGCGTTCCCCGGCACACTGTACGATGCGCTGAAAGCCATCGCGCCGGAGTTGCAGATCGTCAACGGCTACGGTCCGACCGAAACCACCGTTTGCTGTGCCACCAAGGAACTGCACAGCGGCTTCGGCGTGACGATCGGCAAGCCGACGAAAAACGCCAAATTTTACGTGGTAGATAAGACGGGCAATATTCTGCCGCCTTACGGTATCGGCGAACTGATTATCTGCGGCATTTATGTTGGCCGTGGCTACGTGAAGCTTCCGGATAAAACCGCTGCCTCGTTCTTTACGCTCCAAGGACTTCCTGCTTATCACAGCGGCGACCAGGTGCGGGTAAACGGCAACGCCGAAATTGATTTTGGCGGCCGTATCGATAACCAGGTGAAACTCCGCGGTTTCCGTGTGGAATTGGACGAAATCGAAAACGTGATGATCACCTATCCGTCGGTGAAACAGGCGAAAGTGCTGATGCGCAACAACGGAACTGAGGATTATCTTGCCGGTTTCTTTACCGCCACCGAAGAGGTGGATTTGGAGAAGCTTACGGCGCATCTCAAAGAGCGGCTCACCTACTATATGGTGCCGGCGGTGATGATGCAACTCGACGAAATGCCGCTGACTCCCAACGGAAAAGTGGACAAAAAGGGTTTCCCCGAAACCACCAAAACCAAAGAGAAAAAAACCGGCCGCCGCGCCGCCAAGAAATCGATGGAACAGCGGTTGTGCGAGATTTTTGCCGATATTCTCGGCGAGGACGAAGTTTACGCCGACGACAACTTTTTTGAACTCGGCGGCACGTCGCTTTCCGCCTCGAAAGTGACGATGGTGCTGATGAGCGACGGCATCGAGGTGATGTACGGTGATATCTTCGACCATCCGACGCCGGAGGAACTCGCGGACTTTATCGAACAACGCGACAAAGCGGCGCAAATCACCGTGGTGGACACCACGGTGCAGGACGAAGAAATCTACCGTCCCGCGCTTAAATACAACACGGTGAAATACGCCGAAGAAGTGAAACGTGAAGCTCTCGGCAACGTGCTTTTGACCGGCGCTACCGGCTTCCTCGGTGTACACGTGCTGAAAGAACTCCTGGAAATTGAGGATGGGCATATCTACTGCCTCGTGCGCCGCGGTAAGCACGAAAGCGCCGAAAAACGGCTGCGGATGATGCTGGTGTATTACTTCTCCAACGGCTTTGACGAGGCGTTTAAGAATCGCATTACCGTACTTGAAGCGGATATCACCGACAAAAGCTTGGGTGAAAAGATTGCCGACCTGCCGATTCAGACGGTCATCAACTGCGCCGCCTGCGTCAAGCACTTTACGGACGACGATATTTTGGAGCGCATCAACGTGCGCGGTGTGGAAAATTTAATTGCGATTTGCAAACCGCGCAACCTGCGGCTTGTCCAGATTTCCACCGCGTCGGTGCCGGGTGTGCATACCAAAGAGAGTTACGAAAAGCAAATCAAGATGTATGAAAATCAGACGTTCATCATCGACGATATGGACAACAAGTACGTGCTGTCCAAACGCGCCGCTGAACTGAAAATGATGGATGCCATTGAAGACGGACTGCGCGGCAAGATTATCCGCGTAGGCAACCTGATGGGCCGCCATTCCGACGGTGAGTTCCAGGCGAATATGGAGACGAATATGTTCTTGAGCGGTATTCGCGGATTTGCCGTGATGGGCAAATATCCCATCAGTCATATGACCGACCCGATGAGTTTCTCGCCGATCGACTGTTCGGCGCGCGCGGTAGTGCTGCTTGCCGGAACCAACGACAAGTTTACCGCGTTCAACGCCAACAATCGCTACGGCTTTGACGAGATGAAGATTATCGACGCCTGCAACCGCAACGGCATCAAAATCTATCCCGAAATGGATGAGCAGTACTACAAAGAATTCCGCGAGAAACTGGGCGATGACCGTTTTAACTCGAAACTCGGCGGCCTTGCGGCATACGATATCAAAGACGGCCACGCGGTGGACGTAGACAACCTCTTTACCACCAACATTCTCTACCGTATCGGCTTCTCGTGGCCGCTTGTGGACGATGCGTATTTGGATCGCGCGATCGAAAGCATCATGTCGCTCGATTACTTTAATATCGACGAGATTATGGGCGCGGCGGAGGATGACGGATGAAAGGGAAACCGGCGCTTTATGCGGTGAATGTGGCGGCGCTTGTAACGGACGACGACTTGTTTGAAAAAGCGCGCGCCGCCGTAGCCGAGACACGCCGCGAAAAAGCCGACCGCTATCGTCGACGTGAGGATGCGGCGCTGTCGCTCGGCGTGGAATTGTTGTTGCGTTATGCCTATGCGCAAGCCGGTAAGCCGTTTCCGGCGGCATTTTCCAAAACCGCGCAGGGAAAGCCCTTTGCACCGGACAGTCCGCTCCGTTTTAACCTTTCCCATTCGGGCGAGTGGGCGTTGTGCGCTGTTGCAGACAATGAGGTGGGGTGCGATGTGGAAAAACTCGATTTCGCGCACCTTCGCGTTGCCGAGCGGTTTTACACAGCGAGAGAGCGAGCGCAACTTGTCGCCGCCACCGAGGAAGAACGCGTTTTTCGCTTTTTCCGGATATGGACGTTGAAAGAAAGTTTCCTAAAGGCGGCGGACACACGTCTTGATTCGATGTTTTCAAACGGTTCGGTGCTGCTTGGAAATCCAAGTCGCATAGAGGGAGCGTCGGCGACGTTTGCGGAGTATGCAGATCTTCCCGGCTATGCCTGTGCCATGTGTTTGTGTTCCGGCGGAGAGTTGCCGCCGCTTCAAATTGTAGAATTGCGCGACCTTTTAGCAAAATGAGGTGAGAGGATGAAGAAAAATCGTTCCGTGGCGCGGCGCATTACGGGGCAAACGGTACACGTGCTGCTGCTTGCCATGGCGGTGTTGCTTGTGATGGCGTTTTTTGTGGCGAGAGATTCGGTGATGAAAGAAACCCGAAACTTCTCGAAAGCCATCGCGTACGTCTATGCAGACGTTGTTTCCAATGATGCGGCAAAACAGGGAATCGCCATCGATGAGTCCCAAAACGACCTTGTGCGCTATTACGGCGAATACGTGTGTAGATGGTACAACGTGGATTACGCTTACATCTACGTGCTGGCTATCCAAGAGGACGAGATTCACTATGTCGGCGCTTCCTGCGATGAAGAAAAGTTCGATAAAGTCGCGTTTGAAAAGGAAATGAACGGCCGTGTTGTTAAGGGGATCTCCGAAGAAGATTTAGCCGTCTGGAACGCCGAGGGCGGTGCGGATAATCCGGTTTACGCCTATATCGAAACGAACAACGACTTCGGTCACGTGCTGACCACCATCGTTCGTGGGTATGACGGCGAGGGAAACAAGTTCTTAGCGGCGATTGATATGGATTACCACGATTTGTACGGGCGAGCATTCCGTATGTTTGGAATGATTGCGCTCATCATTTTGCTGGTGATTGTGGCGACGGGCGTGATGATTTACTTTATCGTGTGCCGGCGAGTGTCCCGACCGGCACAGACGATTGCCACGGCGATGGATGAGTATATCTCGGGCAACGAACGAAAAGCTGTGACCATAGAGGAAGGCGGCGATGACGAGTTTAACCGTATTTCGACAGCGTTCAACCGTATGACCGCCAACATTGACGAATATCTCGACAACATCAACCGCCTTACCCGTGACAGCGAACGTCAAGAGACGGAACTTGAAATCGCGTCGCGCATCCAACGCGGCTTTTTGCCGAAAGCGCATTTGCTGTCGAAACGCTACGAGATGCACACGCTGATGAAACCGGCCAAAAACGTCGGTGGCGACCTTTACGATTATGCCGCGTTGGATGATCGCCACGTGCTCGTAGTGATTGCGGACGTATCCGGCAAAGGCGTGGCGGCCTCCATCTTTATGGCGGTGACGCTGACACTGATTCACCAGTACGCCAAAATGGGACTTTCACCTGCCGAGATTTTGAGCCGTACCAACGAGTCGTTGTGTCGCAATAACCCGGCGATGCTGTTTGTGACGGCGCTTGTCGGCGTGTACGATACCGAGAAAAACGAATTTACCTACTCCAACGCCGGCCACGACCGTCCGTATATTGTGGGCAAGACCGCGCGGAAATTGGACGAACTCAGCGGCACTGTGCTCGGTTTCTACGACGACGAGACGTATAACGAAACCGCCGTGACGCTTAAAACCGGCGAAACCCTGTTTCTCTATACCGACGGCGTAACCGAGACCATCAACCCCGAAAACAAATTCTTCGGCCGCGAGCGGTTAGAACAAGTGCTTTGCGAGGCGAAAGCAAAACACGTAGACAACCCGGTGGCGCACGTTTTGAGCGCAATCACTGAGTTTGCGAACGGCGCAGAACAGCACGACGATATCACCATGCTGGCGCTGACCGCCAAAACGACCACGGAATTGTCGCTTTCGGCAGACGTGCGAGAATTTGAAAAAATCAAAAACGAGGTCCTTAAAGTACCGTTGCCGCGTAAAAAAATGCTCGACTTCTGTTTGGCGGCGGAGGAGTGTTTTGTGAACATTTGCTCGTATGCCTTCGGCGACAGTCCGCCGCCGGGCGAGAATATCGCCTGCACACTTACGGTGTCCGATCGTCTGACGTTGCGACTGGCGGACGGCGGCGTGCCGTTTAATCCGCTGGAAAACATCGCGGAAGTTGACGATTACGACATCGATGAACAAATCGGTGGGCTTGGGCGCTTTATCGCGGTGTCCAGTGTGGACGGCGCGGATTACGAATACAAAGACGGCCAAAACGTGTTGACGCTTATCGACTATATTGAGGAGGAAGACAAATGACTATTGAAACTGTGAAAAACGGAAATGAAATCACACTGAAACTGGACGGCTGGCTGGATACCGTGTCTTCGCCGGAGTTGGGCGCGGTGGTGGATGCTATTGAAGAAGCGACCGCGCTTGTGTTGGATTTCGACAAGGTGGAGTACATCGCCTCGTCCGGACTGCGCCAAGTGGTGGCGAGCCACCGCAAAGCAAAAGAACTCGGCGCAGAGTTTTCGATTATTAACGTGGGCACCGAGACGATGAGCATTTTTGAGCTGACCGGATTGGATAAGAAAATGGATATCCAAGCGAAATAAAAAGCAAACCGTCCCTCGCTTCCGAGGGACGGTTTTTGCAAAAAAACCACCGAGAATTTTCTTGACTTTTTTTGCAATCGGCGGTACAATATTTCTTGTAGAAAATCGCACGGGAATCCGTGCATTTTGCCGGTGCTGACGGAACGTGAAATGACACAGTGTGCCGGCAAAAGATATTGTACCGACCGTCTGGGTGACTCAAGTTTTTCTTTGGGTTACCCTTTTTTGTTAGAAAGGAATGTGATGAAGATGGAATTCAGCGCATGGAACGGCTTTCAATCCGGCGAATGGCAGAAAAAAATCAACGTCCGCGATTTTATTGACAAAAACTACACGCCTTACGCAGGGGATGGCGCGTTTTTGGCCGGCCCGACCGACCGCACGAAGCGCGCGCTTGCGGAACTGGAACGCTTAAAAGCGCTCGAGCAGGAACGTGGCGGTGTGCTGGATATCGACACCACGACGGTGTCTTCCTTGTGTAACTATGCGCCTGGACATCTCATTGACGACGATCTTATTGTCGGATTCCAGACGGATACGCCGCTGAAACGCGGTGTCAACCCGTTTGGCGGTATTCGTATGGCGCGTTCGGCGTGCGAGGCGTACGGCTATAAACTCGGTGACGAAATCGAGGAGTATTTTACCTACCGTACCACCCACAACGACGGTGTGTTCCGCGTGTATACCGACGAGATGAAAGCCGCCCGTCACTGTGCGCTGTTGACCGGCCTTCCGGATGCCTACGGCCGCGGCCGCATCATCGGTGACTATCGCCGTGTCGCGCTGTACGGCGTGGACGTGCTTATCGCCGAAAAGGAAAAAGACAAAAAAGCTGTCGGCGAAAACTATATGAGTGCCGACAACGTGCGCCTTTTGGAAGAGCTGTATCAGCAAATCGCGTTCCTCAAAAAATTGAAAGAGATGGCGGCAATGTACGGTTGTGACATTTCCCGTCCTGCCGAGACCGCCAAAGAAGCCATCCAGTGGACGTATTTCGGTTATCTCGCCGCCAACAAAGAGCAAAACGGCGCGGCGATGTCCTTTGGTCGCACTTCGACGTTCTTTGATATTTACATCGAGCGTGATATGCAAAACGGCATTCTCACCGAGGAACAGGCGCAGGAACTCATTGACGACCTCGTCTTAAAACTGCGCGCGGCGCGTCACCTGCGTACGCCGGAATACAACGAACTGTTCGGTGGCGATCCGATGTGGATTACCGAGAGCATCGGCGGTATGAATTTGAACCACAAAACGCTCGTCACGAAATCCTCGTTCCGTATTCTCAACACGCTCTACAACTTAGGCCCGGCGCCGGAACCGAACCTGACCGTTTTGTGGAGTTATTCTCTGCCGGAAAACTTCAAAAAATTCTGCGCCAAAGTGTCCTGCGACACCGATGCGATTCAGTACGAAAACGACGATATGATGCGCTTGCGCTTCGGCGACGATTACGCGATTGCCTGCTGCGTGTCCGCAATGAAAGTGGGCAAACAGATGCAATTCTTCGGCGCGCGCACCAATCTTGCAAAACTGCTTTTGCTCGCTATCAACGGCGGTGTGGACAACAAGTTCGGCACGCATATCGGCCCGCAAATGGGCCCGATGGAAGACGAAGTGCTCGACTACACGAAAGTGATGGAGAGGTTTGATACGTACCTTGCGTGGCTGTGCAAGCTGTACGTCAACACCATGAACTGCATCCACTATATGCACGACAAATACGCTTACGAAAAAATCCAAATGGCGCTGCACGATACCGACGTGGAACGCCGTATGGCGTTCGGTGTGGCCGGACTTTCGGTCATTACCGACAGTTTGTCCGCTATCAAATACGCGACGGTGAAACCTATTCGCGACGAAAACGGGATTATTGTGGATTTTGAGACCACCGGTGATTTCCCGAAATATGGCAACGACGACGACCGCGTGGACGAGATTGCGCAGAATATGCTCGTGAAAGTGCGCAACGAACTGAAAAAAACGCCGGCTTACCGCGGCGCAAAACATACGCTGTCGGCGCTGACGATTACTTCCAACGTGATGTACGGCAAAAAGACCGGCGCGACTCCCGACGGAAGAAAAGCCGGCGAGCCGTTTGCGCCTGGTGCCAACCCGATGCACAACCGCGAAACGAACGGCGCGCTCGCCTCGCTCAACTCGGTGTCGAAACTGCCCTATTCCGTGACGGCGGACGGCATTTCCAACACGTTCTCGATTATCCCCGAGGCGCTCGGTAAAACCGAGGACGAGCGAGTGGAAAATCTCGTGTCGATCTTGAACGGCTATTTCCTCAACAACGCGCACCACATCAACGTCAACGTGATGAACCGTGAAACGCTTTTAGACGCGTATGACCACCCGGAAAACTACCCGAACCTGACCATTCGCGTGTCCGGCTATGCGGTCAACTTCTGCAAACTGTCCCGCGAGCAACAGCGCGAGGTCATTATGCGGACGTTCCACGAGGCGCTGTGATGACCGGACGGATCCATTCGTTCCAAAGTCTCGGCACGGTGGACGGTCCCGGCGTGCGGTGTGTGGTGTTTATGCAGGGTTGTCCTCTGCGGTGTATCTGTTGCCACAACCCCGACACGTGGGACTTTTCCGGCGGAGAAGAGACGGACACGGACACGCTTGTCAAAAAGATTTTGCGCTTTAAGAATTATTTCGGCGAAACAGGTGGCGTGACCGTCTCCGGCGGCGAACCCTTATGTCAGGCGGCGTTTGTGACCGAGCTGTTAACAAAACTGCACGCCGCCGGCATCCACACGGCACTCGATACGAGCGGCTGTGTGTGGAACGACGACGTGAAAAAGCTGCTTGCCGTCACCGATTTGGTGCTTTTAGACCACAAATACGCCGATGCGGACGGTTACGCGCGCTTTGTCGGCGGGAGTCTCGAGAAAACCGAGGCGTGTTTGGACGAATTGCAAGCGCGAAACATCGACACGTGGCTTCGCCGCGTGATTATCCCCGAAAAAAGCGACAGCGAGGAAGCCACGTTGCAACTGGCAGCGGTGGCGAAAGCCCATTCCTGTGTGAAAAAGGTGGAACTGCTGCCGTTTCGCTCGCTTTGTCGCGAAAAATACGAAAAAATGGGTGTTCCGTTCCCGCTTGCCGACACCCCGTCGCCGTCGGCGGAAACGATGAAAAAACTCACGGCGCTTTTATAAAAACATACACTCACTCCCGATGAAAATGCCTGTCGGGAGTGAATTTTTATTCATTTGACAAATTTTTCTTGTATTTTTGTATAAAAAATGATATAATAAACTATCACTATGCGAAACTTAGGAGGTTTCACTATGAAAAAATCTTTCTGGCAACGACTGAAAGAAGTCGGCCCCGGCGCGGTGGTTGCCGCCGCGTTCATCGGACCGGGCACGGTCACGTCCTGCTCCCTTTCGGGCGCGAACTACGGCTATGCGCTCTTGTGGGCGATTCTTTTCTCGACCATTTCCGTTATCATCATGCAGAGTATGGCTTCCCGTCTCGGCATCGTAACGGGCAAAGGCCTCGGCGAAGCGCTTCGTGACAAATACACGAGCAAAGGCAGCCGCATCTTCCTCGCCATTCTCGTCATCGCCGCCGTGTTTATCGGCAACGTCGCGTACGAGACCGGCAACGTGTCCGGCTCGGTGCTCGGTGTGCAGTCGGTCAACCCGGCACTGGACGGCACGACGCTCAAAATCATCTTCGCGCTGGTTATCGGTATCGTGTCCTTTGTGCTGTTGTTCAGCGGCAGCTACAAGTACATCGAAAAAGTGCTGACCGGTCTTGTGGTCGCGATGGGCGTGCTGTTCCTCGTCTGCGCCATTGCGGTAAAACCCGACTGGCTCGCGGTGCTGAAAGGCTTGTTTGTGCCTACCGCTCCGGAAGGGGATACTGCGTGGATGACCATTGCGGCGCTCATGGGTACGACCGTTGTGCCGTATAACATCTATCTGCACGCTTCATCCTCCGCAAAAAAATGGAACAACCCGGAAGAGGACATCAAAACCTCGAACCTTGACTCCATTCTCGCTATCGGCCTCGGCGGTATCATTTCGCTCTCGATTATCATCTGCGCCGCCGCTGCCAAGAGCCGCATTCCGGATTTTGCGATTGAAAGCGGCGGCGACATGGCGACGTCACTTGAACCGCTGCTCGGTTCTTGGGCGACCACCATTTTCGGTATCGGTCTGTTTGCCGCCGGTTTCAGCTCGGCCATCACCGCGCCGCTCGCCGCGGCGTTTGCCTCCTCCGGTATTCTCGGCTGGGGCGAGAATATGAAAAAATGGCGTTTCCGCATTATCTGGATGATCGTGCTCGCGTTCGGTATTACCGCGACCTGCACCCTCGGTAAGTCGCCCCAAGAAATCATCCTCTTTGCCCAGGCCGCTAACGCATTCCTGTTGCCCATTACCGCGGTGTTGCTGCTCCTTGCCTGCAACGATAAGAAACTGATGGGACAGTACAAAAACGGTGCGGTCATCAACGTGTTGGCCGGTATTGTAGTTGCGGTTTTCCTCTTTATTGCGGCGAACAACGCTACCAAATTTGTACAAGGCACCAAAGATTTGTTCACTCCCAAAGAGGAGACTTCGGCGGCGGAAACCTCTGAGGAAGCCGCAACGCCCACCGCGGTGGAAGCGGCGGTCACTACGGCTATGGCGAAAACGACGGCCG
>JAZLLJ010000050.1:0-23228 GCA_045598065.1 Acutalibacteraceae bacterium
TCGCCGGTACCCCAGAAAGAGTCGGTGACGTAGGTGGCGGTTTCGGATTTATTCGCACCCGTCGCCTTGTCAATCGTTTTCTCGATAGCGGTGACTTTCTCGGTGCCGTTGTTTTTGAAGTAATAGGTGTTGGCAGGAGTCGGCGTAAACACCGCCTGCGCCGGAGCATCGGCAATATCGTCGTGCTCATAGATATAGTAACCGTTGGTAGCGGTATTCGCAAGCGCGTCCGCCGTCGGCACAACCTCGTATTTCACCGCGATCGGCGCGAGGTTCGGATCTTCGTAGACCTTGCCGTTCACCGGCTCACCCGGCAGCATACGGTTGGCAAAGCGGATGATCGGCAGCTCGTAGGCGTTGATTTCCCACATCACCGAACTGTCGGAGATGGTCGCCGTGGAATACAAGACCTTATCTTCGGTCTCGTTATAGAACTCGTAAACACCCGTCGCCGCACCGGATTTCGGACGGCCGGTATAGGTCACGCCTTTCAGCACGACGGACATAATGTAGTTGCCGTCGTCATCGGTTTTGATCGCCGTGCCCTTGCCGAGCGTGTCGGTAAAGGTAATAAAGATTTCATCCGCGGCCGCGCCGGACGTGGCGTGGTGGGTGATCGGGATAACCGTACCCTGCGTTGCGGCGGAAATGAGGCTCGCCAACTGATCAAACGAGTCGTTCACCTTCGTGGAGGTGTCCGCGTAGTTGACGTACTCGGCGAAATAGTGCATCGGGTTTTTCGCATAGTTGGCCTGACGTTCTGCTTTGGTGGCGCCGTCGTACCCCATATACTCTTTGAGGAACTTCTCGAAGTAGCCCTGCACCGCATCGTTCAAATCGTCAATGGTGAGGTCTTGGGCTTCCAACGCATCCGCCATGGCTTGCTCTTCGACACTCCCCACCGCCGCGTCATACAGTTCGGCTTTTTTGGCGGCTTCCGCCTCCGATTGGGCTTGGGCGGCCGTTGACGCTATCTTCGCGGCAACATCCTCATTGTACTTGTCATCGTTTTTCGCGCTTTTGTAGGGGTTTTTGCTATGGTCAATGCCGAAGTTGTTCTTGATGTACGTGTAGTAGGCATTGTCGCTGGCGAAATTGCTTCTTTGGGCCGGTTCGGTAATCGCCGCCGCCGCCGTTTCGCCCGCCGCTTTAATGGCTTTCGCTTCATCCGAATTCGGGTCGGCTAACTTCGCATTGAAGTTACTCTCCGCCGTGCTGACCGCCGTGCTGACCGCCGTGCGGAGGGCTTCCACGTCGATACCGGCGCGGGCAAGCAGGTCATCGTAGCCGTTCAGCGGGTCGCCGACGTAGTCTTGCGGATTGTTATACGCATTCTCCAAGCGAGTGAGGATTTGGGTGTAGATTTTACCGGCGTTGCTGGTCGACGTCGCATCCGGACTTGCAAACGACGGTTTCATCGACACCTGCACCGCCGAGGCAGTACTTGCGTTGTCGCCCGGATCACCGAGACCGACACCGATATTGAACCACACGGCGTTCACCGAGCCGTCAAATCCGTTGGCAGCGTTTTTCGCGTTATACGCATCGATCAAGCGTTTCTTCCAGAAGGTGGATGCGAGCGTACTGTTGGCCTCGCGCTGAGTCGAGGTGCCGTTGTTGGATTCGAGGTTGACACCCGCCCAGTTATCGTTGGAGTAGTTGGACTCACCGTCGGTCATCACCATCACGAACGGCAGACGTTTGCCTTCGCCGAAACCGTTCGTCATATTTTGGAGCAGTTGATCACAGCCGTAGGTGATACCGATTTGCATGTGCGTACCGCTGCCTTTCTCCTTAGAGAAAGACAATTCCGCATCGGTATACTCCACACCGTCAATCACGCCGGTGAATTTCACACCGGAAACCGTGGAAATGGTGTTGTTCGCAAACTTCACGTAGTTTCCGTCAGTGCCGGCGGTATACGAGCCGAGCGGCAGGAAATCATACGCCGAACCATCAAACGCCACCGCCATAATGCGGTTATAGGGGTTGACCTCCGCGATTTCTTTCATTGCGGAGTTCAGCGATTCCGCCAACACCTGCAAACGCGTACCGGCGTTCGTACCGCTCGCGGTTTTCATACTGTTACTGGTCATCGAAGAGCTGAAGTCCAAAATAAACAGCACGTCCGCCGCGTTTTGCTCCATAATCGTCTCGATGGCTTCTTCGGAGTAGGAGTATTCCTGCGCCAAGGCGGACAACGTCACGTCGAACGCGTTGCTCGCTTCGTTCGCCTGCACAGACTTATCCACCCAGACGCGGCCGTTTGCCGCTTCCGAGCCGAAGCCGTCCGTAACACCGGCGCTGGCATACGGCGGCGTATTGGTCATATCGTCCGCCGCAATACGGCAGACGTATTCGCTCTGCGCCGTTACGGTGCCGACCGGCTCCGCCGCCGAGCCGACGAACACCATCGTCGCAAGGCAGGAAACCGCCAGCAGCATGGCACAAGCCGCCGACCAAACTTTGATCCCTTTCATCTTCTTCATACTCTTTCGCAAGACCGCCCTTTTCGCGCGGTCTCACTCCCTCCTTTGCTTGTAGTTATAAGTAACATTCAGTAAGATTTTATGTCGTTTTAGAGCACTCGCCCACTTTGTTATTTCTATTATATATTATGGGTTACCACTACGCAACCCCCCCCCGCGAAATTTTTTGTAGAAAATTCTGGATGTAAAAACAAAGTTTTTGTGAATTTTCACTATTTTTTATATATTTTGTCCTATTATACATCGAAAAAGATAAAACCGTTGTACATGCTAATGAAAATCGCGCACAATTCCTTTGTAAATAGCCGACTAAAGCCGTTAATAGCAAAAATAAAAACCGACAAGACTCTGTCTTGTCGGTTTTTGGTGCGGGTAACAGGACTTGAACCTGCATGAAGGAACCTTCATTAGAACCTGAATCTAACGCGTCTGCCAATTCCGCCATACCCGCATATGCAATTTTCTGCAACAAGGGATATTATAACGGCAGTTTTGTGAAAAGTCAAGCCTTTTTTCCGCTTTTTTTGTTCTTTTTTTACCCACTCAAAAGTTGCTGTCGCCACCGCGATAAAATGGCCCGTTCCCGTCGAGAAACCTGCACCTGTGTCATCCCCAAGCGGTCGGCAGTACGCTGTTGTGTCCACTCCGCCACGTATCGCAACACGATTAAGCGGCGGTCGTCCGGCGGCAACTCGGAAAGCAGTTGCGAAAGTGCCAAGCGATCGGTCAACCGTTCTTCCTCGCTCTCGTCGGGCAGGTCCCAGTCGCCGCCGTCATCCTCATCCCCCGTTTCCCGTGTCAACGACAGCGGCGGCAGGCTAACGCACAACGCCTCGGCAGCGACAGACGGCTCCACCTCCAACGCGCACGCCAACTCGTTCACCGTCGGCTCGCGCCCGTGTTCTTTGGAAAACCGCTCGGTCTCTTTTCCTGCTTTTAACGAAAGTTCTTTTAATCCGCGGCTGACTTTTACACTGCCGCCGTCCCGAAACAATCGCTTAATTTCGCCTAAAATCAGCGGCACGGCATAGGTGGAAAACCGATAGCCGCGGCTTTCGTCAAACCCGTCTGCCGCCTTACACAGTCCCATACAACCTGCCTGGAACAAATCGTCGTATTCCACGCCACGGCCGCGAAACCGGCCGGCGCAAGTATGGACAAGCCCCAAATTCTCCTCTATCCGCTGACTACGGGCGGTCAACGAAGCTCCTCGCCTTTCTCCACCAAGAGCTTTTCAAGTGTCACCGTGGTGCCTTTCCCCACTTTGGAGCGCACACGCACCTTGTCGCAAAAACTCTCCATCACCGAAAACCCCAAGCCGGAGCGCTCCTCGCCGCCGGTGGTAAACAGCGGTGTCATCGCCTCCGCTACGTCCGGAATTCCGCATCCGCGATCGGCAATCTTAATCGTGAGCCGACCGCCCTCAAACAGCCGCAACGTCAGCGTAATTTTCCCGAATTCGTCCGGATATGCATGGACGATAGCGTTCGTCACCGCCTCTGAAACGGCGGTACGCAAATCCGAAAGCACCGCGATGGACGGATCGGCCTGCGCCGCGAATGCCGCCACGATACTGCGCGCCAACCGCTCGTTGACCGACCGACTTCGGAAGGTCACTTTCAACTCATTTTTGCAAGCACTCATTGTGTTTGTTCCTCCTTTTCCCAAACGGGTAATTTGTCCAGTCCGGCCAATTTCAGCATCCGCATCACCGGCGGTGTCGCGTTGCAAATGCGCGTTTCTCCCCCACGCGACTGCAAACTGCGAAACCGCCCCATCACGAGTCCCACGCCGGAACTGTCCATAAACGACACCTCCGAAAAATCCAATCGCAACATCAAAGCGCCGCTTCGTTCTACCGCATAATCAATCTGTTCTCGTGCAGATTTTGCGGAATGATGGTCAATTTCTCCCGACAAAAATGCGGTCAACGTCTTTTCATTTTCTTCGATTTTCACTTGCATAATTGTGCCTCCTTTGGGAATATCATACCCTGTATTTTCGGCGAAAAATGCCGAAACCGCAGGGACAAGCCACATTTTTTTGCAACAAAAAAAGACCTACTCGATTGAGTAGGTCTTTCGTGTGTCCGGTTTACAGATTGAGGAAGTTCGCCATTTTGTCGGCGAGGTCGCGAGCATCTTCTTCGGAGGTGTTCACCTCGCAGAAAATACGAAGCAGCGGCTCAGTGCCGGAGAAACGGGCAATCAGCCACTCGTTGTCCGCAAAATACACTTTACAGCCGTCCATATAGCTCACTTGGTCGATAGTCTTGCCGAAATCGGGAAGCAATTTGTCCTCATAGAGTATTTTTTGCAGTTCCGCTTTCCGCTCGGCAGGGAAATGATAGTTTTGCTCGGTAATCGCGGTTTTGCCGAACTGCTCCTCCATCTCCTCAATGACTTCCGAGAGGGATTTGCCGGTCAGCGCCAGCATTTCAAGCATCAGCGAAGCGGCGTAGATACCATCCTTGCCGCGAATGTGACCGCGCACGGCCAAACCGCCGGAAGATTCGCCGCCGATGATGGCGTCTTTTTCCTGCATTTTGGCGGAGATATGCTTAAATCCGACCGGCACCTCGTAGCAGATTTCGCCGAACGCCTCGGCGATCTTGTCGAGAATGTGGGTGGTGGCGATGTTGCGCACCGCCGGGCCGTGCCAGCCCTTGTATTTGAGCAGGTAGTAGTACAACACCGTCAAAATCTTGTTCGGGTGGATGTAGTTACCCTTTTCGTCGATAATACCGAGGCGGTCGGCATCACCGTCCGTGGCGATACCGATATCCATTTTGTGTTCCACCACAAAGTTTTTAAGGTCGAACAACGTCTCCTCGTTCGGTGCAGGCAAACGGCCGCCGAACAGCGCATCGTGCGCGGTGTGGATAGTGTCGCAGTTGCAGCGGCAGGTATACAGCACCGTTTCGAGCGCTCGACGGGACACACCGAACATCGGATCGAGCACCACGTTCAAATGGCGCTCGCGGATAGCGGCGTTGTTGACACTGCGCAAAATGGAATCCACGTAAATATTCTGAGAGTCGATTTCGCGCACAAGTCCGCGTGCTTTGGCGGTTTCATACGGAACAAACTTGATTTCGTCGGGGTTAATACCGGCAATATATCGTTCGATATCGTCGGTCACTTCCTCCACCGCATCGCGGCCGCCGGCGGTAAACACTTTAATGCCGTTGTATTCCGCAGGGTTGTGGGAAGCGGTCACTGCCATGCCGTAAGCGAGGTTGAAGTGGAGCACCGTAAACATAACAAGCGGAGTCGGCGCTTCCTTGTCGAGGACACGGCAGAAAATGCCTTCCGCCGCCATCACTTCGCTAATCCACTGGGCAGCCTGTACCGACAAAAAGCGGCGGTCATAACCCACCACAAAGCCATTTTCCGTCACGTTTTCTTCTTTCATTTTTTTGGCCATTGCCGCCGCGAGCAATCGGATATTGGCTTTGGTAAAACCGTCGCCGATAACCGCGCGCCAACCGCCGGTGCCGAATTTAATCATCGTACATTCCCCTCTATTCAACCTTGTTTTTTTGAAATTTCATTATGACACAAAAACGGCGGTTAGTCAAGAACAAACCGCCGTTTTTACTGAATTTTTATTTAAGAAAGTTCTGCCTTTCCGGTATAAAGTTCGTAATACCGGCCTTTTTGCTCGAGCAATTCGTCATGGGTACCGCGCTCAATAATCACACCTTTTTCCAGTACCATAATCGCGTTGGCGTTACGCACCGTGGAAAGGCGGTGAGCGATAACGAAAGTCGTGCGGTCTTTCATCAGACTGTCCATACCCTGCTCAATCATCCGCTCGGTACGGGTGTCAACCGAACTCGTCGCCTCATCCAGCACAAGGATGGGTGCTTTGCTAATAGCGGCACGCGCGATGTTGAGAAGCTGACGCTGACCTTGCGACAAGTTCACGCCGTCCCCCTCCAGCACCGTATCATAGCCGTTTTCCAGTTTCATAATGAACGAATGGGCACTGGCCGTCTTCGCCGCCTGCTCCACTTCCTCGTCGGTCGCATCGAGCCGCCCGTAACGGATATTCTCGCGCACCGTACCGGTAAAGAGGTGAGTATCCTGCAACACCATCGCGATATTTTTGCGGAGTTCCGAACGGGGATATTTGCGGATATCGATGCCGTCAATGGTGATTGAGCCATCGTCAATATCGTAGAAACGGTTCAAGAGGTTCGTAATGGTCGTTTTGCCGGCACCGGTCGAGCCGACAAGCGCGATTTTTTGACCGGGTTTCGCATAGAAAGACACGTCGTTAAGGATGCGATGATCCGGACGGTAGCCAAAGCACACGTGATCAAGATGCACGTCGGCACGATGTCCCTCCAGCGGCACCGCATCGTCTGCATCCGGGCGTTCCGGCGGCATATCCATAATCTGGAACACACGCTCCGCACCGGCTAATGCCGCAAAAATGGTGCTCATCTGCTGCGAGATGGTGTTAATCGGCTGCGCAAAGTGACGGGAGTAGTTGGCAAACACGGTAAGGCCACCGGGAGTCAACGCGTTTTTCACCATCAAAATGCCGCCCACACCCAACGTAACGGCATAGGAAATTTGGGACGTGTTGCCCATAATCGGGCCCATAATACCGCCGTAGAACTGGGCTTTGAACTGTTTATCGCGCAGGTCGTCATTTAAGAGCGCAAATTCCTCCACGCAAGTATCCTCGTGGTTGAAGACCTTAATGACCTTCTGCCCCGCCACGGTTTCCTCGATATAGCCGTTGACCGCGCCGAGCGCCTTTTGCTGGCCGGAGTAGTATTTGCTGCTCAGTTTTGCAATCGTCGTGCCGCCTTTGGCAAACACCGGAATGAACAACACGGTAATGAGCGTCAGTTTCCAGTTGGTCGTCACCATAAAGGTGAACGTACCGACAAGCGTGATCATACCGGATACGATGTTTACGAGCGTGTTGTTGAGCATCATATCGATGTTGTCCACGTCGTTCGTAAAGCGGCTCATCACCTCGCCCGTCGGGTGGTTATCAAAGAAGCGAACGGACAGCCGATCCAGTTTGCGGAAGAGGTCGTTGCGAATTTTCTCGGTCGCGCCCTGCGAAGTTGCCAGCATCAGTCGTGCCTGTAAATAGGTGGTGATCGCACCGACCGCGTACACAAGCGACAGCACCAAAAGCGCCGCCACCAAGTACATCATCACTTCGGCAAATTTTTGTCCTGCCACCAGGTTTTCAATAAACGACCAGTGGCTGACTCTTTCAATAATGTTGTTCGCTACCGCCGCGAGCACTCCGTCGCCGCCGGGATCCTGCACCAAATCGGGGTTGACCTCGTTCGCCAGGCGGTTGATGATGGGAAGCAGGAAATACGAGCCGCAAAGCGAGGTGACGGTGGAAATAAGCATACAGGAAAACACACCGACCAGATGCAAACGATAGGATTTGAGGTAGCCGAACATACGCCCGATGGTCTGTCGGGTGTTTTGGGGTTTGCCGCCGCCCATAATACGTGGGCCGCCGCGACCGCCCATTCCGCCGCGTTTTTTCTCGGCACCGGCTTTTCCGCTGTACTGTTCGCGGAGATTTTCAAGAGTTCTTGCCGCCATCGCTTACACCCCCTTCCTATCCGTCTGCGAGGTGTAGATCTCGCGGTAGGCATCATTGCTTTCAAGGAGTTGCTCGTGAGTGCCGATACCGGTAATGCGGCCGTCATCCATAACGAGAATGACGTCCGCTTCCTGCACCGAACTGATACGCTGAGCAATAATGATTTTGGTCGAGCCTTGCAACTCCGTGGCAAACGCTTCGCGAATTTTCGCCTCGGTCGCAGTATCCACTGCAGAGGTCGAGTCGTCCAAAATCAGGATTTTCGGTTTTTTAAGCAGAGCACGCGCAATACAAAGCCGCTGTTTTTGACCGCCGGACACGTTCGAACCGCCGTGACCGAGTTCAGTTCCATACCCATCGTCAAAGCCGGTGATAAACCCGTGAGCCTGGGCAAATTCCGCCGCTTGTTCCAATTCTTCCTTAGTCGCGTCCTCATCGCCCCAAAGGAGGTTTTCCTCAATACTGCCGGAAAACAGCACGTTCTTTTGCAGCACCATACCCACGCCTTCACGCAGATTGTAAAGTGCGTAATCTCGCACGTCCACGCCGTCAATGAGCACTTGGCCCTCATCCACGTCGTAAAGGCGAGGGATCATCGACACAAGCGTTGTTTTGCCGCAGCCAGTCGAGCCGATAATGCCCACCGTTTGACCGGGTTCAATCGTCACGTTGATGTTATCGAGCACTTTGTCGGGGCTGTTTTTATAGTAGCGGAAACCGACGTTTTTGAATTCGATTTTGCCGTTTTCCACCGTTTTGTCGGGGTATTTCGCATCAATATCCGTCAAGTCGATGCGCTCATCCAACACCTCGCAAATACGTTTGCCGGAAGCGAGCGCGCGCGAGCTGAACATAAACATCATACCCGTCATCATCAGCGAGATAAGAATCTGCATAATGTAGGTCGTAAACGCCGAAAGGTCGCCAATCGGCATATCCCCTGCCAGCACGAATTTGCCGCCGAACCACAACACTGCGATGGTGGCGACATTCGTGAAAATCGTCATCACCGGCGCAATAAAAATCATTACGCGCATCGCGTAGATGCCGGACTGTTTCAGTTCGCGGTTGGCTTTTCCGAATTTCTCTTCCTCAAAATCCTCTCGCACAAACGACTTGACCACGCGCACGTTGGTCACACTCTCCTGCACGGTGGAGTTGAGTTTGTCCACACGCGTCTGCATCGCGGCAAATCGCGGAAAACCGGTTTTGATGATGAAGATCATCGTGATGACCAAAAGCGGAATGACCACCGCGAGCACCACCGACAGCGACGGGTTAAGCGAAATCGCCATAATGAGCGCGCCGATAAGCATACCCGGCGCACGCAGGCACATCCGAAGAAGCATATTGATAAAGTTTTGCAGCTGCTGCACGTCGTTGGTAAGGCGCGTCACGAGCGAACCGGTGCTGAATTTATCGATATTGGCAAAAGAGAATTTCTCCACTTTTTTGTATACGTCTCGCCGCACGTCCGCGGCAAAGTTGACCGACGCTTTTGCGCCGAACCACGCACCGCCAACACCGCCTGCCATCATCAAAATCGCGGTAAGCAGCATCATCGCCATAATGCCGAAACTGCCGGCAACGGTGAGCACACCGTCTTTTTGATTGTTGATAAACTGCGCCATATAAATCGGCATCAGCACCTCACCGATGACTTCCACAATCATACACAGCGGTCCGAAAATGAAATACCGTAAATAAGGTTTCACGTACGGCATCCATCGCTTCATAAAATCCCTTCTTTCCGAACATACGAAATATACGAAAACGGCGCTCTAAGCGCCCTGCACTTACAAACGATTATTATACCAAAAAAAAGACGCTCTTTCAAGAGGTAATTTTGAAAGAACGTCTTTTATTTCGCTTTTGTTAAGATTTTTCTTTGTCATCCGTCTTTTTCGGCGACTTTTTCTTTTTTTCGGCAAACGGTTTTTTGAAAATGTGCTCTCCCGTTTCCTCGTCGATATACGCCAAGTGCTCATACAGCTCCGTTTCTTCCTGCAAGCCTTTTTTCACCAACTTAGCGTTACCGGCTTTTTTGAGCAGCGCATACACCACCGCGAACAGCGGCACCGCGCACACCATACCCACAAAACCGAACAGTCCGCCGCCGACAAGCAATGCCACGACCACCCAAAAGCTGCTGATGCCGGTTTTGCTTCCGAGAAGCGCCGGACCGATGATGTTGCCGTCCACCTGTTGAAGAACAAGCGTATAAATGACGAAAATCAAGCACTTGAACGGATCCACAATCAACAGCAACAACGCGCTGGGGATGGCGCCGATAAACGGACCGAAGAACGGGATAATGTTGGTCACACCGACAATCACCGAAATCAGCACCGCATATTCCATGTGGAAAATGGACATCAAAATGTAGTTGATAACACCGATAATCACGCCGTCAATCAGCCGTGCGGTAATGAAATTGCCGAACATATCGAAGGTAAACGATGCGGTTTTCACGATTTCGTTGGCGGTGCGTTTGGAGAACAGGCAATATACCGCTTTCTTGCACTGGGCAAAGAAATTCTCTTTGTCCGCCAGCAAATACACGGTAATCACAAGACCGACCACGATATCGAACACGGTTTTCACCACGCTGACGATACCGGTCGTCACCTGCACGAGAATATCATCCACACGCGGAAGCAGACCGTCCTGTACCCAGTTAAGAGCGCTGTTGTAAACGGAATCCAAAACCTTTTGTAACTGTGCTTCCAATGCAGAATCGGATTTCACCCATTTTTCAAGATCCACAATGGCTTTTTCGATGTATCCCGGCATGGACACAACCACCGTCTCGATGCTCTTGTAGGTTTGTGGGATAATCAGCCAGATGATCGCGCTGACAACGGCAATACCGAAAACCAACGACACCGCCACGCTGAGCCCTCGCGCAATGCGTGTTGCGCTGCGCGGCTTTTTGCGGAAAGCCGCGTTACAAAGAGGCAAAAACCAATGGCCTTCCACAAAGTTGCACACCGGCGCCAACAAAAACGCAAATACCAATCCGTAAATCAGTGGATTCAACGTATTGATGACCTTTTGGACACCGGAAAACAACATATCCCAGTCGGTCACAATCCAGTAAAACAGCAAACAACACACGACCGTAAGAAAGGCCGTTATACCAGCGTGAACATATTTCTTGTCCGGGTGAAATTTCACGGTTTTCCCCTCCTTTTCACAAAAAAGTGGCTATAGAATTTATAGTAGCATATCTTTTTCCGTTTTTCAAGACTTTATGCAAAAAAATCCTCCAACGTCATTTGGCTGCTCTTTGGAAGATTTCCGAGAGCACCGAGCGCATCCAGCGATTCCACCACCGATTTGGAGACACCGCCGCGCGTCTGCATATCGTCTTGCGAGAAGAACGGCTCTTCGTCACGGGCATTCATAAGCCCCATCGCCGCCGATTCACCGACGCCTTTGATGGCGACAAACGGCATCCGAATGGCTCCGTCTTCCACCAAAAACTTGGTAGCGTGGGATTTGTACAAATCCACCGGCAAGAACTTCACGCCGCGTGCCAGCGCCTCGTACACAATCTGCATCGCATCCGCCATACTCTTTTCTTTTGCGGTGGCTTCCCTGTTTTGGCGCACGTCACCGATAAACCGTTTTACCGCGCCTGCACCGTCGGATACGAGCGCCGCATCAAAATCCTCGCACCGCACGGTGAAATACGCGGCGTAGTATTCCGCCGGCATATACACCTTGAACCATGCCACACGAAGCATAGCGATAAGATACGCCGCGGCGTGGGCTTTCGGGAACATATACATGATTTTCTGGCAACTCTCGATATACCACTCCGGCACATCGTGATCTCGCATAGCCTTGCACATCGTTTCCCACTGGTCGGGATCAATCTTATGTTTCGCCACCATGCCCTTTCGCACTTTTTCCATGATGTTGAACGCCATGGACGGTTCTACACCTTTGTGCATCAAGTAAACCATAATGCTGTCACGGGTACCGATAACCGTGGAAATAGTGCAGGTGCCGACTTTGATAAGGTCCTGCGCGTTGCCTGCCCACACGTCCGTACCGTGGGATAAACCGGAAATTTGAATCAGGTCGGTAAAGCAGGTCGGGCGACATTCTAAAAGCATCTGCGTAACGAGCGGTGTGCCCATTTCAGGTAACGACAGCGTGCCGGTCGGCCAGTCAATCTGCTCTTTTGTAACACCGAGCGCCTCGGGACTGGTAAACAACTGGTACACCTTGGGATCGGCCATCGGCACGTCCTTGACGGATTTGCCGGTGTACTCCTCCAAATATTTGTACATAGTCGGCACGACGTGACCGAGGTTGTCCAGTTTAAGAATCGTATCGTGGATGGAATGGAAGTCGAAGTGCGTGGTCAGCACGTCCGAATCCGTTTTATCCGCCGGGTGTTGAATAGGCGTAAAATCCTCCGCCTCAAATTCATCCGGCACAACCACCATTCCGCCGGGGTGCTGACCGGTCGTCTTTTTGACACCGGTACACCCCACCGTCAAGCGGTTGATTTCAGCGTTGCCCAAATTCAAGTTCCGCTCGTCCGCGTATTTGCGCACGTAGCCGTAGGCGTATTTGTCCGCCAGCGTGCTGATTGTGCCGGCCTTGAACACATGGTTTTTGGCAAACAACGATTCGGTATAGCGGTGCACCTCAGTCTGATATTCCGAAGCGAAGTTCAAGTCAATATCCGGCGTTTTATCGCCTTTAAATCCGAGGAAGGTCTCAAAAGGGATTTCGTGGCCGTCCTGTTTCAGCGGCGTGCCGCATTCCGGACAGTTTTTGTTGGGCAGGTCAAAGCCGCTGCCCACCGAACCGTCGGTGATAAACTCGCTATAATGGCAATGCGGACAGACGTAGTGCGGCGACAACGGGTTTACTTCGGAAATACCGGCCATGCTCGCCACAAACGACGAGCCGACCGAACCACGCGAGCCAACAAGGTAGCCGTTTTTCTCGGAATACGCCACCAATTTCTGCGCAATCATATACAGCACCGCAAAGCCGTTGCTCACAATGGCTTCCAGCTCCCTATCCAACCGCATTTTCACGATTTCCGGCAACGGATCACCGTAGATTTCACGTGCACGCTCGTTGGTGATACGCACCAAATCTTCGTCCGCGCCGTCCATATGCGGCGGATAGTTGCCGAGCGGAATGGGGCGCAACTCTTCAATGGAGTCCGCGATTTTGCGAGGGTTTTCGATAACGATTTCCCGTGCTTTTTCCTCGCTCAAATACGAGAATTCGCGGAGCATCTCGTCAGTCGTGCGGAAATAGAGCGGCGGTTGGTTGTCCGCATCCTCATATCCTTGCCCTGCCTGCAAAATGGCGCGGAAAATACTGTCCTCTTTTTTGAGGAAGTGCACGTCGCCGGTGGCGCACACGGGAATGTTCAGCTTTTCACCGAGGCGAATAACCGTTTTGTTGAATTCAATCAGCCCTTGCTCGTCTTTGCAAATCGGCGGCACGGTTTCACCTTTTTTCACCGTCGGGCGAAGCATAAAAGCGTTGTTGCCGAGCGGTTGTACCTCCAAAAAGTCGTAGAACGAGGCAATATTACACAGTTCGCCCCACGGCTTGTTTTCCACAATCGCGCGAAACAGCTCGCCCTGCTCGCAGGCACTGCCGATAAGCAACCCTTCGCGATGTTTCATCAGTTCGCTTTTGGGAATCCGGGGTTTGCGGTGGAACGCCTGCGTATGGGAATACGTAATGAGCTGATAGAGATTCTTCAGTCCCGTTTGGTTTTTGGCAAAAAGAATCATATGGTACGGGTGCGCGGTTTTCACGTCCACACCTGCCGCCTTGTCGTTGATTTCGGACACACGGGTGATGCCTTTGGTCGCGGTCATCTCCTCGATCATCTTGCCGTAAATGAGTCCAAGCTCCCGCGCATCGTCGCAGGCGCGGTGATGTTCAAACTCCGGCAGGCGCAAATAGTCCGCAATAGTGTCTAATTTGTGGTTTTTCAGGTGAGAGAACAGCGTGCGACTGATGGCCACCGTGTCGATGGATGTAAAGGGATATTCCTTGCCAAGCCTGGTGGCGGCGGCACGGACAAATCCCGTATCAAACGAGGCGTTGTGCGCCACGAGAATTCGCGTGCTTTTGCAGAATTGATAGAACTTGTCAAGGGCTTCCCCTTCACGAGGAGCACCTTTTACCATCTCGCCGGTAATGCCGGTAAGCTCGGTGATTTTTGCCGGAATGGGACGTTCAGGATCCACAAAGGTGTCGAATTCTTCCACAATCTCGCCGTTTTGGAGCCGCACCGCACCGATTTCGATAATGCGGTCGTTTTGGGCGGAAAAACCGGTGGTTTCGAGGTCGAACACAATCACCTCGTCGGTCAAATTCGCATCCGCATCTCCCACCACGGCGTGCACGGCGTCGTTGACGAAATAGGCTTCCACACCGTAGAGAATTTTAATGGGATTGCCGGCTTTTTTGGCGGCGGCCGCGGCGTTCATCGCATCCGGGAACGACTGTACCACGCCGTGGTCGGTAATCGCGATAGCAGGATGACCGAACGCGGCGGCACGTTTAACCAACTCCGACGTTTCTACCACCGAGTCCATCATCGACATTTTGGTGTGAGCGTGGAGTTCCACACGCTTTTCGGGCGCATCGTCCTTATCCTCGATTTTCTTGACAAACGCCATCTCACGGGGATTCAAAATATTATCGTGGGCAAACGAATCGTAGGCATATTCGCCGGAAACGAGGATGCATTTGCCCTCTTTCACACTTTCCATCTGCTCGATGACTTCCCCGTCACGCTTAAAGCCGAACCATTTGGAAACCGTCACCGAGCCGGTGTGGTCATAAATATCAAACGTATACTGGATACGCTCACCCGAACGGCTTTTGCGCGATTCCACGCGGAACACTTCGCCCCACACGGTATAGCGACCGTTGTCCGGCTCGATCGAGTCGATGGGTTCCGGCATTCCGGGCGCACGTTTGCCCATAATCACTTTGGGATCGGCAAACGAAACGGGAAGTCCTTTAGGAAGCGGCTTTTTCGGCCGTGTTTCCTGCTGCCACACGCGGCGAGGTTTTTCCTCTGTCGCAGGCGGAGGCGGCGTAAAGGCCGGCATCTCCGGAGGCGGCACCGCATCCATCAGCGAGCGAAAATACTCGCCGTCCAAATCCACCTGCTGTTCACCGGAAAACACCACTTTCACGTTTAGCCCAAACAAATCGTAAATCCATTTTTCGATATCTCTGTCCGTTTTGGTGGTGGTCAGCACGTTACATCCGCCGTTTTGCAGCTGTACGCACAGTGTCCCCTCCGACAACGTAACCGACGCGCCGTCCAACGTGCCGTTCACCGCTTTGTTGCGGCGCTTGACGAATTCCACCACGGTGGAAAACGCCTCTTCCGAAAACGAGCCGTCGGGATAGCGCGGCAAAATCTCCGCGGATGACAACGAGAGCGCTTTCGCCACGAGCGTTTCCGCTTTTTCGATTTCCGAAAACGGCACAAACGCCGAAAGCGACAAGGCCAACTGCATCGTTTTCGCGCCCTGGTCGGCGGATAAATGCGTAATGCCGCTGTTGCCGATGGTTTCGTTTACGTCGGCTTCGGGTGCCACAGCGGCAATATATTTTTCAAATGTCTCAAAAAAAGTAGGCGTATTCATACTCTTGTTCCTTTGTTTTCAAAACTTTTCAAAGCTTTTCAATCTCTTTCATCAAACAGTCCACCGCGTCCGTTTCGTTCACAGTGCACAAAATTTCTCCCTTACGGAAAATCACGGCTTTGCCGTTTCCGCCGGCAAGTCCCACGTCCGCTTCTCTGGCTTCGCCGGGGCCGTTGACAATACAACCCATCACCGCCACGGTAATGGGTTTGTGGACGGATTGCAGGCGTTTTTCCACCTCAGTCGCCATCCCGATCAAATCCACCGCTGTCCGGCCGCAAGTCGGGCAGGAAATGAGTTTCGGCTCGTCATCGCGTAAACCGCAAGCTTCAAGAATCGCCTTGCCTGCTTTGACCTCTTCCAGCGTGTCCGCGGTCAGCGATACGCGAATGGTGTCACCGATGCCGTCCAAAAGCAACGAACCGATGCCTGCCGCCGACTTAATAGTTCCGCGATAGGCCGTTCCCGTCTCGGTAACGCCCAAATGCAGCGGATAGTCGCAGGCTTTGGCTGTCAAGCGATAAGCCTTTACCATTGTCGGCACGTGAGAGGACTTGATGGAAAGCACGATATCGTGAAAATCAAATTTTACAAGAAGACTTGCGTGGTAAAGCGCACTGTCTCGCAACGCTTCCGCGGTGGGATGACCGTATTTTGCCAAAATGCTCTTTTCAAGTGAGCCGGAGTTGACACCGATACGAATGGGAATTCCCTTTACACGGCACGCATCTGCCACCGCTTTTACACGATCGTCTCCGCCGATGTTGCCGGGGTTTAAACGAATCTTATCCACTCCTGCGGCCACACAATCAAGCGCCAAACGGTAGTCAAAATGAATATCCGCCACAAGCGGAATGGAAATCGCCTCTTTAATGGCAGGCACAAGCGCCACGGCCTCTTTATCGGGAATTGCCACACGCAAAATCTCGCAACCGGCTTCTTGCAATTTCACGGCTTGCGCCACGTTTCCGGCAATATCCGCCGCCGGGACGTTGAGCATGGATTGCACGCTCACTCGCGCCCCACCGCCGATTTGCACGTTGCCTGCAAACACGGTGCGGCTTTGTCGTCTTTCTGCCATCCTACTCATTCCCTCCCTTTTACTTTGCAAATATCTGCCAGTTCGCACCCATCACATTTCGGGTTTCGCGCCGTACACACGTCTCGCCCGAACAGTACGAGGCGGTGACAAAAATCGTTGCTTTCGGTCGGTTCAACCACCGCTTTCAACTGCCGCTCAACAATCACGGGGTTGTCGCTGTTACACAATCCCAAGCGGTTTGAAATACGGATGCAATGGGTATCCGCCACAATGGCCGGCTTTTTGTAAACGTCGCCGACAATGAGGTTTGCCGTCTTGCGCCCCACACCGGAGAGTTTTATGAGTTCCTCCACGGTATTGGGGACAACGCCGCCGTAGGTTTCCACAAGCGCGCGACTCATCAGCACAAGGTCTTTCGCTTTGCCGCGGAAAAAGCCGCAAGAATGAATGTACGGCTCCACGTCGGTCGGCTCCGCTTTTCCCATTTCCTCGGGTGTGGGGAAACGCTCAAACAACGCCGGTGTTACGAGATTCACCCGTGCATCGGTGCATTGGGCGGAAAGACGGGTGGCAACGAGCAGTTGCCACGGATCGGCATAGCAAAGCGAGCAGATGGCTTCGGGATAGCGGCTTTTTAGACGTTCCACAGCTTCGCTCGCCCTCTCGTTTTTCGTCATATCCGTCACCGCCTTTCCCATACATTACATACAGATTTATTGTACCATTTTATTCCTCGTTTTGCAACCACCTGCCCCTCTTTTTTTCTCTACTTTGAGTATAGCAAAATCAAAGGGACATTTTCGGGACAGCCCTTGAAAAAGAGTAAAAAATGTGGTATACTGAAACTACTTTTTGAAAGGGTGTGTACGGTATGGCGGTTTTTGACGGCAGTATCTACTCCGAAGTAATGCAAATGCAAACGGGTGTAACCGTAATTTTCCCCGAAGGGACAGCGGTAAAGCCGTTGGAAGACGGCACGTTTCCCGTGTTATATCTGCTCCACGGATTGGAGGATGACCACACCTGTTGGCTTCGCCGAAGCCGCATCGACTCTTACGTGCGCGACAAAAGTCTCGTGGTCGTGATGCCGGAGGTACAGCGCAGTTTTTACTCCGATATGGCGCAGGGGCTTCCTTATTACACCTATCTCACCGAGGATCTCCCCCGTATGATGAAACAGATGTTTCGCATCACCGACAATCCGCGTCACACCTATATTGCCGGCCTTTCCATGGGCGGTTACGGTGCCCTCAAATGCGCCCTGCGCAATCCCGGTGCCTATGCAGCTGTCGGCTCGTTCTCCGGTGCGGTAGATTTGCGCCAAGAAGTGGAAGATCCCACTCACAGTCCGTTTTTGCCCGGTGAAGCCCATGGCATTTTCGGCGATCGATTGAGCTCGGAAAACGATTTGCTGTTGCTCACCGCCAAAGTTGCCAAAGAGCATACACCTGTGCCGCCACTCTACATCACCTGCGGACTGTCCGATCCGCTGTACGATGCGAACAAGCGCCTGCGCACCCAGATGGATTTTCTCAAAATCCCCTATGTTTACGAGGAATGGGCAGGCGCGCACAACTGGGATTTTTGGGACATTTCTATAAAGAATTTCTTAAAATTCATCCTCCCCGAAACCTAATTTAAAGCGAAAGGAGGCGGTGCGGATGAAAGCTCCGCTCGCAGACAGAATGCGACCGAACAATCTTTCCGACGTGGTCGGTCAACCTCACCTTCTCGGCGATGGCAAAGCCCTGCGCCGCATCATTGAATCCAACGATATACCGAACCTGATTTTCTACGGTCCGTCCGGCGTAGGCAAAACCACCATTGCGCGGCTCATTGCCGAGCGGACGGATATGCGCCTGCACAAACTGAACGGCACCAACGCTTCCACCGCCGACATCAAAGCCGTGGTGGAAGAAACCGAAACACTTGCCGGTGCAGGCGGCATTCTCCTTTATTTAGACGAGATCCAGTATTTCAACAAAAAACAACAGCAAACCCTACTCGAACATATCGAAAACGGCAACATTACGCTCATCGCCTCCACCACCGAAAACCCCTATTTTTACGTATACAGCGCGATTTTAAGCCGCTCGACTGTGTTTGAATTCAAAGCGGTCGAGCCGGAAGATGCCGAAAAAGCCGTGAAACGCGGATTTGCCTTTTTGGAAGAAGAAAACGGCTGTAAAATCACAGTGGAAGACGGCGTTTCGTCCTACATCGCCTCCGCTTGTGGCGGCGACGTGCGTAAAGCGCTTAACGCGGTGGAACTGTGTGTACTCACCGCCACTCCCGAAGCGGATGGCTCGCGCACCGTATCGCTTGACCTCGCCACCCAGTTGGCTCAAAAAAACGCCCTGCGGTATGACCGCGAGGGCGACGAGCATTATGACGTCATCTCCGCCTACCAAAAATCTATGCGCGGCTCTGATCCGGATGCGGCGCTCCACTATCTGGCGCGGCTTTTGGAGGCAGGCGATCTCCCCTCCGCATGTCGGCGGTTGATGGTGTGCGCCTCGGAAGACGTGGGACTTGCCTATCCGCAGATTTTGCCCATCGTCAAGGCAGCAGTGGATATGGCGTTGCAGTTGGGACTTCCCGAGGCCCGTATTCCGCTTGCTGATGCGGTGGTTTTGGTGGCAACCGCCCCCAAATCGAACTCCGTTTATTGCGGCATCAACCAAGCCATGCGCGACGTACAGGCAGGCAAAGCCGGCCCCATCCCCCGTCAATTGCAAAACAAACATTTCGACGGCGAGGATCAAGCGAAAAAAGGGCAATTTTATCTGTATCCCCACGATTTTCCCAATCATTGGACAAAGCAGCAATACTTGCCGGACAACCTCAAAAACACCGTTTATTACACACCCGGTGACAACAAAAATGAAGCCGCTTTTGCGGAGTATTGGAATAAAATCAAAAACAAAAAGTAAAAAACGGATGAGCGGAACATTCCACTCATCCGTTTTTCTTATGCATCGACATATTGATAAGTATCTTTCCACAAAACCGTCTCGTCGTCCCAACTGTAACACGTGGCGCTTCGGATAGGATATTTTTGTGTATACACGTATTTCCAACGGTCGTTGCCTTCGGAGAAAGTATACCCAAACTCCCATTTCAAGGTATACGTCATATCGTAGACATACTCAACACGGGCATCTAAAAGGCCTTTTTCGTCGTTATAAAGGTGGCTCGTTATATTCCCCTGTTCATCGTAAACAAACTCCTCATTGCCGATGAACTCGCCTTCTGCGTTATAGCGTTTTACTTCCGCGGTATTTCCCTTGTCGTTGTAAGAAAACGCTGCATAGCCAAACGACGAGCCATCCGCGCCGAACGTTTCCTCTTTCACAAGCTGCGATTTTTCGTTATAGGAAAACACCGTCTTTCCGTCCGCTTTTCCGGCGCTGTCAAAATCGTTTTCCGTCACAAGCCGACCGTCTGCGCCGTACTCGAAAGTGGTTTTGTAAACCGTTTTTTCCTGGCCGTCCGTTTTAATCACAGCGGACAGGCGGCCTTTGTCGTCATAAGACGTTGCGGTGCTGATTCCCTTTTCGCCGTCTTCGGTATGTACGCAAAGAATTTCGCGGTGGCTTTTGTCGTAGGTATAATCTTGTCTCCAAATCAGTTCCTTATCCGATGACCGATCGGTGAGCAACGTCAAACCGCCGTAGTCGTTGTAGGTGTAAAAATTATATTCAAAAACCTCGCCGTTTTCGTCGTAGTGGGTAACGGAGCGAAGTCTTTTTTGAGTATACACCGGCTGTTTTCCCTCTATTTTGTCGATGACTTCCGCCAAATACTGCCGTAAAATCAGCACGTCTTTCATATTCACCGAGCCGTCGCCGTTGCAATCCCCCAAAGTAAGAGAAAGCTCGGTGGGCATATCCGCCAAATAGCGCCGTTCGGTCAACACGTCTTTCAAATTGATGGCACCGTCGCTGTTAGCATCGCCGTAAAGCAGGGTTTCCGCCGCATTAACGGTCATCGGCGCAAAACACAACACCAGCGCCAAAATAACCGCTGTTAACCGTTTTTTCACGGAAATCCCCCCTTTTTCGTCATTACTCTACAATTATATTCTACCGTTAAAACAATGTCAAGAAAAAGTGGCTCTCATCCGAGAAGATGAGAGCCACAAAATGTTTCCAGTAAGGTTTATTTGGTAATCTGGAACTGACCGTTGGTGTACAAAACAGAGTTGAGACCGGAATCGAGATAGTAGCGGTTGACCTTCAAGGTATCGCTCGTCACCTCAAACACGGCATAGGACGCTTCGTAACCGACTTCTGCATCGCGGAGAACCGTGTTGATACGGTTTCTGAAACCGACGTTCACGTCTTGCGTGTTGGTGTTCAGTTTGCCTTTGTTGCCGCCTTTCAGGTCAGAGCCGAGGCCGGAGCCGCCGTTTTGCATATAGATAGTGCCGGACGGGCTCGTATAGCAATCCACACCGCCGGTTTTGGTCGGAACGTCCGCCGTTTTGGCGCCGCCTTTCAGCGGATAGGTGGTGTAATAGCTTTCGTTCACGTGAGCGCTGACCACCAAGTCCACATTGTTATCGTCGATGATGCTCAAAAGCGTCTGACGGTCACTGCTTTCCGCGAGCGTGTCTTTGTTGACACCAAGGTCACGGTCGGTCGTGCAATACAACGAGAAGTGCAGGAAGAGGACCTTCCATTTCTTCGTCGTAGAAGCAAGGTCGCTACGGAGCCAGTTGAGCTGCGCGGTATCCAAAGAGCCGTTGTGACCGCTATCCAACACGACAAAGTGGGCATCGCCGTAGTCGTAGGAATAATAGTCATTGGCATCGCCGGTACCGGTCGTTTTGTTGTTCAGGAATTGCTGGACTTTGTTGGCATCGTGGTTGCCGTTGGCGATAAACCACGGATGGCTGGCAAACAGCGGGCCGGCCGCGCCGGTATTCTTGTTGTTACCGCCGTTGATGACGTTACGCCACACGGAGATGGAACCTTGTCCCTCGTCACTGCAATACACAAAGTCGCCGCCGCTCACAAGGAATTGGGCGTTCGGGGCCATCGCAAACGCTTTGTTGAACAGCGTATTCACACCGAGATAACCCAAGCCGTCGAAGCAGGAAGGCTGGGTGTCCGCCGTGTAGATGAACGAGAAATTGCTCACCGTCTGCGGACGGGTGGTGAAGGTGTAAATCGGGCTGTACGTTCCGAGCGCGGTATCGCCCACACGGTAAGAATAGGTCTTACCGAAATCGAGTCCGTCGAGCTTCGCTTTGTAGATGTGCGTGGTAACACCGTTCACCACGTTGCCGCGGTTTTCATAGGTGTGGGTAAAGGTGTAATCGGTCGGGCTGTAATCAACGTATTCGCAGGTTGAAGCGGTGGATTCCGAAATGGAAGCACCGGAAATGGTTCGGGCGGAAGCGAAAGCCGCATCGCCGGTTGCCGTGCCTTCCACGATTTGGATAATCGGAGCAGAAAGGTCGGCAAAACTGTGGAACGTCAAGCCGTATTCCGAGCAAGCCGCATCGTTATAGGTCAAGGTCACGAGGTCATAGTTTTCGGTACCCTCCACGTCGATGGGTTCATACGTCGTGGGCTCGGTCTGCGAGCCGGAGGACGAGCCGCCGCCTTGTGTCGGCGTTTCTCCACCCTGACCGTTGACCGAGATGGTCGAAGTCTCAAAAATTGGGCTGGCAATCGTACCGCTCACCGTTTTGTCGGAATCCATCATCACTTTGTACGTGAAAGTGATCGGATATTTGTGGTCGGAAATTTCACCGATAACCGGATCGCCCGAGAGTGTTGCGCCGGTCAAACTCACAAAACCCTTAATTTTCGCCATATCCGACGTATCCAAATCTTGATACGCTATCACCACGATTTCAATCGTGGTTTCCTGATTTTTCGGCACTTGGAAACTGTCCGTGTGCGTCACCGTGTTGTAGCGCGGCGCCTCCTCCGAAATGTTCAGCGACAGCGTAAACGTATCGCCCGCCGGTTGAGTTTGTGTCGGTTGAGTATACGTCGGCTGCGTGTACTGTGTCGGTGCAGCAGTCGGTTGCGTATACGTCGGCGCTACCGTCGGCTGCGTGTATGTCGGCGCAACGGTCGGTTGTGTATACTGTGTCGGCGCTGCCGTCGGGTTCGTATACACCGGTTCTGTCGGTTGCGTATACGGGTTGGTATAGGTCGGTGTCACCGTCGGTTCGGTTACTACCGGCTGTGTCGGCTGACTTTCCACCGGTTCGCCGGAGCAAACGTGGTCCGCAAACTCCACATCCATATCCGCAATGTATTTACGAAGCAACAGGACGTCTTTCATATTGATAGCACCGTCACCGTTGCAGTCACCGCGAATCTGCTGACCGGGAGTCAACTGCGTTGCCGCTGTGCCGATGAGTACAAGCGATGTGACCATCGCCAAAATCACAAGCAAGCGTGTCAAATGCTTTTGTTTCAT
>JAZLLJ010000051.1:0-25563 GCA_045598065.1 Acutalibacteraceae bacterium
CACTTTGGCGCCGCTGGCTTTTTCGAACGCGGCAACCATCTCGAGTACGCTGTAACCGCGGCCGGTGCCGAGGTTGAAGATTTCCGCGCCTTGATGGTCGGCGGCGTAGGCAACGGCTTTCACGTGGCCGCGCGCGAGGTCCACAACGTGGATATAGTCGCGCACACCGGTGCCGTCCGGCGTGTCGTAGTCGTTACCGAAAACGGACAGCTGCGGCAGTTTGCCAACCGCAACTTGGGAGATATACGGCATCAGGTTGTTCGGGATACCGTTCGGATCTTCGCCGATCAGGCCGGACGCGTGCGCGCCGATGGGGTTAAAGTAACGAAGCAGAACGACCGACCAATCCGGATCGGAGATGCAGAGGTCTTTGAGGATGCGCTCGATCATCGCTTTGGTCGCACCGTAGGGGTTGGTCGTGTCGCCGAGCGGCATTTGCTCGTTCAGCGGAGACGGGTTCAAATCGCCGTAAACGGTAGCGGACGAGCTGAACACGAGGCGTTTGCAGCCTTCTTCCGCCATCACTTCAAGCAGAGCAACCGCGCCGCCGATGTTGTTGTCGTAATATTTAAGGGGCAGTTTCACCGACTCGCCGACGGCTTTGGAGCCGGCAAAGTGGGTGACCGCGTCGATTTTGTTCTCTTGGAACACTTTGCGCAGAGCCTCTTTATCGCGGATGTCGATGTCGTACTCTTTGAGGTCTTTGCCGGTGATTTTGCGAACGCGGCGCAGAGCCTCGGGGCTGGAGTTGTCGTGGTTGTCGACGACAATCACGTCGTAGCCGGCGTTGAGCAGTTCAACGCAGGTGTGGCTGCCGATATAGCCGCAGCCGCCGGTGGTAAGAATAGTCATTGGAAAAAATCCTCCTTTAAGCGATTATGCTACAAAAACCATTATACCCCTTTTTTTGATAATTGCAAGGGGAAATGCAAATTAAGAATTAAAAATTAAGAATTCAGAATCGGGGGAAAAAGGAAAACCGACAAACCTCAAAAGAGGCTTGTCGGTTTTATTATTTGCTTTTTGCCGTGTTGATAGAGGAAATCAAGATTTTCTTGACCTCTATGCAATTTTCTAAAACACGACGGTCATCGTAATAGCCGCTTTCTAAAAGCAATTCTAACCAGTATTCGCTTTCGCTGCATTCTTTGAGAGCGATTTGTAATTTAGCCACAAAATCGGCTTTTCCGTGTGCATAAAATGCCTCGCGGATGTTTGCGCCGACACTTGTTCCGCTTCGGATGAGTTGATTGGTCAAAACGGTTTCTTTTTTTGTCGATTTTACGATGTTACATACCCGAATAATCTCTAACGCGAATTCTTTTGATTTTGTCAATAAAGGGCTGTCTTTCATTCAAATCACCTCTATAAATCAGTCTACCACAAAACATTATTTTTTGCAAGGCAACGCCTTGCTTTGTCCGCACAAGCGGACACCCTACTTCTTCACTGTTCACTATTACTTCTTACATCCCAAAAGCCGACACCGGAAGTTAGTGAAAAGTGAATAGTGAATAGTGAAAAAGTAAAACCGACAAACCTCTTGCGAGATTTGTCGGTTTTTGGCTGGGATGGCAAGAATCGAACTTGCACGGGCAGAGTCAAAGTCTGCTGTCCTACCACTAGACTACATCCCAAAATGGGGTGGGTGATGGGAGTCGAACCCACGACCTCCAGGGCCACAACCTGGCACTCTAACCAACTGAGCTACACCCACCATATTAGCCTAAAAAGGCTAATGGCGCGCCTGAAGGGACTCGAACCCCTGGCCCTCTGCTTAGAAGGCAGATGCTCTATCCAGCTGAGCTACAGGCGCACGTTCAAGTGGAGCGGGTGATGGGAATCGAACCCACGCAACCAGCTTGGAAGGCTGGGGCTCTACCATTGAGCTACACCCGCGTTTCCCCAAAAATTCAGGCAAAGGTTATAATACCACACGGCGGTGGCCGTGTCAAGCGATATTTTCACAAAAAAACACCGTGCTCCAAATTTTTTTGAAGCACGGTGAAAATATCGGTTAGTTGAGGGTTAAAATCGACCAATATCCGGTGGTTTCGTCATAGCCGATACCGATACGGGTATAACTGCTGTCTAACCACTCGCTGTAATCGCCGCCGGGTGCCCAAATATTCTGGGCATCTTTCAGCGACTTGCAAGCAGGGGAAAATCCTACGTGGTTGTTGACCAGGCGATAGGTAATGCCGTTTTGGGTAAGGATAGAGGTGTATTTGCTGCCGTCCGGTCGCGTAAAGGACATTTTGCCGAGTTTTCCCTGTTCTTTGGCGAGAGTGGTGGCGGCGCTTTGCAGTGTTGCGTTGGTAGTATATGCCTTCAACCCTTTGGCGGCGCGCGCTTGGTTGATGTCCGCCAACAGAGCGGCCGTCATCTTGGCGGTGGTTTCGGGATCGGCAGGGAAGGTGGAGCCGGTTTTGGTGAAGAAGATTTGCACCCAACTGTGGGTGGTTTTGTCATAGCCGATGCCGATATGCGTGAAACTGGCGGTAAGAATGTTGGCTTTGTGTCCCTCGGAATTCATCCATCCGGCCATTACGTCTTCGGCGGTTAAGTAACCTTTGGCGATGTTTTCGCCGGCGGCAATGTAGCTGACTCCGGCTTCGTCCAGTGCCGTAAAACTGGATTTTCCGTTGGGACGTACGTGGTCGAACACCACCGGCACTTCTTTTGCACGGACGTTGGCGGCATCACAGGCCTTTTCGTCGATAATCAGTGCGGAAAGTCCCACTTTTGCGCGTTCGTTATTGACGAGAGTCAGGATTTTTTGCTGTTGGGTGGAATACGGAGAGGCCGCTGTGGGAGTGGTGGGTTTTTGCGTAGTTGTCGTGGGCTTTTGCGTAGTTGTTGTGGGGCGTTTCGTGGTGGAAACGGTGCCGTTTACGACTTCATACCCTGCCAGCGCCAACCGCATCAGCAGTACGTCTTTCATGTTGAGGTTGCCGTCTTCGTTCATATCCGCGGCGACCGAGGCAGAGGGAAGAACCCCTGCCAGATATTTGCGCAGTGCCAACACGTCTTTCAGATTAAAAGCGCCGTTGTCGTCGGCATCGCCCTGCACACCGAATGTCGCCGTGGCAGTAGGATTGTCCGCGGAAACGGAGATACAGCAAAGGGTACACAATAAGGCGCAGACGGACAGCAAGGCCACTATTTTTTTAGAAAGAAAGCGCATACAAACCCTCCGTTCAGTCGGTTTTCAAATAGAAGCGTTTTCGCGAGCCGACGCCGACGAATTCGCCGGAAACCGGGCGAAATAAAATGGTCGGCGGGGGCGAAAACAACGGGATAAACAACGGTTCATCGGTGGGAGAAATAGTGGATTTTCCGGCGGAAAGTAACACGGAGAATCCGGTGGAAGCCTCTTCGGAATAGGCGGAAAATCCGGCTTCGAACGCCGCCACCGCCGTAAGACCGCGCAAGGTAACGTAGTCTTCGGGGCGGTCAAACTCTTCTGCCGGTTTCGACAACAGCCGCCGCAGTTGCGAGGCGGAAAGCGCTATGGAAGTGTCGTGTTGTCTTACGGTATCTACAGTATATACGAAAGAGGGTGGGTTTGTAAAGAGTAAATTATTACCCGTTTTGGAAAGTGCCTTATAAAAACCGCTGTCGGCATTCGAGACGTCGACCGATAGTACACGGTCAATCGGAATGCTCATTTCGGAAAATGCATCCTTGACACGGGAAAAATCCGTGAGACTGCCATTGGCAAAAAGCGTTCGAAAAGTGGTTTCCCAACCGAATTCCGGGCAAAATACCGTTTCACTTGGATAGGGAGAAACGGCGAGAATGTTGTCGCCGGAAAAGCGCAGAATAACAAATGCTTGGGCGCCGGTGCGGTCGTAGGGAACGACCAAAAATGTACGAGCAGGAAGAAGCGATTTGTCGGCGGTTTTCGAAGCGGTTTTTCCCTCGTTACAGCCGCTGAAAACCACGCAAAAAAGACAAAACACCGCCAAAAGACGTTTCTTCATACTGCAAACCCCCTCGTTTTTGGCAATAGTATGCGAAAAAAGCGGTATTTTACCCCGAAAAAAGCGAAAAAAAGCTTGACAACTTTTTAGAAAGGGAATATAATGGGGCTAATCTTTTGTTTATTGTTATCTAACCTATAATATAAAGGTGATGACGGAACGGCGCAGGTGCAGAGGTCCCAGAGAGTCGGCGGTGGCTGTGATGCCGGCACTGAAACGCTTGCGTGCTCTTTCCCGAACCGCGTTTTTGAAGCCCTTTTGGGTGGGTAGGAAACGCCGCTTTTCGCGCGTTAAGCGGATTTGAGTGACCGATTTTTCGAAATCGGTAATGTGGGTGGTACCGCGGTAGATTTTATCGTCCCAGAGCTTCGGCTTTGGGACGTTTTATTTTGGAGGAGAAACACATGAGAACAATTCGGATTGCGGACGTTACAATGCGGGAAAACGCGTCGCTGACGTTCAAAGAAAAATTGGAGATGGCCAAACAACTGGAAAAGTTGCGCGTTGACGTCATTGAAACGGCGCCTCTGGGCGACGAAAAAGCGGATGCGTTGGCGCTTCGTACCATGGCGACCATCGTGAAATCCGGTGTACTCTCCTGCTCGGTCGGCCTTTGCAAAGAAGGAATCGAGAAAACGTACGATGCGATTCACGAGGCGAAACGCCCCCGCTTGTCGGTGGTTGCTCCGGTGTCCAGTGTGCAGATGGAGTACTTGTGCCACAAGAAACCGCAGCCGATGCTCGAAGCAATCAAAGACGCGGTTGCGTTTGCGAAATCCCTTTGCGCCGACGTGGAGTTTGCAGCGAAAGATGCCACGCGCGCCGAGCCGGATTTTTTGGCGAGCGCGGTAAAAACGGCCTTGGAAGCAGGCGCTTGCACGGTGA
Organism: Acutalibacteraceae bacterium; assembly: GCA_045598065.1. GTDB lineage: Bacteria > Bacillota > Clostridia > Oscillospirales > Acutalibacteraceae > RGIG426. The sequence goes on from JAZLLJ010000051.1 coordinate 4,872, forward strand.
CGTTGTGCGATACCGCCGGCGAAAGTTTGCCGGAGGAGATTGCCGGTCTTATCAAAGCGCTGCTTGCTGCTGTTCCGGAATGTGAAGGCAAATTGGGTGTGGAGTGCAGTGATGCACTGCACACGGCACAGGCGGCGGCGTTGTCCGCGGTGCTTGCAGGTGCCGGCGAAGTGAAAGCCGTTGTCGGCGGCAAGGGACTTCCCCGTTTGAGCGAACTGGCGGAGACACTGCGTATCAAGAGCGACGGACTGGGCATCGGTTTCGGCGTGAACACGTTGGAATTGCAGTCCGCTGTTAACCGCATCAACAAATGGCTCGGCGCCAAAGAGAGCAAGAGCCAACCGTTCGATAATGAATTGTGCGGAGACAAACCGGATGAGACGGCGCTGGATACCACCGCCACCATCAAAGAAGTGACCGCGTTTGCCAAAAAACTCGGCTATGACCTGTCCAAAGAGGACACGGTGAAAGTGTTTGACGAGTTCAACCGCGTGGCACAGCGCAAAGCCGTCGGTGCACGGGATATGGAGGCCATCATCGCTTCCACCGCGCTTCAAGTGCCGGAAACGTACCGTTTGGTGAGCTTTGTGTCCAACAACGGCAACACCATCACATCCACGTGCAGTGTGTCGCTCGAAAAAGAGGGCGAATTGTTGCAAGGTGTCGGCGCCGGCGACGGCCCGATTGATGCAGCGTTCTTGACCATTGAACAAATTCTCGGGCATCATTACGAACTGGATGACTTCCAAATCCAAGCCGTGACCGAAGGCCGCGGCGCGGTGGGTGAGGCACTGGTGAAACTGCGTGCGGACGGGCGACTGTATTCCGGCCGCGGCGTGTCCACCGATATTATCGGTGCCAGTATTCGCGCTTACCTCAGCGCTCTTAACAAAATCGTTTACGAGGAGAAAGCATAAATGAAACTCTCGTTTTCCACCAACGGATGGCACGGGTTTGACTTTTCGGAGTTTACCGCGATGGCCACCGATTTGGGATTTGACGGCATCGAGATCCACAACGTTGGTTCGGCCGTGTTTTCCGGTGTGGGCGCTCCGTTCTCGAAAGAACGCCGTGCCGCCACCGCCAGAGAACTGTGGCGGCTTGGGCTTTCCGTTCCGTGTATCGACGTGCTCGGCGATATTGCCGACGGTCAGGCGACCGCAGGCGTTGCCGCCGAAACCAAACAGATGATTGACGTGGCCGCCGCCATCGGCGCGCCCTATCTGCGTATCCACGCCGGAGAGCAGGGGGACGACGATGCGGTTATCCGTTTTATTACTTCGGTGCTTCCCGATGCGGAGGCGGCAGGCGTGTCACTGCTTATCGAAACCGTGGGCATCTACGCGGATACGGCGCGGCTGCGCGGTATTCTTAACCACTTCGCCAGCGACGAAGTCGCGGCGCTTTGGGACGTGCACCATCCCTACCGTTTTTGCGGTGAAGATCCGGAAGAAACGGTGCAAAACCTCGGCGCGTACATCAAACACGTGCACATTAAAGATTCCGAAATCACCGACGACGGGATGACCTACTGCTTGCTCGGCGAGGGCGACTTGCCGGTGGAGGCGATTGTCAGCGCTCTCCGCTCGGTGAACTACGACGGCTTCTTCTCGCTCGAATGTTTGCCCGGTTGGGTGAGTGACCTTGGTGATGAGGGCATCGCGTTCCCACACTTTGTCAACTTTATGCGCCGGTTTGAGCGAAACGGTCGCAATCGGGATGACCGTTTGTATGATAACAAATCCAAAACCGGCAAATTTCCGTTTAAGAAAGACGCACTTGTTCATATGACCTTTTCGCAGGTGCTGGACAGAATGGTGGAGGAATTCCCCGATCAACTCGCGTTCAAGTACACGACACTCGATTATACGCGCACCTACAAAGAATTCCGCACGGACGTGGATGATTGCGCCAGAGCGCTTATCGCTCTCGGTGTGAAAGCCGGCGATAAGGTGGCGGTGTGGGCGAGCAACGTGCCGCAATGGTATATCGCGTTTTGGGCGACCACCAAAATCGGTGCGGTGCTCGTGACGATGAATACTGCCTACAAAATCCACGAAGCGGAATACCTGCTTCGCCAGTCGGATACCCACACACTCGTGATGATGGAAGAGTGCAACGATGCGAAGTTTGCCGCGACGATTCGGGAACTGTGCCCCGAACTCAAAGGTCACGATGCTCGCAAATCGCTTCACTGCCACCGCTTGCCGTTCTTGCGGCACGTGGTCACGGTGGGATATAAAGACGACGGTTGCCTCACTTGGGAAGAAATGATAGGGATGGCTTCCAAAGTTCCTGCCGAAGAAGTGGCGCGCAGAGCCGCCGCCGTGGACGTGCACGACGTGGCGAATATGCAGTACACGTCCGGCACGACCGGTTTCCCAAAAGGCGTGATGCTTACCCACTACAACATCGTCAACAATGGCAAATGCATCGGCGACCGAATGGATTTGTCCACCGCCGACCGTATGATGGTGCAGGTGCCGATGTTCCACTGTTTCGGCATGGTGCTGTCCATGACCGCCTCAATGACACACGGCGCGACACTGTTGCCTCTGCCGTATTTTTCGGCGAAACCGGCGCTTGCGTGCATCGACCGTGAGCGGATTACCTGCTTTAACGGCGTGCCCACGATGTTTATTGCCATGCTTAGGCATCCGGACTTTGAAAAAACCGACTTTTCGCATATCCGCACCGGTATTATGGCAGGATCCAACTGTCCGCCGGCGCTGATGCGCGAAGCCGCGGAAAAAATGAATATGACCGAAATTACCAGTGTGTACGGACAGACCGAAGCGTCTCCCGGATGCACGATGGGCAAAAACGAAGATACGTTGGACGTCCGTGTGGAAACCGTCGGCTCGGCGCTTCCGCAAATTGAGTGTAAAATTGTCGATCCCGAAACCGGCGCAGAATTGCCGGACGGGCAGACTGGTGAATTTATTGCTCGCGGCTACAACGTGATGAAGGGGTACTACAAAATGCCCAAAGCCACCGCTGCCGCCATCGACAAAGACGGCTGGCTGCATACGGGCGACCTTGCCTGCCGCGAGCCGGACGGCAACTTCCGCATTACCGGCCGCCTCAAAGATATGATTATCCGCGGCGGTGAGAATATTTATCCTCGCGAGATTGAGGAGTTCATCTTCACCTGTGACCAGGTAAAGGACGTGCAGGTCATCGGTGTGCCGGATGAACGCTACGGCGAGGAGATCATGGCGTGCATCATCCTCAAAGAGGGCGCGACCATCACGGAGGACGAGATGAAAGATTACGTCCGCTCCCACATGGCGCGTCATAAAGTGCCGAAGTACGTGGAGTTCGTGACCGAGTTCCCGATGAACCACGCCGGCAAAATTCTCAAGTACAAAATGCGCGAAAACGCGATTGAAAAATTGCACTTAAAAACCTGAAAGGAGTTTTAGATATGCTGAACATTAAAATCGAGAAAACGCAAACCCCCAAAGAGAAACCCCAAGACCAAAGCAAACTGGGCTTCGGTAAAATCTTTACCGACCACATGTTTGTGATGGATTACACCGAGGGCAAAGGCTGGCACGATCCGCGCATCGTCCCGTTCCAGGATTTGTCCCTCTCTCCGGCGTGCATGGTGTTCCACTATGGCCAGGAGATGTTTGAGGGCCTCAAAGCCTATCGCGGCGCCGACGGCAAAGCCCGTTTGTTCCGCCCGATTATGAACGCTCGCCGCACCAACGATTCTAACAAACGTCTGTGCATTCCGCAGCTGCCGGAAGAGGACTTTGTGGAAGCCGTTGCCGCGATCGTGAAAGTGGACGAGGATTGGATTCCGGATGCGCCAGGTACTTCGCTCTACATCCGCCCGTTCATCATCGCCACCGACTCGTTCCTCGGCGTGGCACCGTCCCAGACCTACAAATTCATCATCATCCTCTCTCCGTCCGGTGCATACTATGCGAGCGGTCTGGAGCCGGTCGGTATCTGGATTGAAGACGACTACGTCCGCGCGGTGCGCGGCGGTATGGGCTTCGCCAAAACCGGCGGTAACTACGCGGCTTCTTTGGCGGCGCAGGTCAAAGCGCACGACGACGGCTACTCCCAAGTGCTGTGGCTTGACGGTGTCGAGCGCAAATACATTGAAGAAGTCGGCGCCATGAACATCTTCTTCAAAATTGACGGCAAAATCGTCACTCCGATGCTCAACGGTTCCATTCTCCCGGGTATCACTCGCAACTCCGTTATTGAGCTGTGCAAGAGCTGGGGTATGGAAGTGGAAGAGCGCCTTGTTTCCGTGGACGAGCTTCTTGAAGCGCAAAAAACCGGCAAACTGGAAGAGTGCTTCGGTTCCGGTACGGCGGCGGTTATCTCCCCGGTCGGCAAACTGCGCTATAAAGACGATGTGATGACCATCAACGGCGGCAACATCGGCCCGGTCAGCCAGAAACTCTACGATGCCATCACCGGCATCCAGGGCGGCACTGTGGAAGATCCGTTTGATTGGGTGAAGGTCATTTGAGTACATTGTTAAAGGACTATCCGTTGTTCGGCGGCCGCGCACCCAAACGGGTGACGCTGTTCGCCGGGCACTACGGTTCCGGTAAGACGAATATCGCCGTTGACACCGCGCTGGCGCTGAAACAAAGCCGCGCGCAGGTGGCGATCGCCGACCTCGACATCGTGAACCCCTATTTCCGCACAAAAGATGCGGAAAAGTGGCTTGAGGAGGCCGGTGTGCGGCTGATCGTGTCGCCCTACGCCAACTCTAACGTGGACGTACCCGCTCTTCCGGCGGAAACGTATGCCATTTTGGACAACCCCGACCTGACGGCGGTGGTGGACGTGGGCGGCGACGACCGCGGAGCGCTCGCGCTCGGGCGGTATGCCGAGTCGATTGTCAACGAAAACGATTACGAGATGCTTCTCGTCATCAACAAATACCGTCCGCTTACCCGTACGGGCGCGGATGCGGTGGAAGTGATGCGAGAGATTGAGGATGCCGGCAAAATCAAATTTACCGGCATCGTCAACAACTCGAACTTAGGCGACGAAACCACCGCCGAGGACGTGTTGTCCTCGCAGGAATACGCCGCCGACATTTCCGCAAGAACGGGACTGCCCATCGTGATGACCACGGTGAAAGCTTCGTTGTTGCCGGAACTTTCCGGTAAGATTGCGGATTTGTTTCCGCTGTCTCTCTACGTAAAACAAGCGTGGGCGCGTGGGTGCTGACGCAGAATAAGGAGGAATTCCCATGGCAAAAGTCACATTTGACAAAGAGCGCTGTAAGGGTTGTGGGCTGTGCGTCGGCGCTTGCCCGAAACACATTGTGGCGCTGGCAGAAGACGTTATCAACGGCAAGGGCTATCACCCGGCAGGTTGTGTAAACCCTGACGAGTGCATCGGCTGCGCGTTTTGCGCGACCATGTGCCCCGATTGCGTGATTACGGTTGAAAAGTAAGGAGGTTTTTTGAAATGGCCGATAAGGTTCTTATGAAGGGTAACGAAGCCCTGGCGGAAGCCGCGATTATGGCAGGCTGCCGTCACTATTTCGGTTACCCGATTACGCCCCAGACGGAAGTTGCGGCGTATATGTCCAAACGGATGCCCAAAGTGGACGGCGTGTTTCTGCAGGCAGAAAGCGAAATCGCCGCCATCAATATGGTCATCGGCGTTTCCTCGACGGGTAAACGTGTCATGACCAGTAGTTCTTCCCCCGGAATCTCGCTGAAGAGCGAAGGTTTGTCTTACCTCGCAGGTTGCGACCTGCCGGCGCTCGTTGTCAACGTGCAGCGCGGCGGCCCGGGCCTCGGCGGTATCCAACCGTCCCAGTCGGACTACTTCCATGCCACTCGCGGTGCCGGTCACGGCGACTTCCATATGATTGTGCTTGCCCCGAACTCGGTGCAGGAGATGGTCAACTTGACCTTCAAGGGCTTCGATTTGGCGGACAAATATCGTATGACCGCGATGCTGCTCGCGGACGGCACGATGGGCCAGATGATGGAGCCGGTGTCGCTCGACCAAGGCGTTGTCAACACCTACGAAAAACCGTGGGCGCTGACCGGTACGAAATGCGAGCGCGAGCCGAACATCGTCAACTCTCTGCTCATGGATCCGGAAACCCTTGAGCGCTTAAACTTCGAGCGCTTTGAGCGCTATGCCCAAATTGAGCGCGACGAAGTGATGTATGAGGAATATCTCATGGACGATGCGGAGTACTGTGTCGTGGCGTTCGGCGTTGCCGCGCGCGTGTCCAAAAATGCGATTGACGAAGCCCGTAAACAGGGCATCAAAGTCGGTATGATCCGCCCGATTACGCTGTGGCCGTTCCCGAAAGCGGTGCTGAATGCCGCCGCCGACAAGGTCAAGGCGTTTGTGTCGGTGGAGCTGTCCATGGGTCAGATGGTGGAAGACGTGGAACTCGCCACCCGTTGCAAAAAGCCGGTGCTTTTATGCAACCGTGTGGGCGGTATGATTCCGACCACCAAAAACGTGTTGGATTCCATTAACAAAGCTGTGGAAATCGGAGGTGCCGAATAATGACTGTTTTTGAAAAACCGCAGGCGCTGACCGAAGCGCCGTTGCACTACTGCCCGGGTTGTACCCACGGCATTATCCACCGTCTTGTGGCGGAGGCTATTGACGAACTTGGCATCCGCGGCCGCACCATCGGTGTTGCCTCCGTCGGTTGCTCCGTGTTCTCTTACAACTACTTCAACTGCGATATGGTGCAGGCGGCTCACGGCCGCGCGCCGGCAGTTGCCACCGGTGTGAAACGTTCTGACTCGAACAACATCGTGTTCACCTATCAGGGCGACGGCGACCTCGCCGCCATCGGTACCGCGGAAACTGTCCACTCGGCCGGCCGCCGCGAGAATATCACCGTCATCTTCGTCAACAATGCCATTTACGGCATGACCGGCGGTCAGATGGCGCCGACCACTCTGCCGGGCCAAGTCACCCAGACTTCGCCGTACGGCCGTGACGTGACCAAAGTCGGTTATCCGATCAAAGTGTGCGAACTGCTCTCCAACGTGGACGGCGCGGCGTACCTTGAGCGTGTGGCGGTCAACAACGTGCAGAACATCAAAAAAGCGAAAAAAGCCATTAAAAAGGCGTTCCAAAATCAGATTGAGGGCAAAGGCTTCTCGCTCGTCGAGGTGGTGTCCACCTGCCCGACCAACTGGGGCATGGCGCCGGACAAAGCGCTCAACTGGCTGGAAGAAAATATGCTTCCGTATTATCCGCTTGGTGTTTACAAAGACATTACCGCAGAGGAGGAGAAATAAGATGCAAAAACAGATTTTGATTACCGGTTTCGGCGGTCAGGGCATTTTGTTCTCCGGAAAATTCCTCGCCTATGACGGACTGCTCAAAGGCAAAGAGTTGTCTTGGCTTCCGTCCTACGGCCCGGAAATGCGCGGCGGTACCGCCAACTGCTCGGTCATTCTGAGCGACGAGCCGGTGGGTTCGCCCATCGTCCTCAACCCGGACATTCTTATTTCGATGAACGTCCCGTCTCTCGACAAATACGAGAACGAGACGGTCGCAGGCGGTCAGATTTTTTATGACAGCTCGCTTATCGACCGTGACGTTACCCGTAAAGACGTGGAAGTGTATCCCATTCCGGCTACCCAAATGGCGTCGGACGAGAACCTGCCCGGCCTTGCGAATATGATTCTCATCGGCCACGTGATGGCAAAAACCGGTCTGCTGACTCTCGAAGATGCGGACGTGGTGCTTGCTAAAATGGTGCCGGCGAAGAAAGCGCATTTGATTGATTCCAACAAAAAGGCGCTCGAGCTGGGCTTCAACTATTGATTTTTTCAAAGAGGTGTCCTTATGACGGAACAACTGAAAGAGATTGGCCAGCGTCTGATGGCGTTGCGTGACGTTTGTGAACTTACCCCTGAACAAGCTGCGGAGAAATTGGAGATTTCGACGGAGGAGTATCTCGCCTATGAAAAAGGCGAACTGGATTTTTCGTTTAGTTTTCTCTATAACGCTGCCAGTCTGTTCGGTGTGGACGTGCTGGACATTTTGAGCGGCGAGTCCCCGAAACTGTCCATGTGCACCGTGGTCAAAGCAGGCAAAGGCTATGCTGTCACGCGTAACAAAGACTATGACTACAAACATTTAGCACTGACCTTCCGCGGCAAAAAAGCCGAACCGCTTCTTGTAACGGTGAAGCCGGATGCCAAAGAGCCCCATCTCAACAGTCACGACGGGCAGGAGTTTAACTACCTGCTTTCGGGCGAAATGCGGTTTTTCCTCGGAGACACCAGTTACGATTTGACCGAGGGGGACAGCGTCTATTTTGACTCGTCCCTGCCTCATGCGATGCAGGTGCTTGGCGATAAACCCGCCAAGTTCCTTGCCGTCGTTCTCAAATAATTGCGCGCATTTAGGAGTAGACTATGGCTATTTACGAAAAATATATCGGTCGTTCGCGCGACTCGTTTACGAGTTACGAAGACCTTCATGAAAATTATCATATCACCTGCCCCGACGGGTTCAACTTCGCCTATGACGTGATGGACGTTTTGGCGGCGGAAAAACCCGATAAGCGCGCGATGGTTTGGGTTTCCAACGATTTTGAGGAACGCATCTATACGTTCGCGGATATCAAACGCGAATCCGACCGCGCCGCGCGGTATCTTTACTCGAAAGGTATCCGCAAGGGCGATCGCGTGCTGATGGTTTTAAAACGCAGTTACTGGTTCTGGTTTTTGCTGCTCGGTATGCACAAGCTCGGCGCGATTTTGGTGCCTGCGACCAATATGCTGATGGCGAAAGACTACGTCTATCGCTGTAACGCGGCAAAGGTCAAGGCGGTCATTATCACCGCGGACGGCGACTGTACTGATTATTTCGACAAGGGCGAGGGCCAGTACGAAACCGTGGAGATGAAGTTTGTCACCAAAGGCAAACAGATCCCCGGTTGGATTGACTTTGAAACGGAAATCGCCGACGTGCCGTTCGAATGGGAAAAACCGCAGGGCGACGATTACGCCGGCGGCACCGATACGTCGATGATTGCGTTTACGTCCGGCACGACCGGCTACCCGAAAATCATCACCCATGACTTCCGCTATCCGCTCGGCCATATCGCCACCGGTGTGTTTTGGCACCGTGTGGTGGACGGCGGTTTGCACTTCACCGTGTCCGATTCCGGTTGGATGAAATGCTTCTGGGGCAAAATGTATGGCCAATGGATGGGCGAAACCGCCCTGCTTATCTATGATTTTGATAAGTTCAACGGTGACAACATCCTGCACATGCTCGAAAAGTACAAGGTGACGACGTTCTGCGTGCCGCCGACGATGTACCGTATGATGCTTCAATGCGACGTGTCGAAATACGATTTGTCCGCGCTTACCCACTGCTGCACCGCCGGCGAGGCGCTTAACCCGGAGATTTTCAACAAGTGGTACGAGGCGACCGGCCTTAAAATCCACGAAGGCTTCGGTCAAAGCGAAACGCCGGTGTGTATCGCCACCTTCGCGCCGTTTATGGAGCCGGTGCCGGGTGCGCTCGGACTGCCGTCGCCCGGATTTGACGTACATATTCTCGATGCGGATGACCAGCAAGCACAGCGCGGCACCGTGGGCGAGATTTGTGTGCGTGCCGAGAGCATTGAAAAGCGGCCGTTTGGACTGCTTTCCAGTTACAACGAGAACGAGGAAGAGACCGCCGCCGCCTATCGCAATGGGTTTTATCACACCGGCGACCGCGCCTACCGCGACGAACACGGGATGTTTCGTTTTGTCGGCCGCGGCGACGACGTGATTAAATCGTCCGGCTACCGTATCGGTCCATTCGAGATTGAAAGCGTCTTGATGGAACACGATGCCGTTTCCGAGGTTGCCGTGACCGGTGTGCCAGATCCTGACGGCATCCGCGGTTTCCTTGTGAAAGCGACCATCGTGCTTTCCAAGGGGTTTGAGGGCAGTCCGGAACTCGTGAAAGAACTGCAAACCTACGTCAAGGTGAATACCGCGCCGTACAAATATCCGCGTATCGTGGTGTTTACGGATGCGCTTCCGAAGACGTTCAGCGGCAAGATCCAGCGCGCCGTTATCCGCGACCGCGATATGCAGGCGTGGATTGAATCACAAAAACAACAGTGAGGGTAGAATGATGAAAAAATTAAGAAAAAAAGGATCGGCTACGTTTGATTTTCTGGTAGTTATTTTGGCTGTTGTCGGTATCGGCATCGGCATTCCGACCTTCACCGCCGCTTTGGAAAAATCCCGTCAAAGGACGGACCTCGCCAACGCCCGTGCGCTGAAATCCCTCGTCGTAGCCCAGTATATGAATGATAGTCTGGATGCCGGCACCTATTATTTAGAGGAAGGCGGACAGACGATTTCCGAAGACGAGGATGGATGCATTGTTATTACTTCTCGCAACTGGGGAAACCGTGGTGAGCCGGTTTCGGTCACCATCAGCTCCTCCGGTTACGTTACCGAAACCGTTCCGGATTTAAATGATTCGTACTGATGTGCTATATATAAAGGTATAGTATAGATAAACTATAGTAAAAAGAGCGATGCGCACGCATCGCTCTTTTTTTGCGTGAAAACGGCGCGGAGCGTGGAAAAGGGGTGCTCATCGCAAGGGGGGAGAGAAACAAAAATGCGACTGAAAATCGACAAAAAAGAGGGAAACCTCTTTTTTATTGTGCAATATTACCAAAAAAAGAAACCCAAGTTTTGAGTTTTTGCACGAATTTATAAAAACTCACTTTTTGAGTATTGACAATTACTCAAAAAGTGAGTACAATATATGTACACCAAAGGGGAAGTTCCAACTCAACCAACCGTTTGGCGAAGAACAACTCATTGAAAAGGAGAAATGCTTTATGAAAAAAATGAACAAAAAAGGCTTTACCTTGATGGAAATGTTGATCGTTATCGCGATCATCGCCATCTTGATTGCCATCGCGATCCCGACCTTCACCGCCGCTTTGGAGAAATCCCGTCAAAAGACGGACCTCGCCAACGCCCGTGCGCTGAAATCCCTCGTCGTTGCCCAGTACATGGCTGGTGAAGAAGATGATGACGTCTATTCCACCATCTCTGCTTTGACCACTGGCTCTGCTGATTTCTATCTGCACAAAAACGGCCAAGAGTTGCAGCTCGCTTCTGGCAGCGACTCGATGAAAATCACCGCGAAATGGGACGGCGAGAGCTATGGTGATTACATCAAATGCTCTTTCGACGGCACTTGCAAAATGACCTCTTCTGAGCCGAAACTGACCGGTGAGTCCTAATTTAGGAATCAACTGAACACGTCTAAATAGTGAACTTCGTGGGAGGAGATGGGAGTTGCATCTCCTCCCACATTTTCTAAAAAAACAAAAAGGGAGAAATGTCATTATGAAAAAGATGAATAAAAAAGGCTTTACCTTGATGGAAATGCTCATCGTTATCGCCATTATCGCCATCTTGATCGCCATCGCGATCCCGACCTTCACCGCCGCTTTGGAGAAATCCCGTCAAAAAACGGACCTCGCCAACGCCCGTGCGCTGAAATCCCTCGTCGTTGCCCAGTATATGGCGGGTGACGAAGATAAACCGGATATTCCGGTGGACGTTCTTTCCGCTTTTGCCGGTAAAGGTGCATCTGATACCGTTACGTTCTACCTGAACAAAAACGGTCAAGAACTGACCGAGAACGACAGTGAAAAAATGAAAGTTGCTGCTAAATGGGACGGTAAATACGGCAATGATGCGGTTATTTCCTGCACCTTTGATGGCACTTGCAAAATGATGTCTTCTGTTCCGGAACTGACGTCTGAGTCCTAATTAAAAGAACGGCATATTAACTAAATAGTGAACTTTGGGCGGAGGATGAGATTGCATCCTCCGCCCTTCTTTTATGCAAGACTTATTTTTTTGTAGGTTTTGCCCCGAAAGAGAAAGATTTTTGTTGTAAAACACGACAAAAGCCGCAGGCATACCGGTGTATGCCTGCGGCTTTTAACATGGTTTCACACAAAAAGAGTGCTTTTCGGTTGCAATATCCCGAACTCGTGTCGCCCAAACTGCGGCGTTTCCCGAGAGGGTTACGGTTTATCGAATGATATCCGTTAAATATAATAGGAAAGACTATCCAAAAAGCTTATACCCAACGCAATGAAAAGAACACCAAGGATGAGATTCAGTGCAAGGATAATTGCCGCCCAAAGCAGCGAGGCCTTGAAATAGTTGGCACGGCCTTTGTTACCGCTTCCGAAAGCCCAAACAAACATCATGATGATGTTGACACAGGGAATAAGCATAATCAGTATTGTGAGCATCCACTCGCCGACTGACAGCGGCACTTCCAGGTTGGACGGCGTGACGTTGGGTATGTAGTTCGGAACGACGGTGTTTTGGCGTTCAGCCGGTGTAACCGGAGGAATATACGAGCTGCCCGTCGAGGAAATCGGGGTTGTCGGCGTAACCGGTGCGACCGGCACAGAGGGTGCTGTAGGAGCGGAGGTAAAAAACGGGTTGGCGGCAGGAGCTGCCTGTTGCGGTGCAGTCGGAGCAGAGGGCGCCGCAGGAGCGGAGGGCACCGCAGGAGCGGAGGCCAAAAATGGATTGGCAGCAGGAGCCGCCGGTCGCGGTGTCACAGGAGCGGAGGTAACGGAGTTGAGCGCTACGGTTACTTCCGAATCGGGTTTGCTGTTTGACAACGCGTCGGGGTTGTTTTCGGTAGGGTTGTTTAACGGGGCAAAGGGGTTTTGGTTTTGTTCCATAATGATTCCTCCTCAAATTATGTTAGTGGGAAAGCTCCCATAGCAAACGAAATATGTTTTTTTCGGTATAGACGTAGGGGACTTCGCCGGGAAATACGGTTATCATTTTCCATGCATACAGTCCGATGCATAGACAAAAGCAGATAACGCAGTAAACGATGGCGATGGGAAACAGCTTGCGGTTCACATAGCGAGTCAGCGCCAACAACCCGATTGCACATAAAACGGGTATCAGCATCGGCTGAAGCGCAAAGGAACCGGCGAAATCTCCGCACAGCAATTTGAATCCGGCGCGTGTCATTCCGCAAAAAGGACAGGGGATGCCGAGTCCCCATACGAAGAAACAAGGAGTGCCTAGCCAAAAACTGAGTGCCGCCCACAGAAAGAGAAAGATAAGAATACCTTTCCACCAGGTTTTCAGGTCGGCTTTCAGCAACTCAAAGCCTCGCTTCATACGTTAAAGCGGAAGAGCACCACGTCGCCGTCTTGCATCACGTATTCCTTGCCCTCCGAGCGGACAAGGCCTTTTTCTTTGGCGGCGGTCAGCGAACCGCAGGCGATGAGGTCGGTATAGGCGACCACTTCGGCGCGAATGAAACCGCGCTCGAAATCGGTGTGGATTTTGCCGGCGGCTTGCGGTGCTTTGGTGCCATTCGTAATCGTCCACGCGCGCACTTCCGGTTGACCGGCGGTCAGGTAGGAGATGAGGCCGAGCAAGCGGTAACTGGCGCGAATCAGGCGGTCGAGGCCGGAACTGTCGAGGCCGAGCTCCGAGAGGAATAACTGTTTTTCGTCCTCTTCCATACCGGAGACTTCTTCTTCAAGCGCCGCGCAAATGGGCAGCACTTCGGCACTGTCACCCGCAATCTCGCGCACGCGGTTGACAAGCGCGTTATTTTCGATGCCGTTCGTAAACGCGGCTTCGTCCACGTTGGCGGCGTAGATGACCGGCTTGCTTGTAAGCAGGGAAACGGTACGCATCACCGCTTCCTCATCCTCGGTCATTTCCACCGAACGGGCCGGTTTGCCTTCTTCAAGCGCGGCTTTCACGCGTTTGTAGAGGTCAAGCTCTTTTTGGAGCGATTTGTCGCCTTTGAGGGCTTTGACGGTGCGATCGATGCGGCGGTCAAGCGTCTCTATATCCGCAAAAATCAGCTCGAGGTCAATCGTCTCGATATCGCGTGCCGGATCGACGCTTCCATCCACGTGAACGATGTCGTCGTTCTCGAAACAGCGGACGACGTGCACGATGGCATCCACTTCGCGGATGTTGGCAAGGAATTTGTTGCCGAGACCTTCGCCGCGACTGGCCCCTTTGACCAAACCGGCGATGTCCACAAATTCGATGACCGCAGGGGTGACTTTGACCGGATTATACATTTCTTCTAATTTTTTAAGACGCTCATCCGGCACCGCCACCACGCCGACGTTCGGCTCGATGGTGCAAAACGGATAGTTGGCGCTTTGGGCGCCTGCGTTGGTGATGGCGTTAAACAGAGTGGACTTGCCGACGTTGGGCAGTCCCACAATACCGAGTTTCATACAATGGCCTCCTATGCCGGATTATTCGTTGTCGCCTGCAGTTTCGTTCGCACCGCAGCATTTTTTATATTTTTTGCCGCTTCCGCAGGGGCAGGGATCGTTGCGCCCTACTTTTTGAGCCGTGGATTTGCGCACCGGCCGTTTTTTGGCGGTGCCGTCACTGCTGGTGGCGGTGGGATTCATCACCTGCTCGCGTTTGGGCTCGCTTTCCGAGCGGATTTCCACCGTCAGCATCACGCGAGCGGTTTCTTCGCGGATGGCGGCAATCATTTCGTCGAACATATCAAAGCCTTCGATGCGGTACATCACGACCGGATCGTGTTGACCGTAGGCGCGCAGATAAATACCGTTGCGCAGCTCATCCATATTGTCGATATGGTCCATCCAGTGGTTGTCCACCGTGCGGAGAAGCACCACGTTTTCCAACTCGCGCATAGTGGCTTCGCCGAAGCGTTTTTCTTTGTCTTCATAGATTTTGTGGGCGCGCTCGGTAAGCAGTTCGCGGATTTCTTCCGGCTCAATGTCTTCAAGCTCTTGCGGCGTATACACAAAATCGTTTTCGTTGGCAAGCCAGCCGCGGTAGTGTTCGCGTAATGCTGTGAGGTTCCAATCGTCGTGCGGTACGGCATCGGAAGCAAATTGCGCCACGTTGCCGGCGATGGATTCATCAATCATATTGAGAATGGAGTCGCGGACACTTTCGCCGGTCAGCACTTGGTCACGCTGAGAATAGATGACTTCGCGCTGTTTATTCATAACGTCGTCGTATTGGAGCACGTTTTTACGAATGTCAAAGTTGCGCTCTTCCACGCGTTTTTGGGCGTTTTCGATGGCGTTGGAGAGGATTTTGTTCTCCATCGGCATATCTTCCGGCACGCGCAGGGTATCCATAATGGTATACATCCGTTCGCCGCCGAACAGACGCATCAAATCGTCTTCCATCGAGAGGAAGAACTGGGAGGCGCCGGGATCGCCCTGACGACCGGAACGGCCGCGGAGCTGGTTGTCGATGCGGCGAGATTCGTGGCGCTCGGTGCCGAGAATGAACAGACCGCCAGCTTCGCGAACTTTTTCCGCTTCCGGCTCAATCTCGATTTTATATTTATCTTCCAGTTCGCGGAAAATGCGGCGCGCTTCCAGAATTTCCTCGTTGTCGGTGTCACCGTAGTTGGTGGACTCCACAATAAGTTCTTCCGACAGTCCCATACGGCGCATTTCGGACGTGGCGAGGAATTCGGCGTTACCGCCGAGTTTGATATCGGTACCACGACCGGCCATATTGGTGGCAATCGTCACCGCGCCGAAGTGACCGGCCTGCGCCACGATTTCTGCCTCGCGCTCGTGCTGTTTGGCGTTGAGGACTTCGTGTTTGATGCCGCGACGGGAGAGGAGTTTCGACAGCAATTCGGATTTTTCGATAGACACCGTACCGACCAGCACCGGTTGTCCTTTTTCGTGACATGCGGCAATCTGTTCTATTACGGCGTTGAATTTCGCTTTTTCGGTTTTGTAAATCGAGTCGGGCAAATCGAAACGAATGACCGGTTTGTTGGTGGGGATTTCCACCACGTCCAAATGATAGATTTGGTCAAACTCGGCGGCTTCGGTTTTGGCTGTACCGGTCATACCGGACAGTTTTTTGTAAAGACGGAAATAGTTTTGGAAGGTGATGGTGGCAAGAGTGCGAGATTCGCGCATCACTTCCACGCCCTCTTTGGCTTCGATAGCTTGGTGCAGGCCCTCGTTGTAGCGACGGCCGAGCATCAAACGGCCCGTAAACTCGTCAACGATGATGACCTCGTTGTCTTTTACCACGTAATCCACGTCACGTTTCATCACACCGCGAGCCTTGATAGCCTGGTTAATGTGGTGGAGAAGCGTGGTGTTGTTGGGATCCATCAGGTTTTCCACACCGAAATATTTTTCGGCTTTGTGGACACCGTCTTGGGTGAGCGTGGCGGTTTTGGCTTTTTCATCTACAATGTAGTCGCCGCCCAGTTCATCCTGGTCCTCTTTTTCGTTCATTTCTTTGACTTTGGTGAGTCTCAGCGTTTGGGCAAAACTGTCTGCGCGATTGTAGAGGTCGGACGATTTGTCACCGGCACCGGAAATAATGAGCGGCGTACGGGCTTCGTCGATTAAAATGGAGTCTACCTCGTCCACGATGGCAAACGCGTGGCCGCGCTGTACCTTGTTTTCAACGTACACGACCATATTGTCACGCAGATAGTCGAAACCGAATTCGTTGTTGGTGCCGTAGGTGATGTCGGCGGCATAGGCGGCGCGACGTTCTTTTTTGTTCATATCGTGCATGATGAGGCCGACGGAAAGTCCCATATAGCGGAAGACTTTTCCCATCCACTCGCTGTCGCGGCGTGCTAAGTATTCGTTGACAGTGACAACGTGGACGCCCTCGCCGGTCAACGCGTTCAAATAAGCCGGCAACAACAGCGTTTGGGTTTTACCTTCACCGGTTTTCATTTCGGCGATGCGGCCGCCGTGGAGTACGATGCCGCCCAAAATCTGGACGGGAAAGTGAGGTGTGCCGAGAACGCGGTCGGTTGCTTCGCGGCAGGCGGCAAATGCTTCGGGCAAAATATCGTCCAGCGTTTCGCCGGCAGCAAGCCGTTCGCGGAAAATAGCGGTTTGGCCTTTCAAAGTTGCCTCGTCCATGGCTTTGTATGTGGGTTCAAGCGCCAAAACTTTGCTGCAAAGCGGTTGGATGCGCTTGATTTCACGTTTGGAATAGTCACCGAATAAGGTGTTCAAGAGTCCCATAGTATTCAATCCTTTCAAGTGGCAAATGCCTATACAAAACATAGTATAACATACCTTTTTTGTTTTTTCCATAGGTTTTTTCAAAAAACTCCCGTTGCGTCCGCGGTTTTTTTGTGGTATGATGGGAACGCAAGAAAGGAGGTGGGGCGATGAAGCTCGGTCAAGTGGAAATTACGGGAAAAGCGGCACTTGCGCCGATGGCCGGTGTGGCGGACCGCGCGTTTCGGTTGCTTTGCCGAGAATACGGAGCGGCATTTACCGTTAGTGAGATGGTCAGCGCCAAAGGGCTTTGCTACGGCGATACCAAAAGTCGGGAACTACTGGTGTTGGACGACGGTGAACGCCCTGCCGCCATTCAGTTGTTCGGTGACGATCCTGCTATTATGCGCGAAGCGGCGCAAATCGCGGTTGACGTGGCGCATCCCGATTGGATTGACATCAATATGGGTTGCCCTGCACCGAAAATTGCCGGCAACCATTGCGGCAGTGCGCTGATGCGCGATCCTGCCTTGTGCGGAAAACTGGTGGGCGCGGTGGCGGATGCCGTTCGTGTTCCCGTGACCGCCAAAATGCGGCTCGGCTACTCGAAAGACGAGAAAAACGCCGTGACCGTCGCCAAAGAATGTGAGCAAAACGGGGCGGCGGCCGTAACGGTACACGCCCGTACCCGTGACCAAATGTATGCACCGCCGGTCGATTGGAACGGCATTCGCGAGGTGAAAGCGGCGCTGGGTATTCCGGTTATCGGTAACGGCGACGTGTACGATGCCAAAGCGGCGGCGGCGATGCTGGAACAGACCGGCTGTGATATGGTGATGGTTGGGCGCGGAGCGCTCGGTGCACCGTGGGTGTTTGCGGAAATCGAAGCCTATCTCGAAAGCGAGCGATGGCTGTTGCCGAAACCGACGGCACAGCGTATGGCGGTATTGTATCGTCAAGCGGAGTTGGCCGCCGGATTCAAGGGCGAAAAAGTGGCGTTGTTGCAAGCACGCAAACACGCCGCTTGGTATATGCGTGGGCTTCGCGGCGCCGCCGATTTTCGCCGCAAAGCAGGAGAAATCCACTCGCTTGCGGATTTGCAAGTGCTTTGCGCCGAGGTGGTGCGTGCCAACGAGGATTTTGCGCCGGAAACGGGTTTTATGCCGCCGCCGGACGTATAAAAAACGAGAAAATGAAAAGGACGATCCGTCTTTTTTCCCTTCCTCCTGCATACGATGATAGCAGGAACCAAAAAGGGAGGAAGAAAAGATGGATCGTTTGTTTTTGCCCGAGGGAATTCGGGTGGAGTATTATGAAAATCGCAAGCAAATCAGCTCGGTGGAAGCGTTGCGCGAAGCGATGGAGAAGGAACACATTTTAGAGGCGCGCGCCATCGTGTGCGATGCCGATCACAACTTGCACGTGGATTTGTCCGATGCCGGTGTGACAGGCATTATTCCGCGAGAAGAAGGGGCGCTCGGTATTTCGGACGGCTCAACACGGGATATTGCTTTGATTGCACGGGTGTCCAAAGCGGTGAGCTTTGTAGTGACTGCGCTTTCGGAGACGGAAACCGGATGGGTGGCAACACTTTCCCGTCGTCGGGCGCAGGAAATTTGTAAACGGGAATATCTTTCGACGCTTGTGCCGGGTGACATTATCCCTGCCAAAGTGACGAGGCTGGAGAGCTTCGGGGCGTTTTGCGACGTGGGTTGTGGATTGCCGGCGTTGCTTCCCATCGCCTCGCTCTCGGTCAGCCGCATTTCTCATCCTTCCGACCGGCTTGTGGTTGGGCAGGAGATTCCGGCAGTGGTGACGTCAACGGAAAACGGGCGCATTACGTTGTCTCAACGGGAACTGTTCGGTACGTGGGAAGAAAATGCGCGGCTGTTTTCACCCGGCGAGACGGTAGCCGGTATCGTCCGTTCGGTGGAACCGTACGGTGTGTTTGTGGAGTTGACACCCAATTTGGCAGGGCTTGCCGAACCGCATGAGGACGTAAAAGTGGGGCAGGCGGCCGGCGTGTATATCAAAAACATTTTGCCGGAGAAGATGAAGGTGAAGCTAGTTATTATTGACAGTCATTTCACCTTGCCTTCACGTCCCAATCCGCGGTATTTTCTCACCGAGGGGCATATCGACCGTTTCGTGTATTCTCCGGAGGGCTGCCCGAAACAAATTATCAGCGATTTCACATAGGAAAACGAGGATAAAAAAGCACCGATTTTTATCGGTGCTTTTTGCTTTACATTTCGGGAAAAGTGTGGTAAAGTTAGGCTATACTCGAACCGAGGAGGAACTACGTGATGAAAACGAAAAACGGGCTTCGCCGCGTTCTTGCGGCGGTATTGGTTTTGTTGCTCGCGGCGGCGATGGTGCTTTGCTGTGGGTGCAACAAAGAGGAAAAAGAGAGAAAAAGCCGCTCGTCCAAATTTGACAGAAACACGATCAGCCGCGATAAGGACGATACAGAGGATCGGGATTCGAAAAAGAATGATGTGGACAAAGATGAGGACGTGGAGAACGAGGAATTCTCAGAAGAGGAAAATCGAGAATATGCGTTTAAGCAAGTGGAGTTGACGAGCTTTGAAAACGCAGGGTACGACGTGTTTGCGTGGTATTTTCTGAAAGGGTTTGATTGCGTAAACAATCCGAAAATAACGATTCTTTCCGATCTGTTTGCCAATAGAAGTTCGTATTACGTAGAGGAATTCAGGAATATCGTTCATCCTGGTAAACAGTCGGATCCGCAAAATCGGTTTCCAACCGGCTATTGCTATTGCTGCTGCGACGACTTACATTTTTTGATGACGGCTATTTTTAACTGGTCAGAGGATTTTTACGATTCGGCGATCCAGGAATATTTGACCGGCGCACGTATCACAATGTATGAGCAGGACGGATATTTTTATTTTGACGAATTATTCGGCAGCGGTGCTGCCGGAATATATTACAATTGCAAGGCTTGTTATTATGACGGAACGTACTTTTACATAATCCTCACCGAGGATGAAGTGTTGGACTTTGATGGGAACACCCAATGCAACGGCACGTATTGTGCAAAGATGCAGTACAAACAGACGGAGCGCGGTATGCTGTGGTCGCTGTATAGTTTTACCGATACGTTGCCGGACACGAGCGACGTGGATCCCCGACTGTATACGGTTGATGAAATTATGTGAATAGGATTTCCCCAAAAAAGCACCGATTTCTATCGGTGCTTTTTTCTTTACATTTCGGGAAAAATGTGGTACACTGAATTTGTGTGTGAACGCAAAGGAGGAATCGCTGTGAAACAAAATTCGCGTGCGGATGTGATGCCGCAAAAAACTCCCGGTGGCGCACTTTTGTGTGCCGGACCGCAGGAGGAACGCGCCATGATCCGCAAACACGCTTCCCGCGTGGGCACGGTGTTGTTGGTGGCTCTCGGATTACAGTTTGCGGCGGCTCTTGTGGATATTATCGTCGGCATGGTGACGTCCGGCGGCACCGAGGTTTCGGCCTCCACCATGTTTATGAAATACTACGTGACCTATTACGTTATTTTGACCGGCATAGAATACCTCGTCTATATGGGTGTGCCGGTGGTGATGGGCTGGCTTATGTTTCGTCAGCGGGGCGTAAATGTGCTTCCCGTTGCCAAAACGGACGGCTCGCTCGGTGTCG
>JAZLLJ010000052.1:0-26934 GCA_045598065.1 Acutalibacteraceae bacterium
TCACCACAGAACCCCTCGCCATTGTAGAAAACGAGGTTATTCCTGCTCTCGACCGTGTGGGACAAGGGTATGAGCAAGGCGTGGTGTTCCTGCCGCAACTCCTTCGTGCCGCCGAATGTGCCGCCGCCGGATTTGAGGAAATCAAAGCCGCTATGAGCGGAAGCGATACCGCCGCACGCCCAGGCAAAATCGTGCTCGCCACTGTGAAAGGCGACATCCACGATATCGGCAAAAACATCGTGAAACTGCTGCTCGAAAACTACGGCTTCACCGTCATCGACCTCGGCCGCGACGTGCCGCCCGAAGCCATTGTCGAAACCGCCCTTGCCGAAAACGCAGAGCTTGTGGGGTTGTCGGCGCTGATGACCACTACCGTTCCTGCAATGGAAGACACCATCCATCTGCTTCGCCAAAAAGCGCCGCAGGTGAAAGTGGTGGTCGGCGGCGCGGTGCTGACACCCGACTACGCCGAAAAAATCGGCGCAGATTTCTACGGAAAAGATGCCATGGACACGGTGCGCATCGCCGAAGCGCTGTTCTCTTAAAACAAAAAAGAAAGCCGTTGCAACCATTCGGTTGCAACGGCTTTTTCACTTGTTACTTATTCGGTTTCAAAAAAGGCTTTCGGATCACACATTTTCATCGTGCGCTCGTTGAAAGAGGCGGATTTTTTGAGTTCTTCCATTTTCGTTTTCACAAGCGTTTTGAAATCCTCGTTGCGCAAGCTGGAGATAATGATCTTCTCCGCCGCTTCGCGAAGCGGTTTATAGGTCGTCTCTTCCTCGGTGCTTTCGTCAGAGAGAACGGTGATTCCTGCGCTTCCGTCAATCGCTTCCAACAAACCGCCGTTCAGTTTGTAATCTTCCACATCTTTAATCTGCACGTTGTTCGGGTTGAAGCGGTACACCAGTGCCATCACTTTGCCGACGGTGGCATCTTCGTATTCCACGATATCCACGGAGCCTTCTTCCACGGTACGCACCGCATCGACAAGATTTTTGCTGGCGGCATCCACTTTGGTGGCATCCATGTTCTGGATATTTTTCGAAGATGCCGAGGTAACGTCTTCTGCCGGTTCCCCGTCGTAATCGACGTTGTACTGTTCTTTATCGAGGCCTTCCACTCCGATAATTTCGTTGGTTTCGGCATCCTTCGTCTTAGCAGCTTTTTCCGCTTCCACGGCTTTGTCAAAATCGCCGGTAGCGTAGTACACGTTGCGATAGGCTTCCAATTCTGCTTTCTTTTCGGCGATTTCTTCCTCGGAAAGATCCACGTTGTCTTTTTCGAGTTCTACCGTGATGTACTCAAACGAAACGTAGTTATCGGCAAAATATTTGTCGATATCCGCCGCGGCGGTCGGCGTTTTGCCGTCCGTTCCGTAAAGACCGAAGAACACGGTCTCCGGCAGATAGCTTGTGCGGAGAAACATTTTCTTGAAGCTCTCTTCCGAAATGCCTTTGTCCAACATTCCCTCTTTGTCCAACATAGCAAGGATGTTGGAGGCTTCTTGCAAGTCTTCATCGCTGATTTTAATACCGTTTTCGTCCGCAATCGTTTGAATCGCCGCACAGTAAATCATCTTGTCTTTCGCCGCTTGTTTCACGAGTTCTTCCAGTTTCATCATGTTGTCGGTCGCCGCCGTCTCGTCCGAAGTCGCCACATTCGGGTCCATATTAACAAAAACGCTTTCGCTGTCGTACGAATACTCCATGCCCCACACATCCGGGCCCATAGATTGAACAAGCGAATCGGCACTTCTCTCCGCAGCGGCGTTGTACAGATACGCCAGATACTCGCCGGTAGTGAACTCAATATTGCCCACTTTGGCGGCATCTTTCGGGGTGGAACATCCCACCGCCGTCATCATCAGTGTAAGGACGACAACCGCCGCCAGCACACGTTTCACAGTATTCATAAAGAAAATCTCCTTTCCTTTTTACGGGAATATTACCCTCATATTATAAACGACTTTTCTTCGTTTGTAAACCTCCTTTTTGCAAGATTTTTCAAAGATTTCAAAAAAAGTGGACAAACTATAAAAAAAGGTGTATAGTGAAAGGGTATGCGATATGAAACTCATTGAAATGGAACACGTGGAAATGCGCTATCCGAAAAAATCCGGCAACGTTACCGCGCTGTCCGACGTGTCTTTTTCGGTGGAGCAAGGCGAAATGATAGGGATTATCGGGCGTTCCGGTTCGGGAAAATCCTCGCTCACCTATCTGCTCGGCTGTTTGGCTTCGCCCACCGGCGGACAATACCGCTTTGCCGGAAAAAACGTGGCGGCGCTGTCCCCAAAAAGTCGCGCTGTGTTGCGCTCTCGCGCCATCGGCTTTGTGTTCCAGGATTTTCACTTGCTCCCTGCGCTGACCGCTCTCGAAAACGTAGAATTGCCGTTGACGTACAGCGGCGTTCCCTCGGCCCAGCGGCGACGGCGCGCATACGCGATGCTGTCGGCGGTGGGGCTTTCCCATCGGGTGTATCACCGCCCGTTTGAACTGTCCGGCGGACAGCAACAACGCGTGGCCATCGCCCGTGCCTTGGTCACACGCCCGAAACTGCTGTTGGCGGACGAGCCGACCGGTAATTTGGATTCCCGTTCAGGCGCAGACGTGATGAAACTGCTCCACCGTTGGAATGACCTCGGCAACACGGTGATCCTCGTCACCCACGACAACCAAATCGCCGATACCCTTCCTCGCACCGTACGTTTACACGACGGAAAAATCGTCTCACAATAAAGGAGAATGTCTCTTGAAATCCACTTTTTTGAAAACCGTCACTTTTTTAGGCGTGTTGGCCGTGCTGTCGGCCGTCTCTGCCCTTTGGGCAACACCGTCCGCGCCGAAAAACGATGAAAAACAGTTTGTAACCTCCTTTTACCCCGTCTATATCGCGGCGAAAAACGTGACGGCCGGTGTAAAGGGAGTGGCCGTTACAAACTTGACCGGCGAACAGACCGGCTGTGTCCACGATTATCAGTTGACACCGGAAAATGCCATCGCGCTGGATTCCGCCGATGCGGTGATTTTGAACGGTGCGGAAGCGGAACTCTTTTTGAACGATGCGCTTACCGCACGCCCCAATTTGCCGTGTATCGACTGCGCCGCGGGCAACGTGGAACTGCTTTCGAGCAACCACGAACATCATCATCACCACGGGGACGAGGACGAACACGAACTCACCGAGGAAGAATTCCGCGAAGCCGTGTCCGACACGTTCAACGTCAACTCCCATGTGTGGACGGGCCCCGGTCGCTACGCCGAGCAGGTACATAACCTCTGTGAAGGTCTTTGCCTTGTCGATCCCGACAACGCCGATGCCTATCGAATGAACGCCGCGGCCTACATTAAAAAGATCGATCAAACGGCGGCCGCCTTAAAATCCGCCGCCGCCACGCTGCCCACCAAAAACGTGGTCATCTTCCACGACTCGCTCGCCTATTTTGCGGATGAATTGGGACTCAACGTAGTCGCTTCCCTCTCGGTCGGCGAAGACAGCGGCGTTCCCACCGATGAGCTGAAAGAAGCCGCCGAGGAAATCAAAGAGGCCGGTGACGTGATTTTCCTTTATGACAAACAATATGCCGATTTATCTTATGAATCCCTTGCCGAAAATGCCGACCGTTGCGTATCGCTGACCATCGACTGCGCCACCACCGGCGAAGACGATGCAAACGCTTGGCTTGCCGCGATGGATTATAACACAAATGCACTTACGGGGGTGACGTTTTGAACCACGGATGCGGATTACACTGCCTTAAAATCGAACATATCTCGGTAAAAGACGGGCAGGAAGAAATTCTGCAAGATGTCTGCCTTCATGCCCACTGCGGCGAGTTGACCGCCATTATCGGGCGTAACGGCGCCGGCAAATCCACCCTGCTGAAAGCCATTTTGGGCGAAGTAAAACACACGGGTGGCGTCACGTTTTCCGGCCACAACGGCACACCGACACCGCACAAACCGAAAATCGGTTACGTCCCCCAACACCTCGACATCGACAAAACGTCTCCGGCCACCGTCACCGATATGGCGCTGGCGTTTACCTCGAAACGACCGTCCTTTTTGCCGCCCACAAAAGCGCAAAAGGCGGCACTCCAAGCCCATTTTGACCGCTTTGGCGCAGGCGATTTGCTTGAAAAGCGCACCGGCGTGTTGTCCGGCGGCGAACTGCAGCGCGTTCTGCTGGCCATCGCCACCATTCCGGCACCCGACTTGCTCATTTTGGACGAACCGGTGTCCGGTGTGGATGCGGCAGGGCTCGACCGCTTTTACGGCATGGTCGAAGAACTGCGCCGCACCGACGATATGGTGATGCTGCTCGTGTCCCACGACCTCGATTTCGTAAAACGCGCCGCCGGACGGGTGGTTTTGCTCGACAAAACCGTAAAAGCGGTGGGCACGCCGGACGAAGTGTTTGCTTCCGAGTCTTTCCGTGCGGCATTCCCGAAAGGAGGCGCGTAAAATGGATGTGTTTACCTCCTTTTTCGACTACGGATTCTTAAAAACTGCGCTGTTCGCCGTATTGCTCATTATGCCGCTGTTCTCGCTTCTCGGCACCATGGTGGTCAACCGCGGCATGGCGTTTTTCTCGGATGCACTCGGCCACTCGGCGCTGACCGGTATGGGTATCGGCGTGCTGTGCGGCATGACCGATGTCACCCCGGCGATGCTGATTTTTGCCGTGTTGTTCGCCTTGGGGCTTAATGCCGTACGTCATTCCCACGCTGCCTCCACCGATACGATCATCGGCGTGTTCTCCTCCTGCGGCGTGGCGCTCGGTCTTGTACTGCTCTCACGCGGTGGATTCGCCAAATACCAAACGATTTTGATTGGCGACATCTTAAACGTCACCACCGCCGATTTGTGGACTCTCGGCGGCGCGCTTGTTGCGATGGTTATCGTGTGGCTTCTCTGCTTCAACGGCTTCCACGCAGTGGCCATCTCCCCCGCGCTTGCCCACAGTAAAAACATTCCCGTGCGGCTTTACGACAACCTTTTCGTCATCGTCACCGCGATTACGGTGATGCTCTCTATCCGCATTGTGGGACTGCTGCTCATCAACGCGATGCTCATTCTCCCTGCGGCGGCGGCACGCAACGTTGCGCGCAACATCCGCGGCTATCACGGTTATGCCCTGCTGTTCGGTATCTTCGCCGGCGTAGTCGGATTGTTCCTCTCCTATTTCCACGCGGCGGCGGCCGGCCCGATGATCGTCCTCGTTGCGGCGGTGGTGTTCTTCGGCACCTATTTCATCGGCAAAAGCGAACGGAATTGAAAAACGATATAAGAAACCCCCCGACCGTCGGTCGGGGGTTCTCTTCTTTGTTTTCTTATTTTACAATCAGGGATTCGCCGTCCATTTCGGCAGGTTTCTCGATGCCGAACACGTCGAGCATCGTGGGCGAAATGTCCGCGAGACGGCCACCCTCACGCAGGGTGCATTCTTTGCCGACAACGCAGAACGGCACGGGGTTGGTGGTGTGTGCCGTAAACGGCGAACCGTCCGGCTCGACCATTTTATCGGCGTTGCCGTGGTCGGCGGTGATCATCGCCACACCGCCCATTTTGAGGGTGGCATCCACGACCTTGCCGACACACTCGTCCACCGCCTGCACCGCGGCGACCGCGGCATCGAACACGCCGGTATGACCGACCATATCGCAGTTGGCGAAATTGAGGATAATCATATCGTATTTTCCCGCTAAAATCTGCTCACACACCGCGTCGCACACGGGATAGGCGCTCATTTCGGGTTGCAGGTCGAAGGTCGGGACATCCGGCGACTGGATGAGAATACGATCCTCACCGGGGAAGGTTTTTTCCTCGCCGCCGTTATAGAAGAAGGTCACGTGGGCGTATTTTTGGGTTTCGGCGATGCGCAACTGTGTCATTCCGGCTTGGCTTATCACCTCACCCATCGTTTTGGTGAGCTCTTGCGGCGGAAACGCGACGGTGACATTCGGCATGGTTGCATCGTACGAGGTCATGCAGACGTAGTGAAGCGGGAAGAAGCCGTTTTTGCGCTCGAAACCATCAAACGCCTCATCCACAAAGGTACGGGTGATTTGACGCGCACGGTCGGGGCGGAAATTGAAGAACACCACGCTGTCGTTCGCTTTGATCGCGCCCTCTTTATCGAGCACAGCCGGCACGACAAATTCGTCGGTCACTTCGGCGGCGTAGGAATCTTTAAGCGCTTGCACGGGGCAGGTGGCCTCGGCGCCCTCGCCGTACACCATCGCGGCATACGCTTTTTCCACACGATCCCACGCAAAGTCGCGGTCCATCGCGTAGTAGCGGCCCATCACGGTCGCCACTTTGCCGACACCGATTTCGCCGAGTTTATCGACTAACTGCTGCATATACTCCACGCCGGAGGTCGGCGGCACGTCACGGCCGTCCATCAGCGCGTGGATATACACCTTGTCGAGCCCGTTGCGCTTTGCCATTTCGAGAAGACCATAGAGGTGTTCTTGGTGGCTGTGCACGCCGCCATCGGACAAAAGGCCGATGAGGTGCAGCGCAGAGTTGTGTTTCTTGGCGTTTTCCATCGCAGCGAGCAGGGTTTCGTTCTCGAAAAAGTCGCCGTCTTTAATGGATTTGCTGATTTTCACCAGCATTTGGTACACCACGCGGCCGGCGCCGATGTTGGTGTGGCCGACCTCGCTGTTGCCCATCTGCCCGTCCGGCAAACCGACATCAAGACCGGAAGCCGCGATCGACGTGCAGGGGTTTTGGGCAAACAAACGGGACAGATTCGGGGTTTTCGCCGCACGAATAGCGTTGCCGTTTTCGTCCGGGTTAATGCCGAAACCATCCATAATAATCAAAGTTACGGGTTTTTTCATTTGGAGTTTCCTCTCTTTTCACAAAGAAATTTGACAAAGAACGGGCGCGGTAACCGCGCCCGTTCGGTTGTTTTTGTTTCTTATTTCGCCGCCGCCACGATGATGGAGAAGTCGTTGGCTTTGAGCGCCGCGCCGCCGATCAGGCCGCCGTCCACGTCCGGCTGAGCGAGCAAGTCCGCCGCATTCGCCGCGTTCATGGAGCCGCCGTATTGGATGGTGAGAGCTTTCGCCGCCGCATCGTTGTAAAGACCGGCAACGGTCTCACGGATGAGGGCGCAGACTTCGTTCGCCTGCTCCGCCGTGGCGGTTTTGCCCGTACCGATGGCCCACACCGGCTCATACGCGATAATCACGCGTTTCAGCTCTTCTTCGGACACGCCGCCGAGAGCGATTTTGGTCTGCATGGCAACGACCTCACCGGTCACACCCTGCTCACGCTGCTCGAGATACTCGCCCACGCACAAAATGACGTTGAGGCCGGCATCGAGAGCGCCGCGCACGCGCTGTGCCACGGTTTCGTTGGTGTCGCCGAAATAAGTACGGCGCTCGCTGTGGCCGAGGATGACGGTGCCGACACCCATGGCTTTGAGCATCGCAGCGGAAATTTCGCCGGTGTACGCACCGGACTCTTTCCAGTGACAGTTTTGCGCCGCCACACCGATGTTGGTGCCTTTGGTGGCTTCGAGAGCCGCCGGCAGGTCCACAAACGGCACACCGACGATCACGTCGCAGGAAGCATCGGCGACGAGCGGTTTCAGCTCGTTGATCAGCGCGGTCGCTTCCGCAGGAGTTTTGTTCATTTTCCAGTTACCAGCAATCACATATTTGCCCATTGTTAGTTCCTCCTAAAATTTGATTCCAAACTTATTTGTCGCTCATCGCGGCGATACCCGGAAGCTCTTTGCCCTCGAGATATTCAAGGGAAGCGCCGCCGCCCGTCGAGATGTGGCTCATCTTGTCGCCGAAGCCAAGCGTATTCACCGCCGCGGCAGAGTCGCCGCCGCCGATGATGGTGGTCGCGTCGGTCTCCGCCAGGGCTTTCGCCACGGCAATCGTGCCCTCGGCAAGAATCGGGTTTTCGAACACACCCATCGGGCCGTTCCACACCACGGTTTTTGCGTTTTTCACTTCGTTTGCAAACAGTTCGGCGGTCGCCGGACCGATATCGAGGCTCATTTTGTCGTCCGGAATAGCATCCGCGGCAACAACTTCCACGTCGATAGGCGCATCAATCGGATCCGGGAAGGAAGCAGTGATTTTGCAGTCCACCGGAAGCAGGATTTTTACACCTTTTTGTTCCGCACGGGCGAGCATATCTTTGCAGTAATCCACTTTCTCGGCATCAAACAGAGACGTGCCGATGCCGTAGCCTTTGGCCGCGAGGAAGGTATAGGACATTCCGCCGCCGATAATCAGCGTATCGGCTTTGTTGAGCAGGTTTTCAATCACGTTCAGTTTGTCGGCAACTTTCGCACCGCCGAGGATGGTAACGAACGGACGCACCGGGTTTTCGACCGCGGCGCCGAGGAATTTAATCTCTTTCGCCATCAGATAGCCGTTGGCGGATTCTTCCACGAAGGAAGCCACGCCGACAGTGGAGCAGTGGGCACGGTGAGCCGCGCCGAACGCATCGTTGACGAACAAATCGCACAGAGAGGCGAGTTCTTTGGAGAACTCTTCGCCGTTTTTGGTCTCTTCCACACGATAGCGCGTGTTTTGGAGAAGCACCACGTCGCCGTCGTTCATTGCGGCAACCGCGGCTTTGGCATTGTCTCCCACCACGTTGTCGTCAGCGGCGAACACCACGTCTTTGCCGAGTTTCTCGGACAGACGAACGGCGACCGGCGCCAAAGAAAATTCCGGTTTCGGCTCACCCTTCGGTTTACCGAGGTGAGAGCAAAGGATGACTTTCGCATCGTTTTTCAGCAAATACTCGATGGTCGGCAGAGCGGCCACGATACGGTTTTCGTCGGTGATTACGCCGTTTTTCAGCGGCACGTTGAAATCACAGCGGACGAGAACACGTTTGCCTTTGACATTGAGGTCTTCTACGTTTTTTTTGTTGAGCATAGACATAGGGCAGGTTCCTTTCCTAATTATTTTTCAGAGAAATTTCAACCACACTTTATTGTAACCCATTTCTCTCCGTTTTTCAAGAGAAATTACAGGGTTTTTGCAAGATTTTCCGCAATCGCATCCAAAAATTCTTCGGAATTGACACCGCGTTTGTTTTCAATGGTGGAAAGACCGATAAGGTCTTTGGTCATCACGCCGCCCTCGATGGTGTCGATGGTGGCTTTTTCCAATTTGTCGGCAAACACTTGCAATTCCGGTAGGTTATCGAGTTCGCCGCGTTTGCGAAGCGCACCGCTCCACGCAAAAATGGTGGCAACGGGGTTCGTAGACGTCTGCTCGCCGTTGAGATAGCGGTAGTAGTGGCGTGTCACGGTGCCGTGTGCCGCTTCGTATTCATAGTTGCCGTCGGGAGAAACGAGCACGCTGGTCATCATGGCAAGCGAGCCAAACGCGGTCGCGACCATATCGCTCATCACGTCACCGTCGTAGTTTTTGCACGCCCAGATGAAGCCACCCTCCGAGCGGATGACACGCGCCACCGCATCGTCAATGAGGGTATAGAAATAAGTGATGCCGGCCTCCTCGAAAGCGGCTTTGAACTCGTTTTCGTAAATCTCGGCGAAGATATCTTTAAAGCGGTGATCGTAGGTTTTGGAGATGGTATCTTTGGTGGAGAACCACAAATCCTGCTTACAGTCAAGTGCAAAACGGAAGCAGGCACGGGCGAAACCGCCGATGGAGGCATCGGTGTTGTGCATTCCCATCACGACACCGTCGCCGTTAAAATCATGGATAAGGGTGCGCGTTTCATTGCCGTCTTTGTCGGTCACACACAGTTCGGCGCGGCTTCCGGCCGGGGCACGCATCTCGGTGTTTTTGTAAATATCGCCGTAGGCGTGGCGCGCCAAAGTAATCGGTTTTTTCCATGTGGAAACCGTCGGGTGGATGCCTTCGACAAGGATGGGCGCGCGAAACACCGTACCGTCCAAAATGGCGCGGATAGTGCCGTTCGGGCTTTTCCACATCTGTTTCAGTTTATACTCTTCGACACGCTGGGCGTTGGGAGTGATGGTCGCACATTTGACACCGACACCGTACTTTTTGATCGCTTCGGCGGCATCTTTCGTCACCTGATCCTCCGTCTCGTCGCGGTGCGGCAGACCGAGGTCGTAATACTCGCTTTTCAGGTCAACGAACGGGCAGATGAGTTTCTCTTTGATGCCGCTCCACAGCACACGCGTCATCTCGTCGCCGTCCATTTCGACAAGGGGCGTTTTCATTTGAATTTTCGCCATTTTCGTTCACTCACTTTCGGTTGCAATTTTCGCTTTCGAGTATAGCACAATTCCCTGCTTTTGGCAAGAGTTTCCGGCGAAAAAAGCCTTGCCGAAAACGGCAAGGCTTTTGCACTTTTAGGTGATTTTTACGGTTTGGTGAAATACAGCACGCCGAGGCAATTCGGTCCGCAATGGGACGAAATGGTCGAGCCGGCTTGGGTGACGAAAACCTCCTTGAATTTGCCGTATTTTTTGGCAAACTCCACCGCCATCGCCTCGCGCTCGGGCGACACGCCGGAATGGGTAACAAAGGCATAGTCCGCCACCACGTCTTTGCCGGTCAGTTCGTCGCGGATATAGTCCTCCATCACGCGCTCGTAGGTGCCGCGGTATTTTTTGCCGACACTCATCGCGCCGGTCGCGGGATCCACCAAAATGCCGGGGCGAAGTTTCAAAAGATTGGCACCGAACATCGCAAGCGCCGAGCAGCGGCCGCCTTTATAGAGATATTCCAGCGTATCGAGGAAGAAACTGGCGTGGCAGTGCGGCTGCAACGCCTCCACCTCAGCGGCAATCTGCGACGCCGCCATACCGGCCGCAGCACGCTCCGCCGCCGCAAGCACCTGCAAACCGATACCGGTCGAAAGACTCTTGCTGTCCACCACGTACACGTTGCCGACGTCTTCGGCGGCGATACGGGCGTTTTGGCAGCATGACGAAATGGCCGAGCCGGTGCAGATATGCACCACGCTGTCGCCTTCTTCGAGCAAGCCTTTGAAGAATTCGGTGTATTCGTCAATGTTAATAGCGGCAGTCGTGGGCAGCGCTTTGTTCTCTTCATAAAATGCGTAAATATCCGCGGCTTTCACGTCTACACCGTCCAAAAAGGTGTTGTCCCCCAAGGTGACGTGAAGCGAAATCACGTGGACTCCGTAGCGTTCGACCAGTTCCGGCGATAAATCGCAGGTGCTGTCGGCGCTGACAATCACTTTCGACATTATTCGTTCCTCCTTGTTTTTCTTACGCCGTCCAGTATAGCATTTTACGGAACCATTTTCAAGCCTTTATAAAATATTTTTGTAAAAAAGCTTGCAAATTGCGAATGAATGTGCTATAGTGGGGTACGGTAAGAAATAAGGTTAAGGTAAAGGAGTGGGGCAACCCGCTCTTTTGTGTTGTATTGACCTTTTTGGAAGGAGAGGACGTTTTGGCCACCAAAAAAAGCGGAAACACCGTAGAAACCTGCCGCGCTTTGGCACAACCGCTGGTCGAAGAACTGGGGCTTGTCATCTGGGACGTGCGGTTTGTAAAGGAAGGCGCTTCGTGGTACCTGCGCTACTTTATCGACAAGGACGGCGGCGTGGACATCAACGACTGCGTGGCGCTGACACGGGCGCTCAACCCCGTGTTGGACGAAGCCGATCCCATCGCCGTGTCCTACACGTTGGAAGTCTCGTCCCCCGGCATCGAACGCGAGCTCACCCGTCCCAAACACTTCGAATGGTGCGTGGGCGACGCGGTCGCCGTTACGCTGTTCGCCCCGAAAGACGGCGTACGGGAATTCGGCGGCATCTTGCAGCCCTGCGAAAACGGGCAAATCCTTATTGCGGACGAAAACGAGCAAATCCTCGTTTTTGATAAAAAAGACGTATCGAGTGTCCACCTCATCGAGGAATGGGACGACGATGCGGATGAAACAGTCTAATGAACGCTCTTTGAGCGAGGAGGAATAACTGATGAAAAAGAAAGATGAATTCAACGCAGAATTTTTCGAGGCGCTGACGCTCCTCGAAAAAGAAAAAGGCATCGAGTCCGGCTACCTGCTGGAAAAAATCCGTGCCGCTATCGTGATTGCGGTTAAACACGATTTCGGTGCCGAGGACAACGTGGAAGTGATTATGGATCCCGAAACCAATCAGTTCACCGTTACGCTTCTTAAAGACGTGGTGGAGGAAGTGGAAAATCCGGGCACCCAAATCACGCTCGCAGATGCGCAGGCAATCAGCAAAAAAGCCAAACTGGATACCGTGGTGCGCATCCCTCTGCAAACTAAACAATTCGGCCGCATCGCGGCCATCACCGCGAAACACGTCATCCGCCAAGGCATCCGCGAGGCGGAGCGCGGTCAGCAGTTGCAGGAATTCCAGCGCCATACCCAAGACCTCGTTACGGCGAAAGTCTCCCGTGTGGATCCCGTTACCGGCAATGCCACGGTGGAAATCGGCCGTTCGGAAGCCGTTCTCATCAAAGGCGAGCAAATGCCGGGTGAAGTCATTCGCGAGGGCGCTTACGTGAAAATCTACGTGGCGGACGTGCGCGAAGGCGACCGCGGTCCGCGCGTACTTATCTCTCGTACCCATCCGGGCCTTGTTAAACGCCTGTTTGAAATGGAAGTGCCGGAAATCTTCAACGGCGTGGTGGAAATCAAAGCCATCTCCCGTGAAGCCGGCAGCCGCACCAAAATGGCGGTGTCCTCCAACGACGAAAACGTGGATGCCGTCGGCGCTTGCATCGGCCCGCGCCACTCCCGTGTGGACAGCATTGCCCAAGAACTGGGCGGCGAAAAAATCGACATCGTGGAATACAGCGAAGATCCGGCAACCTTTATTGCCGCCGCACTGTCTCCGGCAAAAGTCGTATCGGTTACACCGGATGCGGACGGCAACAAAGCTTGCCGCGTGACCGTGCCGGATGCTCAGTTGTCTTTGGCCATCGGTAACAAAGGTCAAAACGCACGTCTGGCCGCCAAATTGACCGGCTGGAAAATCGACATCCGCCCCGAAAGCGGATTCTTCGGCGAA
The DNA here is from genome assembly GCA_045598065.1 of Acutalibacteraceae bacterium. Taxonomy (GTDB): domain Bacteria; phylum Bacillota; class Clostridia; order Oscillospirales; family Acutalibacteraceae; genus RGIG426. The sequence continues at coordinate 13,008 of JAZLLJ010000052.1, forward strand.
GAAGAAGCCGAATCTACGGAAGAATAATCCCGGAAAGGAGAACGACCATGGCGGAAAAACGCGTACCGTTGCGCAAATGCATCGGCTGTAACGAACAAAAACCGAAAAAAGAACTGCTCCGTGTGGTGCGTTCCCCCGAGGGAGAAATCAGCACGGACGAAACCGGTAAAAAAGCAGGCCGCGGCGCCTACATCTGCCGCGACAAGGCGTGCCTTGCCAAAGCCCGCAAAGCCAAACGTCTGGAACGCGCCTTTGAGTGCCCCATTCCGGACGAGGTGTATGCCCGGTTAGAGGAGGGACTCGAAAACGGATAACCAAAAAGCGGTAGGGCTGTTCGGCCTTGCCAAACGCGCGGGAGCCGTCGTCACCGGATATGACGCCGCCCTTGCCGCTTTTCAAAAGCGGCGTGTCAAAGGGGTGTTCTTCGCCTGTGACCTCTCCCCGAAAACCGTAAAAGAATGGTCATTTCAAACTAACGACCGTCCCCCCATCCCCTGTGTCACCGCTTTAACCAAAGAAGAATTAGGTCAAGCGCTCGGCGCTCGCGGACCGGTCGGCATCGTCGCCGTGTGCGATGAAGGATTTGCAAAGGCCATCCGAGTCCACTGTCCCACTATGAAGGAGGAAAAACTATGACTCAACAAAAAATTCGCGTCAGCGATCTCGCCAAAGATTTCGGGGTTGCCAACAAGGTAATCATTGATTTGTTGGCGCAATACGTAGAACCGGCGAAAAAAACCAACAGCGTGTTGGAGGAAGACGAATTAGATCTCGTATTCGAAGGCCTTTCCGCTCAATTTGCGCCGGAAAATCTGGATGCGTATTTTGCGACCGCCAACGAGCCGAAACCGGAAAAACCGCAGGCGGAAAAACCTGCCGCCAAGAAAGAGGAAAAACCTGCCGCGCCTGCCGCGATGAGCGGTATGACGACCGGTAATCAAAAGAAAGCCGAAAAAGCCGACAAACCCGTCGCGCCGAAGGTGCAAAAAGAGCGCCGCACGGTGGATACTCGCTCAGCGCAGGTGGATATCGGCAAGTACGATGAGCGTTTTGACCGTATGGCGCAAACTTCGTCCCAATTCCGTGGCGGCGAAGGTGTGAAAAAACAAAAAATCAGTCAAAAATCGCAACAGTACAAAAAACCGCAGAAAGCCCGTCGCGAGACCGAGGCCGAGCGGATGAAACGTATCGAGCAAGAGCGCCAAAAGAAACACATGACCATCAAAGTCGGCGAAACCATCACCGTCGGCGAACTTGCCAACCGCCTCAAAGCCACCGCCGGCGAGGTCATCAAAAAATTGATGATGCTCGGCATGATGGTGTCGGTCAACGAGGAAATCGACTTTGACACCGCGTTCCTTGTGGCGGAAGAATTCCACGCCAAAGTGGAAAAAGAAGTGGTTGTGACCATTGAAGAGCGCATCATCGACGACAGCGACGATGACGAGGGCAACCTCGTTCCCCGTGATCCGGTCGTGGTGGTTATGGGCCACGTTGACCACGGTAAAACCTCGATTCTCGACTACATTCGTAAGAGTAACGTCACCTCCGGCGAGGCAGGCGGCATCACCCAGCACATCGGTGCGTATCGCGCGGTGTGCAACGGCCAAACCATCACCTTCCTCGACACCCCCGGTCACGCGGCGTTTACCTCGATGCGTGCTCGCGGCGCGCAAATCACCGATATCGCCATCTTGGTGGTCGCGGCGGACGACGGCATTATGCCGCAGACCATCGAAGCCATCAACCACGCGAAAGCCGCCGGCGTGTCGGTCATTGTGGCCATCAACAAAATGGATAAGCCGGAAGCCAATCCCGACCGCGTGATGCAGCAACTCACCGAGCACGAATTGGTTCCCGAAGAGTGGGGCGGCGACGTCATCTGCGTTCCCGTGTCCGCGCATACCGGTATGGGCATTGACCGTTTGCTCGAAATGGTGCTGCTCGTTGCCGAGATGAAAGAACTGAAAGCCAACCCCGACCGTGCCGCCAAAGGCACGGTGGTGGAAGCCCGTCTCGATAAAGGTCGCGGCCCGATTGCGACCATTTTGGTGCAAAACGGCACGCTCCACGCCGGCGACATTGTAGTGGCCGGCGCGGCAGTCGGTCGTGTCCGCGCGATGGTGGACGAAAACGGCAACAAAATCAACGTTGCCGGCCCGTCTGTGCCGGTAGAGATTATGGGCCTTGACAGTGTGCCCACCTCCGGCGACGTGGTGAACGCCGTCACCGACGAACACCTTGCTCGCGAACTGGTGGAACAGCGCAAACAGATTGCCAAAGAGGAAGAATTCAGCCGCTACAAGAAAGTCACCCTCGAAAATCTGTTCGATCAGCTCAAAGAGGGCGAAATGAAAGAGCTGAAAGTCATCGTGAAAGCCGACGTGCAAGGTTCGGTGGAAGCGGTCACGCAGTCTCTTGAAAAAATCGGCGAAGAGGACGTGCGCGTCCGCGTTATCCACGGAGCGGTGGGCGCCGTCAACGAAAGCGACGTTATGCTTGCCGATGCCTCCAACGCCATCATCGTCGGCTTCAACGTCCGTCCCGAGCCGCTCGCGGTGGAAGCCGCCGAGCGCGCCGAAGTGGATATGCGGATGTACCGTATCATCTACGACTGCATCGAAGAAATCACCACCGCTATGAAAGGTATGCTCGCCCCCAAAACCCGTGAAGTACTCCATGGCCGCGTAGAAGTGCGCCAGGTGTATCGCATTTCCGGCGTGGGTGCGGTTGCCGGCTGCTACGTGGTAGACGGCAAAATCTGCCGCAACGACTTAATCCGCGTGGTGCGCGACGGTATCATCATTGCGGACGACAAAATGTCCTCTCTCAAACGCTTTAAGGATGACCAGCGCGAGGTGGCCCAAGGCTACGAATGCGGTGTCAGCCTCGAAAAATTCTCCGACGTCAAAGAGGGCGACATCTACGAGTCCTATATCATCGAAGAATACCGCGACTAATCCCAAGAAGGAGGGATACCGATGGCCGGTTATCGTGTTCATCGACAAAGTGAAGATATCGCCCGAGAACTGACCGCCATTTTGCGGACAGTCAAAGACCCTCGGGTGCAAGACAGTATGCTCAGCATCGTGCGCGTGGACGTGTCGAACGACCTGTCCTACGCCACGGTGTACGTCAGCGCGCTCGCCGGAATGGAAGCCGCCAAAACCGCGGTGGAGGGACTTAAATCCGCCGCCGGGTATATGCGTTCCAGTTTAGGCTCGGCGCTCAAACTGCGCCACGTGCCGGAACTGCGCTTTGTAGCGGATGATTCCATCGCGTACAGCGCCCATATCAACGAAACTCTGCAATCTCTTAAAAAGGAGGATGCGACGTGACAAAAATCAACCCCACGTGTAAAGACGTGGATTTGGCCGGTGCCTGCGATTTGTTGAAAGCAGGCGATAACTGGCTGATTTTGACACACCAATATCCCGATGGCGACACACTCGGCAGTGCATACGCTCTCGGAAAAGCCCTGCAGCAACTGGGAAAAAAGGTGCGCGTCGTCTGCTCGGATGTGATTCCGGGTAAATACGCTTTTATTACCGAAGCCGCCAAGTGGGACGATTTTACCCCCTCTCACTATTGTGCGGTTGACGTGGCCGACCCCCGTTTGCTCGGCGAAGAACTGGAAGCCTATTCCATGCTCGTTGAACTGTGTATCGACCACCATGCTTCCAACACCTATTATGCCGAAAATCTGCTGTATAAAAACTACGCCGCCACAGCCATGCTCGTGTACGAGATTATTAAAGAACTGGGCGTAACGGTCACTCCGACCATCGCGGAAGCGCTGTATACCGGCATGGCCACCGACACCGGCTGTTTCCGTTACAGCAACACCGATGCACTCTGCCACCGTATGGCGGCGGATATGCTGGACGTGGGCATCCGCTCGGATTACATCAACCGCGTAATGTTCGACATCAAATCTCGCCGTCGAATGGAACTCGAACGGTTGGCGCTTGCCGCCATCCACTATGAGTGGGACGGTCGCTGTGCCGTGATGCCGCTGACGGTGGAGATGCTCGAAAAATCGAGCGCTCTCGAAAACGATATGGAAGGTCTCGCCTCCATCCCCCGTGAAATCGAGGGCGTGTGGGTTGGCGCCACGCTTCGCGAAATCGACCAAAATCGCTTCAAAATCAGCGTGCGTACCGGTTCCAAAGCCAACGCCTGCGATATCTGCACGTTGCTCGGCGGCGGCGGTCACGCGGCGGCGGCAGGCTGTACCCTTACGGGCGAACTGCCCGACGTGCTCGACCGTGTTTTGAACGCAGTCAAAACCGCCGTGCCCGGTATTGTGGACGGCGACGACGAAGAATATCCCGTATGAGCGGCGAAATCTTAAACGGCGTGTTTTGCCTTGAAAAGCCCGTCGAAATGACCTCGTTTCTCTGTTGCGCCGTCATGCGCGGTGTGCTTCATCAAAAGAAAATCGGTCACGCCGGCACCCTGGATCCCATGGCTACCGGCGTGTTGCCCATTTTATGCGGCAACGCCACCAAAGCGATGGACATTTTACCCTGCGGCGACAAACGCTATCGCGCAGGCTTTCGGTTGGGCGTAACGAGCGACACGCAAGACGTGTGGGGCCACCTCACCGAAACGGACGTCAAGACGTTTCCCTCCGCCGATTTGGTAGAGGCGGCGCTTTCCCCACTTCGGGGTGAAATATTACAAGTACCGCCTATGACCTCCGCTCTAAAAAAAGATGGCGTACGCCTGTATGAATTGGCGCGAAAAGGCATGGAAGTGGAACGGGAAGCCCGTCCGGTCACGGTTTACGAACTGGCGCTTGTGCAATACAATGCGCAAACCGGCGAAGGCATTTTGGACTGTTTTGTGTCCAAAGGCACCTACGTGCGCACTCTTTGCCACGATTTGGGACAAGCGCTCGGTTGCGGTGCCGTGATGACGTCGCTTTGCCGCACCATGGCAGCAGGCTATACGCTTTCCGATTGCGTCACTTTGGCGCAGGCAAAAGCGATGACTCCCGACGAGCGTCGCGCTCACTTAAAACCCACCGAAACAATTTTTGCATCCTATCCGTCCGTCACCGTCACCGAGGCGCAGGCCGTCCGTTTCCAAAACGGCGGCGCTCTCTCGCTTGACCGGCTGAAAACGGACGTTGCCGCCACCGTGCGCGTAAAAGCGCCGGACGGTCGGTTCTTAGGACTGGGAACACCGCAAGACAGCGAACTCAAAGTCTGTAAACTTTTTCCCGTTTGACCGGGATTGTATGAAAGGGGAAATCGGAATTGCAAACCTATCATCTCACCGCCGCCTCTGCCCGATTTCCCGAAACACCCCGTGCGGTCGCGCTCGGGCTGTTTGACGGCGTACACATCGGCCACCGTGCCGTTATCGCCGAAGTATTGGACGTGGCAGAGTTCACCGCGACCGTTCTGTCTTTTTCGGACGAAACGGCGCTCCCCAAAAACGCCGCACGGTTACAAACCCTTGCTGACCGCTGTGGCCTAATTGAAAACATCGGAGTAGAAGAACTGATTTTGGCGGATTTTTCCGCCATCAGCACCTTGTCCCCCACGGATTTTGTAAAAACCGTGCTGAAAGAACAGCTGAACGCGCGCCTTGTCTCTTGCGGCGAAAATTTCCGTTTCGGAAAAGGCGGTGTCGGTGATGCGGCACTGCTGAAAACGCTCTGCGAAGCGCAGGGTATCCGCGTGTCGGTCGCCAAAACGGTACTGTGTGACGGCGAACCGGTCAGCTCCTCCCGTATCCGCGAGGCGCTTGCCGACGGCAACGTGGGGTTGGCCGCTCGACTGCTCGGGCATCCGTTTTCGCTCACCGGAACGGTAACTCACGGCTTCGGTCGCGGCAAAACGCTCGGCTTCCCCACTGCCAACCTGCCGTTGCGCGACGGATTTGCCGTGCCGCGGCTCGGTGTGTATCTCTCGACGGTGGAGATTGACGGAAATGTTCACTCCGCGCTGACGAACGTAGGCAGCCGTCCTACGTTCGGCGACATTACGCCCTCCTGCGAAACGTCGATTTTCGACTATTCCGGCGATTTATACGGAAAAGACTTGCGCGTGTCGCTTGTCCGCTTTTTGCGAGAAGAACGCGCCTTCTCCTCAAAAGAAGACTTGAAAACCCAAATCGAGCAGGATAAAGAAACCGCAAAAAAACACCTTGCCGCATCCGGCAAGGTGAAAGCAGTACTGTTCGATTTTGACGATACGCTCCAAAGCCGCCCGGCGGCGTATAAGCGCTATGCCGACCGCTTTGTTAAGCGCCATTTCCCCACGCTTTCCCCTGCTGAGCAGGAGAAACGTGCCCTTGAGATGTGGCATCGCAACGGCGACGGCCACGCCCACGTAAACGGCTCAAAATACATCCCTTATCCCGATTATTTTCAAGAACTTATCGACTTATGGGGTTGGAAAAATCCGCCGACGATTGACGAACTGACCGCCGAGTGCCGTCAGGTGCTGGCTTCGGAAACCGTGTTGTTCGACGACACGCGCGAAACCTTAGAAACCTTGCGGCAAAAAGGCGTGCTCGTCGGGCTTATTACCAACGGATACAGTTCGATGCAAGGCCGCAAACTGGATATTGCGGGAATTCGCCCGTTGCTTGATTTGTCGGTCGTATCGGGAGACGAGGGAATTCGCAAGCCCGATCCCGAAATTTTCCGCCGTGCCGCGGCGCGACTCGGCGTTTCCACCGCCGACTGCGTCTACGTCGGCGACCATCCGTATTATGATTTGTCCGGCGCAACCGAAGCCGGTATGCGTGTTATCTACGTCGATGCGTTCGACCTGCATTTGGCAGAAGGCGTTCCGACCGCGACCGCCGTTTCACAAATTCCCGAAATTCTCGATTTGTAAGGAGTGTACGTTATGCAGATTTCTCCCTCGATTCTCACCTGCGACTACGCCAAAATGGGCGAAGAACTGAAATTCGTCGAACGTTCCGGCGTGGATATGGTCCACCTCGACGTGATGGACGGCGTATTCGTCCCCAATCTCAGTTTCGGACCGCCGGTCATCAAACGTCTGCGCCCTGTCACCGACCTGCCGTTTGACGTGCATCTGATGATGCAATACCCCGACCGCCTCATCGATGCCTTTATCGATGCCGGTGCGGATATTGTGAATTTCCATATCGAAAGCGATGCGCCCGTTGCCGACACGATTGCCCACATCAAAGAACGCGGCAAAAAAGCGGCGCTGACCGTAAAACCCAAAACACCGGTAGAGGCCGTGTTCCCCTATCTCGACGATTTGTCGCTGGTGCTGATTATGACCGTTGAACCCGGTTTCGGCGGCCAACACTTTATGGCGGATATGTTGCCGAAAGTGGAAGCTCTCGTCAAAGAGCGCGAGCGCCGCGGTCTCGATTTTGTGATTGAGATTGACGGCGGCGTCAACCGTGATACCGCCAAAGCCTGCGCTGATGCCGGTTGCGACGTCGTGGTGGTGGGCAGTGCCTTCTTCAACGATGCCGACGCCGCCGATTTAACCCGCTTCGTTCAGTCGCTGTAAGGCGTTTTCGCCGTAAACGACGCTGCCGTGTTCCAAAAGAAACGCGGCCGCCACCGCACCGCTTAACACGCGACACTCCCATTCCGATAAAAGTCCCTTTACACGGGCGGTGTTTTCCGAAAGCGGTGTAAGAATCAGCCACAAACACTCTTCATATGTATACAGACTGCTGGAAACCAACGACAGCGACCGCGCGGCAAAACAAAAATCCAGTAGTGCATCAAGGTTTTCAAACGCGGCGCAAAGAGGAATCCGCGCCGACGGCAACGACTTTTCCCGGAAAGTTCCCGGCGAAAACAGCAAAAAACAACCGCCTTCTACCGGAAACACTTCGGCGGTAATTCCCTCCGCATCAAAAGCGTCTCCTTCGGAAGCGGCCACGAGCAGCGCCGAGAGCAGCGCTCTTGTGCAGGGAGAGCGCCCCGAAAGCCGTTCAAACGAAAGCCCCCATTCCTGCAATTCCTCGTCACTTAAAAATACACGGTAACACCCGTTATCCAATCGTTCTCGCTCCACGGTGCTCACCCCCTCTTTTATTCTATGTGAGCAACGCCCCTTTTGCAAGCGGGAATGGATGGAAAATCTTATTTTGAAAAGGAGGTGTCGTGATGTCCGTGACCTATCCGCAATATGCCCTCTCGTTCCCCTCGGAAAAAGAGCCGGCCGCCAGTTTGCCTACGCTTGATTTGTGCCGTATGCCCAAGTTGATGTTGCCTTTGTGCGATGAAAACGGACAAACTCGTACCCCCCTTGTTGACGTATACGACACGGTCGCTCCCGGTCAAACACTGACCGACGGCGCCTCTCCGTTATACGCTCCCGTCACCGGTATCTTTGCCGGTATTGTCAAGTTAGAACACCCCACTCTCGGCGAAACCGACTATATGGAACTGGACACGTTGGCGCTGACGGAAGAAGACTCCGCACCCGTTGACGTCTATGCCCTCTCGCCGGAGGAAATTTTGGCCGCCTGCCGCGCCGCCCACGTGGTTGACGAGCTTGACGGCCATGATTTAGCTGACAAGTTAATCGCCTTTACAGAAAACGACGAATCGCTTTTAGTCGCGGATGCGGTGGATGACCAGCCCTTCGGCTCGGCCTCCCTCGCCACCTTGCGGCAAAACGGCGCTCTTTGCGCCGACGGCTTGATGTTGGCCGCTAAGGCCATCGGCGCCGCCGACTATCACGTGCGGTTGCGCGCCGGCAATGCCGCGTATGAAGAAATCAAAACCGTGCTTCCGAAAGGGCGGCTCGTTCGCGACCGCAAAGATACGTATCCCCATAAAATCACCAAACACCGTCGCCCGGTTGCGCGCATCGGCGTGCAAGCGTGCTTGGCACTGTACCGTGCGTGCGCGTTTGCAAGGCCACAAGGATTTGCCACCGTCACCGTTGCCGGCAGCGCGGTGTCGCTTCCTGCCAACGTGCGCGTGCCGTTCGGCACTCCTTTGGCGGAGGTGTTTTCGCTGTGCGGCTTAATCGGCGATCCCTCTTATTACGTGTTGGGCGACAGTTTCACCGGCACCGCTGTTTCTTCCGATACGTTGCCGATTTTACCGGGTACTACGTGTGTGTTGGCGGTGTTGGAAAACAAATCTCCCGCGGTTCACGCGTGTATCGGATGCGGACGTTGCGCTGCGGTGTGCCACAAGCACTTGCTTCCGTATGAAATTGCCCGTCGCGTAGAAAATCTGCAATTTTCCAAACTCTACTCCCTCTCCGTCGCCGATTGCGACGGGTGCAATGCCTGTTCGGTGGTTTGTCCGGCAAACCGTCCGGTCGCCGACCGCGTAAAACAAGGCATTCTCGAAGACCGACGTGTGCTGACAGAATGGGGGGTGCATCGGTATGAGTAATCTTAGAAAAGCGCCGTTTTCCCAAAATGAATCCGGCGTGTTGACACTTTCCTTCGACACCATCTTGGCGCTGATTCCTGCCGCGGCTCTCGCGTGCATACTGTTTGGAATGCGCGTCCTTCTTGTATGCGGTGTGTCGGTGATTTCGGCCCTCTTTTTCGAATATATCGGCTGTCTGATTGGGTGGAAAAAGGTTTCTCTCGCGGATGGGACCGCCGTAATCACCGGTCTCATCATCGCGATGCTTCTTCCGGCTTGCGTGCCGTTGTTTGTGCCTGTACTGGCCAACGCCTTTGCAGTGCTGATTGTGAAATTGCCGTTCGGCGGCTCCGGCCACAACCTCTTTAACCCTGCCGCCGCAGGTATTGCGTTCGTCACCCAGTGCTTTTCGCAGCACGTGTTCACCTATCCTGCACGGGAAACAACAGTACCTTTTGCGATTTTCCCCCAAGACGTGATGACCGCTCCTTCGCCTGCCGGACTTCTTAAAACCGGCGGCACCACTCCGTTTGCTTGGTACGAATTTTTGATTGGCCAAGTCACCGGTTCCATTGGAACCGTTGCCATTCTTGTGCTTTGCGCCGGCGCCGTCTATCTGTTTGTGCGCCGCAGCGCCGCACCGCTTTTGACACTGTCCTGCCTCGGGACAGCCGCTCTTATCGCGGTGTTGTTCCCTCGCGTGGAAGATATCTCTTGGTATCAAAGCGTTCTTTTCGAACTCTGCTCCGGCTATTTGGTGTTCGGTGCGGTGTTTATGCTCAACGATCCCGTTACCTCGCCCCGTCACCCGTTGGCACACGTATTCTACGGTGTAATGGTGGGTACCCTTACTATGTGGATGCGCCACGTGGGACCGTTCGAGGAAGGTTTCTGCTTTGCTTTGCTGATTTGCAACGCTTTTTCCAACGTACTCGACCGCTTTGCGTGGCGAATCCTGCGTCCTCGCCGTCAAAGACGAAAGGAGCGTGAAGAATAATGGCTCCTCGTTCCCTTAATAAATACCGTACCCTTTTCAAAGACCGCGCTTTCACCAACAATCTGGTATTGGTGGAAGGCGTTGGCCTGTGCCCGTTGATTGGCGGTGCCACCACGCTGAAATCCGGTGTCACACTGTTCCTGTGCACCATGGTTACGCTGATTTTGACCAACCTGTTTATGTTGGCGGTCGGCCGCAAACTTCCGAGCGTTTTGCGTATTCCCGTTCATGCGCTGTGCGCCGTTGCGTTGCTCTGCGGAGAAGCGTACTGCATCAACGCCTTTATTTCCACCGAACTGTATGCGTCGCTGTATTTGTTTTTGCCGCTTTTGTCCGTGACTACCCTGTTCGCGTATCACGGCGAAAGCGCCCTCGGCGATTTTGATCCCTTAGCCGGATTTTTGGATGCATTCGCTTCCTCGTTCGGTTTTGGTATTGTGATTAGTCTTGTGGGCGCCGTACGGGAAATCGCCGCACGCCGTACCTTGTGGAGCAAACCGATTGCCCTTTCGGTCGATTTGCCGCAAGCCGCGCTTCCCTTTGCCGCATTCCTGCTTCTCGGGTTGATGGCCGCCGTTCTTCAACGAGGGAAAACCCTCGCCGCTGACCGCACCAAGCACCGAGAACTGACGACGGGAGGTGCCGACCATGAGTGATTTTCATAGCACCCTTCTCTATTTCCTCGCCGCCGCTTTCACCCAAAACCTGGTGTTGACCACCGGTATCGGCTCGGCACTTACGGTGCGCATGACACGTCGTTCCGAAAATCACGGCATTTTTGCCCTATTGCTTTTGGCGTTTTCGTTGCTGAGCATCTCTTGCTTTTACCCCATTGATCACGCACTCGGCACCGGTGAAACAGCCAAACTGCTTCGTCCGCTGATTTTAGTGGCGATTTCCGCCGTTTGGTATCTCACGGCCATCCTGTTCTTTAAAAAGCTTTTCCCCCGTTTTTATGAAACGGTCCGCTCCATGCTTCCTTTGGCCGCTGTCAACACCGTTGTCACCGGCATAGGACTCATTGCCAACCACCAATTCCATTGCAGTTTTCTTATGTGCATCGGACTTGCCGCCGGCGCTTGCATCGGCTTTTTCCTTGTATTTTTATTGTTGTGCGAGGGAATCGACCGTATGCAGCACGAGGAAATGCCCAAAGCCTTTGCAGGGCTTCCGGCACAATTCCTCTACTTGGGTATTTTGGCCCTTGCGCTATGCGGTTTTTCCGCCGACATCACGTTCATTTAATTGCTTTTACCGATAAAAGGAGGCCATCGCTTTGGCTCGAAGAAGAAAAATCCGCCGCAACCGCCACAATTTTTCTCGGCGGCGGCGATTCCAAATTCCGTGGAAAACCGTCAGTGCGGTCTTTCTGTTGCTGGTTTTGTGCGGACTTGGCGTTCTTACCGCCAAGTGGCTCGGAACCACGCTTGAAAAAAAGAGTTCCACCACCTCTGCGGTAAGTGAAACCGCCGAAAGTACACACTCCTCTTCTGTGCCCGATTCGCAAGAGAAAACACCGCAAACACCGCAAACGCCGACGTTGCCGTCGCTTGAAACGGTACACGCTTTCTATATGCCGCAAGCGACACTGCAATCGAAAGAGGGACGCGAAGCCGCCGTCAGCAAAGCCGTCGCTTCCGGCCTCAATGCGGTGGTATTCGACTTAAAAAATGCAGACGGTACCGTGGTATATACTTCCACGACGGACGGCGCCAAAAAAGCGGCGTGTGTCTCGAAAACGGCAATTACCAAAGAAGACCTCTCCGGATTTTTGGACTACTGTACCGCGCAAGGTGTGCTCGCCATCCCGCGCATTTCCTGCTTTGAGGATGCCGTTGCCGCCCGAAAAATGCCGGATGCCCGTGTGCTGTATGCCGGTGACGCTTCCTATATCTGGTTGGACAACACCCAGGCCAAAGGCGGCAAACCGTGGCTTAACCCCTACTCGCCCGAAGCCCACACGTATCTGCAAGCCTACGTGACCGAACTGGTCTCCATCGGGTTTACGGACGTGATGCTCACCGGTGTGCAATTCCCGAACCAAACGTATGCCGCTTCCTACGGCTCCACAAAACTGTCGTCGCTGTCCAAACTGGACGTGTTGACGAAGTTTGTAACCGACACGAAAGCCGCCGCGAAGAAAGTCAACTCCGCCGCCGAGATCATCGTTTGCGCTCCCGGTCTTGCCACGTTCAGCGACAGCACCGCGGCCTACGGCGGCAACCCCTTAAACTTCGGTGCAGATGCGGCGGCGCCGCTCCTTTTCCCCGATTCCCTCGGCAAGAAATTGACAGTGGGCAAAGAGACGTTGCGCAACCCCACAAGCGATCCCGGAAAAGCGGTGGAACTGGCGCTGAAGCAAACCAATCTCCGCGTGAAGCTGATTGACGAAGCGAAGCAGCCACTGCTTCTCCCGTTTGTACAAGCCTATAAAGTGGACGATGCCGCGATTGCCGCGCAACTTAAATCTCTCCGCGCTCAAAACGGAGAAGATGCCGCCTTCGTGCTTTACGATCCCGACGGCAACTACACCATGAAATCCTATTGATTTTCCAAACGAAAGGACGTGACCGCTATGGCGGAATCCAACACTCCCGAAACGTTTACAACACCGCGCAAACCGTGGCATAAACTGTTGTGGATAATATTGACCGTGCTCTCTGCCGCCGGCATTTGTTTGGTGCAATTCCTGCCCACCGATATCCACACGTCGCTGATTGCCAACGGTGAAAACGTTATGCATACCACCGTCAAACTGCTTATCGGCGATATGGTGTCGTTGTTCGGCGGCGAATGGATGCTCTTCTTCCTTTACGCCTGCGCGTTGGCGTTACCAACGTGGTTTGCGTGGCTCGCCGCGTGTGAGCGCCGCAAAGAGGGCAAAAAAGCGCTGCTTCCTGCCCTTTATGTCGGCGGTCTGTTGTCCACTATCGGAACGCTGTTGCCGATGATTCGCGGCGGCGACTTTGATTTGCACGCGCTCCTCTATATGCTGTGCGGTGCGGTGGGAATGGCGTTCGTCATCTTTGTATGCATCGTCGTCCCGCGCGAAATCGTCGATTATTTCATCTTCGGCGTGTTCGCCACCATCGCCAACCTCGTCACGTTCAACCTGTGCGACTTGTGGTTCCATATGGCCACTTGGCTGTCCACCACCATCGCGTGGGTAACCGCGGTCATTTTCGCCTATTTTACCAACAAAACCTTTGTGTTCCACAGCAAAACCCACGGGTTCAAAGAACTGGCGCGCGAAGCCGGTATGTCCTTCGGTGCGCGCGCACTGACCTATCTCATCGACCTCGGCGGTATGCTTTTGCTGGTGGATCTCCTCGGCATGTCCGGCGGTATCGCCAAAATCATCTGCAACATCATCGTGCTGATTCTAAACTACGTCTTCTCGAAGCTGTTTATCTTCAACAAAGTCACCGAAGACAAAACCGAAACGTAAAAAAACATAGAAAAAGGCCGCCGTTGGCCGGGAGTTCTTAAGGAATGTATTCCTTAAGAACTCGAGATTTTGGCGCAGAACATTGTCAAACCGCCTCGCTATACGCCAGTATAGTCGAGGCGGGTTTTCGCGT
>JAZLLJ010000053.1:0-8886 GCA_045598065.1 Acutalibacteraceae bacterium
AGGTAGTCGTTCAATTTGCCAGCCAGAAACAAGCTGTTATAAATCGCCTTGCGGTGTTGCTTCAAATACTACAAGTGCTGTTGTCCCCAAATCTCGATTGATTTTTGCTCGGGCAATTCCAAATCCGGCAGATAGTAGTCGCCGTGCAGAGTGTAACTGATGCTTGTTTTTTCATCTGTGATATGCTTTTTCATTGTGTAATCCCCCATAATAATGATTTTTGATTTTTCCTATTGATTCAATCATTCCGGCTGATTACAAAAACCAAAAGGGAGAGACTACTTCGTTACGTAGTCTCTCCCATCGGGTGGTCTTTTTTAAGTTAAAATTACTCTTCTTCGTCGCAGCAGTCGCAACCGTCTTCGCAGTCGCACTCCTCGATGTCAAATTCGAGGTCTTGACCACAGTTCGGGCAGACAATGGCGCCTTCAAGCAGGGTTTCCTCGTCCACTTCGAAATCGGCGTTGCAAGCAGGGCAGGTGACTTCGTAGAATTCTTCGTCGTCATCGCCGCAACCGCAGCCGCAGTCACAATCACAATCACAGTCGCAATCGCCGCAGCCGCATCCGCAACCGTCTTCGTCGTCATAAAGATCGTCTTCCACGGCGGCGAGGTCCTCGTCAATCTCGTCGACCTGGGCGGAGAGTTCCGCGAGCGCATCGTCCATATCTTCCATATCGAGGGCGATATCGGACAGCACGTCGAGAATTTTCAGAGTCATTTTGTCGGCGTTGTTTTCCTCGGAGAGGTTCATGCCCTCGGCAAGACCTTTGAGATACGCCACTTTTTCACTGACAGTCATGGTGATTCCTCCTTGTAAAAATAGAAATCAGAAATAGTATACCTTAGGCACGCTCCATATATTCACCGGTACGGGTGTCGATACGAATCATTTCACCCTCGTCGATGAACAGCGGGACACGGACTTCGGCGCCGGTTTCCAGCGTCGCCGGTTTGGTGGCGTTGGTGGCGGTGTCGCCTTTGAAGCCCGGATCGGTCTGGGTGACTTGGAGTTCGACGAAGTTCGGCGGCTCCACACCGAAGACGTTGCCTTTATACGAAGCAACGCGGCAGACCATGTTCTCTTTCACGAAACGGAAGTTGTCGGAGAGAACGTCTTTGTTCAACGGGACGAGCTCGTAGGATTCAGGATCCATAAAGTAGTAGAGATCGCCGTCGTTGTAAGAGTATTCCATCTCTTTGCGCTCGACGTAAGCCGTCGGGAATTTGTCGTTCGGGTTGAAGGTTTTTTCAATGACCGCGCCGGAGATCACGTTGCGGATCTTGGTACGGACAAAGGCGGCACCTTTGCCGGGTTTGACGTGTTGGAATTCCACGATCTGGAACACGACGCCGTCCATATCAAACGTAACGCCGTTGCGAAAATCGCCTGCAGAAACCATAGTTTTAGTCCTCCTATAAACCTATTTTCTTTATTTTACCGTATTTTCTTTCTTTTTGCAAGTCTTATTTGCCGAAAATTAAAGGATGAGCAAACTTTTTTTCGATTTTGTAAGATTTTCGTGTCCGCTTTCGGTTACAAGCGCCATATCCTCGATGCGTACGCCGCCGACTCCGGGAAGATAAATGCCCGGTTCCACGGTGACAACGTTGCCCATCTCCAACGTTTTTTTGCCGGCGCGAGGGGAGAGATTCGGTGCTTCGTGGATTTCGAAGCCCACGCCGTGGCCCGTGCCGTGGCCGAAGCAATCGCCGTAACCGGCGGCGGCAATTACGTCGCGTGCGGCTTTGTCCACTTCGGCACAAAGCGCACCGGGCGCGATTTTTGCGAGTGCGGCAAGTTGGGCAGACAGCACCACGTCGTAAAGTTCTTTTTGTTTGTCCGAGACGGCACTGAGCGCAACCGTGCGTGTCATATCGGAGTGCATTCCGCCGACGACTGCGCCGAAGTCAAAGGTAATGAAATCGCCTTTTTGCAACTTGCGGTCGGACGGCACGGCGTGGGGACACGAGCCGTTTTCGCCGCTTGCCACGATAAAGTCGAAAGACACGCCCTCCGAGCCGTTTTTGCGGAGATACGTCTCTAACTCCAGCGCCACGTCGCGCTCGGTGCGGCCGGGGGAGAGGCGTTCGATAATGTAGGAAAAGCCGTCGTCCGTAAGGGCTTGGGCGGCGCGGAGATTTTTCAGTTCCTCGGGGGTTTTCACGCGCCGACCTTGTTCGATGGCGGCATCTAACCGACCGTCCGTGCAAACGGTAACGTCCGTGAGCGCCGTCTTGAGGCGCGCTTCGGCGGCAACGGTGGTTTGTTCCGCTTCGATAAGAAGCGTGTCCGTGCACCGTTCGCCGAGAAAGACGGCGATATTCTCATACAGTCGTGTCAGCAAGGTGCAGGGGAGTGCTTTGACCGCTTTTTCGCCTGCCTCGATATAGCGAGAATCGAGAAGATACGTAGCGGCATCGTGGGTGAGAAGAATGGCACCGTCATCCGCAAAAAAGCCGGAAAGCCAAAAACGGGCGGCAGGAGAAGTGATAAGTGCCGCTTCGCCGGCGTTCAGCACGGTTTGGAGTTCTTCCACGTGAGTCATTTTTTCGCCTCCTCATAAAGCGTCATCAGCGTTTTGGCATCGCGAGTTTGGGTGCCTGCCGATTCGCACACGAAGGTGGGGGTAAAGCCACGTTCGGCGATGAGTTGCATCAGCGGTGCAGGCTCGGGGCCGAACAGGGTGTCTTCAAAAGTCAGGTGGCGTTTTTCGCCGCCGTCGGTGTATTCGATTTTGGAAAAATGGGCGTGGAATTGCCGCGCGCGCTCGATTCCGAGGGCATTTTCAAGCGTGTCCAAAATTGCCGCGTAATCGGTCTTTTCAGCGATGCCTCCGTGGGTGCGTGCGTTGAGATGTCCGAAGTCGATACACGGCAAAAATCGCTCGTCAACGGCGCAAAAGTGCATAACTTCCGAAAGGTCGCCCAGTTGATTGATTTTACCCATCGTTTCGGGGCAAATGTGGATAAAACCGAGTCCGGCTTCGTCGAGTGCCGCTTGGGCACGGGTGAGAGTTTCACAGGCGAGCGCCGTTGCTCCTTCACGGGACAAACCGCCGAGACCGCCGGGATGCACCACGATGCGGTCGCCGCCGAGACGGGCGACGGCATCGGCGCTGTCGAGAATATAGCGGATGCTGTTGTCGCGTTTTTGGGGATCGTCGCTGGCAAGCGAGATAAAATACGGAGCGTGGAGGGACAACTGCACGTTGTGCTCCTCGGCGCTCAAACGTAAAGCGGCGGCGGTATCGTCCGACAACCGGACACCGCGGCCGCACTGATATTCGTATGCATTCAGGCCGAAAGAGGCGGCATAAGCAGGCATTTCGGCGCTGTGTTTATGACCGGCGGCGGCAAAATCGTCGCAGTTGCCGGCAGGCCCGAAACGGGCAATCAACTCGGTGGACACGAAAAAGCCTCCTTACAGCCGTTCCGGATGTTTTTGGCGGAATCGGCGCAAAATCCCTTTTTCAAAATGGCGTTTGAGCATAATGGTGGGACGGTCGCGCTCCAACTCGATGGGCATCAGAAGCAGCATTTTGACACCGGCCAGTTTCGAGCCGAGCACGTCAGTAAACACCTGGTCGCCGATGGCGATGCATTTTTTGAGCGGCAGACCGAGTCGTTTGGCACCGCGCCAAAACCCGATGGGCGACGGTTTGCAGGACAGCGACACGGCATCCAGCCCGATTTTGTTGGTAAACGGCAGAACGCGTTTGGCAAAACCATTGGAGACGACGGTCATTTTGAAACCCTCGTTCTGCATCATTTTGAGCCAGTCGGCGACTTCGTCGGATAACTCTTGACTATGAAATTTGGTTAGCGTGTTGTCCACGTCGAGCAATATTCCCTCTACCCCCAAAGAGCGCAAATCGTCGGGAGTGACGTATTGAATACGTTCGCGCAAAAGGGTGGGATAAAAAATCGACATAAGAATACTCCTTCCTCGTCGGTTTGACAAAAACGGCGGGGCAGATAAAAAAGCGAGCAAGAAATCTTGCCCGCTTTTTATGCGACATTATTTGAACTTTCTTTTGCGGGCGGCCTCGGATTTTTTCTTACGGCGCACCGAAGGCTTCTCGTAATGTTCTCTTTTGCGAACTTCGGCCAACACACCGGAACGGGCGCAGGATTTTTTCCAGCGGCGCAGGGCGCTATCAAGGCTTTCGTTCTCTTTAACTCTAACTTCGGACATTCTATGTTTCCCTCCCCTCAATTTTGGAAAGGCGGTAATTTCGCCACATAACAGAAGACAGTATACCGCAAAAAAACGATTTCGTCAAGAGATTTATTCAACTTTCCCGACAAAAAACGTGGGAATTTTTGCATTTTCATCCAAAATTCGTTTTGCGTGGTAAGTTGTTGGTAATTTATGTTTACCGCACGACCAAGTTGACGAGTTTTGCAGGAACATAGAGTTCTTTGACGAGTGATTTGCCGGCGAGTTCGGCGGCGACTTTTTCGTCCGCTTTCGCGAGGGCGAGGACGTCCTCTTTCGCCATATCGGGGGCGATGTTGAGGCGCGCGCGGATCTTGCCGTTGACCTGCACCACGATCTCCACGGCCTTTTCAACGCATTTTGCATCGTCCCACGTGGGCCACGAGGTTTCGTTGAGCATACCGCCGAAGCCCATTTTCTCGAAGATTTCTTCGGTGATGTGCGGGGCGACGGGGTTAAGAAGCGTGATGAAGGTTTTCAGTTCGCCGCGAGTGACGGAGCCTTTATCATAGATGTCATTGAGGAGTGTCATCATCGCCGCGATGGCGGTGTTGTATTTGAGGGTTTCGAAGTCCTCGGACACTTTTTTGATAGTGCGGTGGAACGCGCCTTCAAGGTCTTGGGAATAGCCTTCCTCATCGGTGACCATCTCTTGCAGCGCCCACAGACGGTCGATGAAGCGTTTGCAGCCGCGCACGCTGTTTTCCGACCACGGAGCGGCTTTTTCGTAGTCGCCCATAAAGAGGACGTAAAGGCGCAACACATCCGCGCCGTACTGCTCGACCACTTCGTTCGGATCGACGACGTTGCCTTTGGATTTGCTCATTTTCTCGCCGTCCGGGCCGAGAATGAGGCCTTGCGCCGTGCGCTTGGCATACGGCTCAGATACCGGCACTTCGCCGAGATCGTAGAGGAATTTATACCAGAAGCGGGAGTAGATGAGGTGACGGGTAACGTGTTCCATACCGCCGTTGTACCAGTCAACCGGCATCCAGTATTTCAGTTTATCCGCATCGGCAAACGCCGCGTTGTTTTTCGGGTCGATATAGCGCAGGAAGTACCACGACGAGCCGGCCCACTGAGGCATGGTGTCGGTTTCACGTTTCGCCGCGCCGCCGCATTTCGGGCAGGTGCAGTTGGCGAAATCGTCCACTTTGGCAAGGGGGCTTTCGCCGTCGGAACCCGGCTCGAATTTATCCATTTTCGGGAGTTTGTGCGGCAGTTCGTCATACGGCACGGCGACCATACCGCAGGTTGGGCAATGAACGATCGGGATCGGTTCGCCCCAATAGCGCTGGCGGATGAACGCCCAGTCTTTCATCTTGTACTGGACGCCTTTTTCGCCGACACCTTTTTCTTCGAGATACTCAATCATACGGGCGATGGAATCTTTTTTGTTCGTGAAGCCGTTGAGGAAATTGGAGTTGACCATTTCGCCGTCGCCGGTATAGGCTTCTTTCGAGATGTCGCCGCCTTTGATGACTTCGATGATGTCGATGCCGAATTTTTTGGCAAATTCGTAGTCGCGGTCATCGTGTGCCGGCACCGCCATAATCGCGCCGGTGCCGTAGCCCATCATAACGTAGTCGGAGATGAAAATCGGGATGTCTTTGCCGGTGAGCGGATGGGTGGCGCACAGGCCGTCCAGTTTCACGCCGGTCTTGTCTTTAACCAGTTGCGTGCGCTCAAACTCGGTTTTCTTGGCGCACTCGGCGCGGTAGTCTTTGACTGACTCGAAGTTTTTGATGTTATCTTGATATTTGTCAAGCAGCGGATGCTCCGGCGCCATAACCATAAAGGTGACACCGTAAAGCGTGTCGGGGCGCGTGGTGTAGATGCGCAAAGTTTCGTCGAGGCCCGAAAGGGTGAAGTTGACGAACGCACCGGTGGATTTGCCGATCCAGTTCTCCTGCTGGAGTTTGATGTTCGGCAAAAAGTCCACTTCTTTGAGGCCTTCGAGCAGTTTGTCCGCGTAGTCGGTGATGCGCAGATACCACACGTCCTTGGATTTTTGGACGATGTCGCTGTGGCAGATGTCGCATTTGCCGCCCTGAGAGTCCTCGTTGGAGAGAACGACTTTGCAGCTCGGGCAGTAGTTGACAAGCGTTTTATCGCGGAACACAAGGCCTTTTTCGAACATTTTAAGGAAAATCCACTGTGTCCAGCGATAGTAGTCTTCCTCGGTCGTGTCGATGACACGGTTCCAGTCGAACGAGAAGCCGACGGCTTTGAGCTGGGAGGTGAATTTTTCGATGTTGATATCCGTTACTTGGCGAGGATGCATTCCCGTTTTGATGGCGTAGTTTTCGGTGGGCAGGCCGTAAGCATCGAAGCCAATCGGGAAAAGTACGTTGTAGCCCTGCAAACGGCGTTTGCGAGACACCACTTCAAGGCCGGAGTAGGCTTTGATGTGACCGACGTGCATACCGGCGCCGGACGGATAGGGAAATTCTACGAGACCGTAGAATTTCGGTTTGTCAGAGTTGTCTTTGGCGGCGAAAGTTTGTTTTTCGTCCCAAATTTTTTGCCATTTTTTCTCAACGGCAGAAAAATCATAACGGTCCATTTGTGTCATCTCATTTCTCAGTATTTTGAAGGAAATCGGCAACGTCTACGTCAACGCCGTCTTTCCAAAGATGTTCTAAATTGTAAAATTCGCGCGTTTCCTGCATAAACACGTGCACGACCACGCAGCCGTAATCCATCAGCACCCACGAGGAGTTGCGATAGCCTTCGGTGCGGAGCGGTTCAACGCCCTGCTCTTTGAGGTCGTATTCCACGTAGTCCGTAAAGGAGCGGACTTGGGTGGAACTGATGCCCTCGGCAATGACGAAATAATCCGCCAGCGAGGTCAGCGCGTGAACGTCGATTACGCGAATTTCGGCGGCTTTGTGGTTGTCGAGCGAGCGGACAATTTCGCCGCAAAGGTCTTTCGGGGAGTCTAAGCTCATTCTTCCTCCTCCTTCTCTTCGAGGAAGCCGCTTTGTTTCACAAGCAATTTGTCAAACGTGGTGGCTTTCAAATCGGATTTTTCGGTGTTGGCGAGCTCGGTCATTTTCAGGTCTTTTTCTTTGATGTCCTCATGGAAGGTTTCGGTTAGCACGGTGACTAACTCGTCTTTGTGGACCGAGTAGAAGTCTTGGCTGACCTCGCCCGGAAGGAGGCAGATGGAGATGTCGGAGCGTTTCACACCGTTCAGTTCTTTAAGCAAATCGGCCATCAACTGAGAATCGGTGTCGATGTCGTTGCTGTTATTGCCGCGATAAATGCGGATGGGCGTAGAGCCTTTCATCAGCGGAAGCAGGGTATCCTCGCAGAAGGAGTCTTTCTCGGAGGCTTTCATCAACCGTTCAAAGAGGGCGACGAACACCTGCCGCTGGTGAACCATATTATTCAGTTCGCCGTTTACGGATTCCCAATCGCCGAGCGCATATTCCAGTGCGCCCTCGCCGTCTACCGTATGGACGCCGGATTCGTACGTGATCTCGCCGAGAGTCATAGCATCTCCCAGTTTCAAGTCGACGCCGCCCAAAAGGTCAACCAGTTTTACGAAGGCTTCTTGGGGCATCAGGTAGTAGTTGTTGATTTTGATGGAATACAGGTAGTTGAACACGTTCATCAAGTTTTGCTCGGAACTACCGGTTTTTTGTGTGATTTTGGTGTTGCAGGTTTTGCCATTGTCCAACGTGACGTTGTGTTTGTTGTCTTTGATTTCCTCTTCCGTAACCTGCCGTTTGCACGACTCGCACCAATCGAGGGGTTTCGGGTTGTTCCACACCTCACCCAGTGTATCCACCGCGAAATGTTCAGTGTCGCCTAAGTAGGTGAGCGTGGGCAGTTGCATCACACTGACGGTTTTGGCTTCTTTGTCAAACCGGACAAGGGAGAACATTTGCGTGGGGCCGGTTTTGCCGGTCTCTTCGTTCTTTTCTCCCATCAACCCGATAAGATAATAGCCGACGCTTCCGTCGTCCTGGTTGTTGATGACGGTGCTGTTCTCGGCTTCGCCGGAACCGCCCAAGAACGATTTCGCCATGTGGACGCCTTCGATAATCAACCAAACCAGCGCGGCCAAGAACAACAAGGACAACACGGTCAGAATGATTTTTCCGACCGGCGCGCCGTTCTTCTTTTTCTTTCTTTTCTTGCCGCGACGAGGAGCCGTGTTGACCGCGTTGGGCGCCGCATAGCCACCTCGAAGCGGAACCTGCGCTTGGCCGGGAGCACCGTTTCCGCGTTTGGCGGCGCGAGCGGCTTTTTTGGCGGCTTTAATTCGTTTTTTCTGACGATTGTCTTTTGCCATTATTCGGTCATCCTTTCGTATTGTTTTGGACGGCGATTTGCAACTCCTCGGCGGCTTTCAGTGTGTCGGGGTGGGGTTCGCGTCCCTTTTCTTTCAATTCATCAATGGAATAGCGTACCGCGTAGCGCATCGCCTCTTTCGACGAGATGTCGGCACGGCGGCGCATTTCTGCCACGTCGGGATAGTGGCGGCCGACGGCGGTGAAGTCGGCGATGTATACAGTTTTTTCCAGAGGGCTCATACCGGCGCGAGCGGTGGTGTGATATCGCACGGCGTTGAGTATATCTTGGTCCTCGATGCCGAGGATATGCTCCAAAAAGACGGCGCCGATGGCGGCATGCCACAGTTTGGGTGCATCCAT
>JAZLLJ010000054.1:0-44925 GCA_045598065.1 Acutalibacteraceae bacterium
CGGATGTCAATGACATTGACGGCCTTGTAAAGGATGCAGAGACCGCAAAGGCCCGCCTTGAGGACCAGCGCAGCAGCATCGGCTTCGACCATGTGGATATTGACACCTCCGTCGCCAAGGTCAGCATCGTGGGCGCCGGACTCATGGGTGCCGCCGGCGTCGCCGCCTCCATGTTTGAGGCTCTGAGCAGCAACGGCATCAACATCCAGATGATTTCCACCAGCGAAATCAAAATCTCCGTCCTCATCGACGAAAAAGATTGCGACCGTGCCGTGAGTGCGGTGCACGCGAAGTTTTTTGACAACTGATTGAAATCAAAAATGACCCCTTCCCATTTCGGAAGCGGTCATTTTTCTTTTAGCCCTAAAATATAGTCGGTGGAAACGTTGTAGAATTTCGAGAGTTTAATGAGAACGTCGGTGGGGATGTCTCGCTGACCGAGTTCGTAGTTGCTGTATACCTGCTGTGAGCAGTTGAGCGCGGTCGCTAACTCGCGCTGGGTGAGGTCGCGGTCTTCCCGCAGGTCGCGGATGCGTTGATACATCAAAACTCCTCCTTTCTGCCAACAGTATACCCTACCGCAAAATGCAGTATTGACATTTACCGCAAATTGCAGTAAAATTAAAACACACCAAATTTTAGGAGGAGTGGAAAATGACCATATTGACACGACTGGTTGCGGTGACTTTGGCGCTCACAATGATGTTGGCGCTTACGGCTTGCGGTGACAAATCGACCGATGAACAAAATAACGCGCAAAGCACGTCCGATGCTGCATCCGAGGCAGTGGTGGAAAGCACTCCGGCACCGCACGCGATGGTGGGGTATTGGATGGAAGTGTGGGACTGGCGCTACAATGGCCGTTTTTTGACGATATGGAAAATTGATACTGACGGTATTATTTACAGAGCCGAACAATATTTGAGCGATGTCGAGGAACGGGATTGGCACATTCAAATTCCGGATGATGAATCGTTTTGGACGGCGGCATTGGCTCAGCAAGTATTGGACCACTACGGTGAACCGTACGCTCGCTGGACGGAGGTTGATGAAAAAACCATCGAATACACCTGCAAAGGCGATGTAGACACCTTGTCGTTAGATGAAGAGGGGAAATTGTGTGGAGCGGTGCATTATAAGGTAGAATACGATGACGGTGAGGGAGGATCAATATACGATCACTGTGAGGAAAGACTGATAAAAGTTGAATGACCAAAATCCCCGACGGATTTTTCGTCGGGGATTTTTTATGCGCGCTTTGGGTGATGTTGTAGGGCAAGGCCTTGGTCTTGCCGTTGTGAGTTTTTCAGCATTTCCGGTTGCGCTCTCAATGGGTTCGGCTTCTCCTTGAGGAGAAGCTGTCGCCGGACGGCGACTGATGAGGTGTCATCCCAATCACACCTCATCCGCCTCGCGTGCGCTCGGCACCTTCCCCTCAAGGGGAAGGCATGGGCACGCCGCGGGTCGGTGCAGAATTTTACAAAGGACCGTCGGGGACGCCGGTCCCTACAAAAGAATTTTGGCGGACATCTCGGCTCCCTTTGACGAGGTGACTTCCGCGAAGTGGTTGGGGTGCTTCTTTTCTTGCCTTTCGCCAAATTTTCCTTGCTTTTTTTGGTTTCTTGTGGCATAATGGGGGCGAAATACGAAAACGAGGCGAGGTAGTGGGACTATCTCGCCCAAAACGCATGGGTAAAAAACGCAAAACGCGGAGGAATACACTATGATTTTTAAGAAAGCAGGCCCAATCGATTTTTTGGTGGTGGGGCTCGGAAATTTTGGAAAACAGTATGAAAACACGCGGCACAACGCGGGATTTCGCGCTTTGAATGCCCTTGCGGACGATCTCGGCGCAGACGTGAAACGTGCGCGGTTTTCCGCGCTTTGCGGCGAGGGAAAAATCGGTGACAAGCGCGTTTTGTTGATGTTGCCGCAGACGTATATGAACAACTCCGGCGAAGCGGTGGCGGCGGCGATGAAATTCTATAAATTAGAGCCGTCGCAGTTGCTTGTGTTTTCGGATGACGTGTCGCTTCCGCTCGGTGTGGTGCGTGTGCGCCGCAAGGGAAGCGACGGCGGACAAAAGGGACTTCGCAGCATCATCACACACCTCGGCACCGAGGAGTTTGCCCGTATCAAATTGGGTGTCGGCGAAAAACCGCATCCGCAAATGGAACTCGCGGACTGGGTGCTGTCGCGCTTTACGCAAGCGGAAGGTAAGACGATGGACGAAGCCGCCAAAACCGCCGCTGATGCTGCAAAACTTATCGTGATGGGGAATATTGATGAAGCGATGAATCGCTATTCTAAATGATTTAGGAGAAATCTATGAACGTCCTGCTTTCGGGGCTTTGTGCCTCGCCCTCGTTTAAGAAACTGCAAACGGCGGTCAAGACGGGGAACACGCCGGTATACGTGTCCGGTGTGGGACAAATTCATAAAGTGCTGCTGTCGGCGGCCTTGTCGGAAAGCGCCCATAAACGGGTGCTTTTGCTCACTGCCGATGAAGCGGAAGCCACCCGTTTGTGTGAGGATCTCTGTGCCCTCGGCAAACGGGCTTTGGTCTATCCGGCACGGGAGATTTCGCTTCGTGACGTGACCTACGGTTCGCGCGAATTCGAGCAACAACGGCTTGGTGTGTTGGCGGCACTGGCGCAGGACAACTGCGACGTGGTATGCACCACCGCTGAAGCCGCGGCGCAGTGGACACTGCCGCCGAAAACACTTGCCGCGCATACGTTGACCATCAAAGACGGCGCATCGCTTCCGGTTGCGGATCTCGCAAAAACGCTGGTGGAAGCGGGGTACGAGCGGTGTGAACAAATCGAGGGCGCAGGCCAATTCGCGGTGCGCGGCGGCATTATTGATATTTTCCCTGCGGCCGGAAACGAGCCGGCGCGACTGGAACTCTGGGGAGACACAGTGGATACGCTGTCTTCGTTCGACCGTTTGACTCAGCGGCGCACCGAACCGCTGAAAACGCTTGTGGTGCCGCCGGCGGTGGAGCGTGTGACCGACGATCGTTTGGCGGTGGCCGACCGTTTGGTGGCGCTGGCGGAAAGTTTGCCGCCGCGCCAAGCGGAGTGCAGAGCGCGACTGCTCGCCGATGCGGACAAAATCGCGGACGGCATGCCGTTTAACGGGGACAAATACGTGTCGCTGTTGTACGAAAAGCCCACCACGCTGTTTGACTATGCACCGGATGCTTTGTGTGTGGTGTCCGAGCCGCACGCGGTGCGTGAACGAGCGGATGCGCTCGGTTTTGAGTGGCGGCAGGACGTGACCGATTTGCTCAAAGAACAACTTTTGTGCAAGGAACTGTGCTCGGCGGCGCTTGATTACGACGAAGTCATCCGTCGGCTTGCGGCGCAGGGCGTGGTGCTGATGGATACGTTTGCCCGTACCGAACGGGACTTTGAACTCAAAGAATTGGTGGCGATGAACGTTCGTCAGTTGCCTGTTTGGTCGGGCGATTTGACCGTTCTTAAAGAGGATTTGGAGGACTTGCATGCCCGTAAAATGACGGTGGCGGTGCTCGCCGGTGCGGAGGAGAAAAACGCCTCTCTGCTTGCGGAGGATTTGACCGTTCACGGCATACCGGCATTGTATGCCAAACACCCGTCGGAACTGACCGAGCGGCACGTGACCGTTTTGACCGGCGGACTGTCAGCCGGCGCGGAATTCCCCGATGCAGGGTTTGCAATTCTCACCCACGGCCGCGTGGCAAGCAAACGGATAAAACCGCGGTATAAAGCCAAAAACAAAGGCTCGGAATTGCACAGTTTGTCCGAACTGCGCCCCGGCGATTACGTGGTGCACACGGTGCATGGTATCGGCCAGTATTGCGGTGTGCAACAGTTAGACGTGCAGGGTGTTTCCAAAGATTACTTAAAACTCAAATACGCCAAAGGGGATGTGCTGTACGTTCCCGTCACGCAGTTGGATTTAGTGTCGAAATACATCGGTGCCTCGGAGGATGCGACGGTGAAGCTCCACCGTTTAGGCGGTCAGGAATGGCAAAACACCAAATCCCGTGTGCGGTCGGCGGTCAAAGATATCGCCAAAGAACTCATCGCGCTGTATTCCAAACGGATGGCGACACCGGGATTCGCGTTTGAACCGGACGAGGAGTGGCAATACGATTTCGAACGGCGTTTCGAGTATGAAGAGACGGACGACCAACTGCGGTGTACCGACGAAATCAAGAAAGATATGGAACGTGCCGTGCCGATGGACCGTCTGCTTTGCGGTGACGTGGGCTTCGGCAAGACGGAAGTGGCACTTCGCGCCGCGTTCAAGTGCGTGTCGCAGGGAAAACAGTGCGCGATTTTGGTGCCGACTACTATTTTGGCGTTTCAGCATTACCAGACGTTGCTCAAACGGTTCGAGGGATTCCCGGTGAGAATTGATATGCTCTCTCGTTTTCGCACGGCGAAACAACAGGAAAAAACCGTTGCCGCTTTAAAACGCGGCGAGGTGGAAATTGTGGTGGGAACGCACCGCCTTTTATCAAAAGACGTGGAATTCCGTGACCTCGGTTTGTTTATTGTGGACGAGGAACAGCGGTTCGGCGTTACCCAAAAAGAACGCCTAAAGGAGATGACGCCGAACGTGGACGTGCTGACATTGTCGGCAACGCCCATTCCGCGCACACTCAATATGGCTCTGTCGGGTATTCGCGATATGTCGATTATCGAGGAAGCACCGCAGGACCGCCGGCCCGTGCAAACGTACGTCCTTGAACACGACAACGGTGTACTGCTTGAAGCCATTCGGCGCGAGTTGCGCCGTGGTGGGCAGGTCTACTATTTGCACAACCGTGTGGAGGATATCGAACGGGTGGCGGTGAACCTAAAAACCCATCTGCCGGATGCCAGCATTGCGGTGGCGCACGGCAAAATGAGCGAAGAAGAACTGTCGGATATTTGGCGACGGGTGATGGAACAGGAAATTGACGTGCTCGTGTGCACCACCATTATCGAAACGGGTGTGGATATCGCGAACGTCAACACGCTCATTATCGAACACGCCGACCGCTTCGGGTTGTCGCAGCTGCATCAGTTGCGCGGCCGCGTAGGACGGAGTTCCCGACGCGCGTTTGCGTATCTTACGTTCAGCCGCGGCAAAGTGCTGACGGATATTTCCGCCAAGCGACTGGAAGCGATGCGCGAATTCACCGAATTCGGCGCCGGTTTCAAAATTGCCATGCGCGATATGGAACTGCGCGGCGCGGGCAACCTGCTCGGTGCGCAACAACACGGGCACATGGAGTCGGTCGGCTACGATTTGTACTTGAAAATGCTCGGTGACGCGGTGGCAGAGCAAAAAGGCGAATCGAAGAAACCGCGTGAGGACGAGTGCCTTATCGACCTTCCGGTGTCGGCACATATTCCCGACGGTTATATCCGTGACCATGCGGCGCGGCTGGATGTGTATCGCCGTATTGCGGATATTCGCACGATGGAGGATTCCCTCGACGTGTACGATGAACTCATCGACCGCTTCGGTGAGCCGCCGACGGCGGTGCAAGGTCTTATCGACGTGGCGCTTTTGCGCAATATGGCGGCAGGACTCGGTATTTTTGAGGTCAAACAGCAAGCGGACGCGCTCTTATTAAAACCGCGCACGCTGGATATGGAACTGGGCGCGCGGATGTCTTCGGCGCTCAAAGGCCGTGTGATGATTTCGGCAGGAAATACGCCGTATTATGCGGTGAAAATGAAAAAAGGACTGTCGTCGCTCGACACCTTGCGTGAGGCGCTTGAAGCGGCAACAACGGAAACGGAGGGGACAAAATGAACGAGAAAATCGGAAGTGCGGCACGGCCGCTAATTTTGGCATCGCAGTCTCCCCGACGACGTGAAATTTTGGAAAAAATGGGTGTGACGTTTACCGTTTGCCCTGCCAAATCCGAAGTGGCGATTGACAGCCGTTTGCCGTTGTGTGAAGCGGTAAAAGCGGTGGCAAGAGCCAAAGCGGAGGAAATTGCCGCCGAAAATCCCGGAAAAGCGGTGCTCGGCGCGGACACGGTGGTGGCCATCGAGGAAACGGTGCTTGGAAAGCCCCAAGATGAAACCGAAGCTAAAAAGATGCTCCGCGCTTTGTCCGGTCGGGAACACCGTGTCGTTACCGCTGTGTGGGTAGTGGACGAAACCGGCCGTGGGCAAGGATTTGCAAGTGACAATCGCGTGACGTTCGCGCCGCTTTCCGACGAGGATATCGACGAATACGTGGCGACCGGCGAGCCGCTTGATAAAGCAGGCGCTTACGGTATTCAAGGCGTCGGCGGAAGATACATTTTGGGAATGTGTGGCGATTTTTATGCGGTGATGGGACTCCCTTGCGGAGAATTGCGGCAGTTTTTGCAAGAAATTTCTTGAAACAGCAAAAAATTTAATAAAAAAATAAAAAAATTGTTGTGCAATCGAAAAAAAGCGTATATAATAAAACCGTATATGGGATTTTGTTCGAAGAAAGGACGTTTTGTATGTTTATGTTTAATTGCGATGTGGGTATCGATCTCGGTACCGCCAACACCCTCGTGTATATGCGAGGCAAAGGCATCGTTCTGCGCGAGCCGTCCGTTGTGGCAGTCGATGTGAAGAAGGATGAAGTGCTGGCGGTCGGTAAAGAAGCCAAAGATATGATTGGCCGTACCCCCGGCTCGATTTCGGCGGTGCGTCCGCTGAAAGACGGCGTGATTGCTGACTTTGAAGTGACCAGCGAGATGCTGCGCTATTTCATCAAGAGCGCGGTGCGCTCAACCTTCTTTCGCCGCACCCGTCTGATTGTGTGCATCCCCTCCGGCGTAACCGAAGTGGAGCGCCGCGCGGTGGAAGATGCCGCTCGTCAAGCCGGTGCCCGTGAGGTGGAACTGGTTGAGGAGCCGATGGCGGCGGCTATCGGTGCCGGTCTTAAAGTGGAAGAGCCGGCAGGCTGCATGGTTGTGGATATCGGCGGCGGCACGTCCGAGGTGGCGGTGATTTCGCTTGGCGACATCGTGGCATCCTGCTCGGTGCGTACGGCCGGCGACGATTTTGACGAAGCCATCATCTCCTATATCAAGAAAAAATATAACCTGCTCATCGGTGAGCGGACGGCAGAAAATGTGAAGATTGAAATCGGCTCGGCGTTCCCCTATGAGGACGAGCACGAGTTGGAAATCAAAGGCCGCAACCTGCTTGACGGTCTGCCGAAGAACATCACCATCACTGCCGAGGAAGTCCGCGAGGCGCTGACCGACGCGGTGAGCGCGGTGGTGGATGCCATTCGCTCGACGCTTGAGACCACTCCGCCGGAACTGTCTGCCGACATTATCGACAACGGCATTATGCTGACCGGTGGCGGCGCGTTGCTCCGTGGCTTGGATACGCTCATTTCCCGTGAGACCGGAATGCCGGTTCACGTGGCGGAAAATCCGCTGGATTGCGTGGTCAACGGCACGGGCAAATGCCTGGATATCGGCGCGACCGGCAATTTCCGTTCCAACCGTCGATAAGCAACCGAACATAAGAGGGCAGACCGGCTCGGCGCGTGGCTGTGCGGTCTGCCTTTTTTGAAAAATGAGGAAAAGGGGGTTTTTGAACGTGAAAGATTTTTGGAAAAGTCGCGGATTTAAGGTGCTTTTGTGCGTGGCGGCGTTCTTTATCGGTATGATGATTTACGCGGCGACGACCGGATTCCAAACAATCAGCGGCGCGGTGTTTAAACCGATGCAAAGTGCGTTTTCGGCGATGTCCGACGGAATTCGCGGTCTGTTCGGAAACTCCGCTGCCCTTAAAGAAGAAAACGCGGCGCTCAAAGAAGAAGTCAACTCACTGCGCGAAAAGCAAGTCGAGTTGGAAGAATTGCGCCGCCAGAACGAAACGTACAAAGAATTTTTGGCGCTGAAAGAAGAAAACCCCGATTTTGAGTTTGTGGATGCGCGCGTTATTGCCGCCGATCCCACCGACGCTTACGGCAATTTCACCATCGGACAAGGTTCTCTTGCGGACGTGGCTAAAGGTGATGCGGTGATGACACCGGAAGGACTTGTGGGTGTCATTGACGAAGTGGGGCTGAACTATGCCAAGGTGAAAACGGTGCTGGATCCCGGCTTGCAAATTGCAGCGTACGACAGCCGTACTCGGGAAGACGGGCTTACCGGTAATGACTATGCGCTTGCGACCGACGGAAAAATGAAACTTACGCGTCTGACGCGTGATACGACGGCCGCGGCAGAGGATTATGTTGTGACCTATGGCGGCAAATATCCGCCGGGACTGCTCATCGGCAAAATCACGGCGGTGAAACCGGAAACGGACGGACTGAGTAAATACGCGGAATTGGAGCCTTTTGCGCCGGTGTTTTCCGTTTCGGAAGTGTTTGTGATTACCGCGTTCGGGGAGGCGACACCGTGAACGGAAAGTCTTCATTGAACGGTGGCAATCCGCTTTCTTCCGTCCGTGAAAAATACGTGCGATGGACCGGCTACGGATTGCTTCTTTTGGTGGCATTTTTGTTTCAATCGGCGCCCCATTCCCTGGAAATTGCAGGGATAAAGCCGCTTTTGTTGGTGCCTTTGACGGTGGCAATCGGCCTGTTTACCGGCCCAATGGGCGGTGGCGCGGCAGGGGCGGTTGCCGGCTTTTTGTGGGATATTTATGCTGACTGTCTGCCCGGATTTCACGGGCTGTTTTTGCTTTGTATCGGGTGTATCTGCGGCCTGTTGGTGGTTTTGCTGATGCGGAACAATCTGCTGACCGCCACCTTGCTTTGCGCCGGGACGTTGGTGCTTCAAGTACTGTACGATTGGGGATTGACCTATTGTATTCTCGGACGGGATCATCCGCTGCAACTGTTGGGTGACGTGTATTTGCCTACCGCTTTGTATACGTTGCTGGTTTCGCCGCTGTTGTACGTGCTGACACTTTTGATGACGCGTTTTTTGCAAAAGCACGATTGATTTTGGATTTTATTTTTGAGAGAAAGGAGAGACCGCTGTGGAAAAGACGAATATGAAACGTTCGCACCGCCGTTTGGCACTGTTGGGAGTGTTGGTTTTCGTGGTGGTTTGCTCCTATATCATCCGGTTGTTCCAAGTGCAAATTGTCCACGGCGATGCGTTTGCCGCGGAAGTGTTCCTCGGAAATCGAACCACCCTTCCCGTCACAGCTACCCGTGGCGAGATTTTGGATTGCAATATGACACCGCTCATCATCAACACGACCAGTTATACGGTGACGTTTGACTACAACTACTTTCCTCACGGTGATGAGGAAGAGGTTTTGAAACAGCAAAACACGATTTTGTCAGACCTTTGCGATCTTTTGTCGGCGTCGGGAGAAACGTGGAACGACACGCTTCCTATTTCCAAGGCGAAGCCGTACACCTTTGAAGAAGGGCGCGATACGGCGGCCGATGCGTTGAAATCCGACTTGCGGTTGGCGGTTTACGCCACCGCCGACAACTGTATGGCCGCGCTGATAGAAAAATACGGGCTTTCCGGATATGACGAAGAGAAAGCACGGGCGCTTGCCGGAATTCACCGCGAAATGGAAATCCGCGAATTTTCCTCTACGGTGCCCTTTACTTTTGCTCGCAACGTGTCGAAAGAGACGTCGTATGCTATCGGGGAACGTTCGTCGGAGTTTTTGGGCGTGTCGGTGGAACTGACACCCGAACGGCAATATCTGACCGGCACCCACGCGGCACACATTCTCGGTACGGTGGGTTTGCTTTCGGACGAGGAGTACGAAGAATACAAGGATTTGGGCTACTCCTATAACGACGTAATCGGTAAAAACGGGATTGAACAGGCGATGGAATCGGTACTTCGCGGCAAAAACGGCGAGCGGACGTTGCAAAAAGATTCCAACGGCAAAGTGATAAGCGAAGAACAGACGGTGGCACCGATTCCGGGTAGTTCCGTGGTGCTGACCGTGGATATGGAATTGCAGAAAAAAGTGGAAACGGCGCTGGACGAGACCGTAAAAGAAATGCGCGGACAACCTGTCGGTTATGACGGTCAGGATATTTCCTCCGGCGCGGTGGTGGTGTTGGACGTTTCGGATAACTCCATCAAAGCCATTGCCAGTTGGCCCACTTTTGACATTACGAAATATTATGAAGATTACGGCAAACTGCTCAATGATCCGGACAACCCCTTGTTTAACCGCGCGTTGGACGGCGGTTTTGCTCCTGGTTCGACGTTTAAGCCTGCTATGGCCATCGGCGCGCTGAACGAAAAGCTGATTACAAAAGACTACACTTACTATTGCGGCAGTTGGTATCGCCACTATCAAGACCAAGGACTTTTGATTCACTGTATGGCCAACCACGGCAACTGTAACGTGGTGTATGGTATCGGCAAATCCTGCAACGCCTTTTTCTGCGAGATGGGACGGCTTCTCGGTATCGAGCGGATGAACAGCTACTGTCAACAGTTGGGCCTCGGCGTAAAGACCGGTGTGGAAATCGGTGAATCTGCCGGCGTGTTGGCCGGCCCCGACGAACGGGAGGTGGCCGGCGGCGTTTGGGTGCCGGCAGACGCCTCGCAAGCGGCTATCGGTCAGTCGGACAATATGATTACGCCGGTGCAACTCGCTACCTACGTGAGCACCATCGCCAACCGCGGTGTGCGGTATAAAACTCATTTGGTGTCGGCGGTGATTGGGTACGACGGTACCGTGACCGAGACCGAAAAAGAGATTGTGGAAGAAATGGACGTGCGCTCCGACGTTTGGGACACGGTAAAAGAGGGAATGTTGCTTACCGCCACCAACGGTACGGCGACGCGTTTCTTTGTGGGCGCGGATTATAAATTTGCCGCCAAAACCGGTACGGCGGAGGCAGGCAACGGCGGCTCGGACCACGGCGTGTTTATCGGTTATGCTCCGGCAGATGCGCCGCGTTATGCGGTGGCGGTTGTGATGGAAAATGGCACCGCAACCGGCTCGGGACGACTGGCACGTAAGGTGATGGATGCCTGTTTCGAGGTGGATGCCGGCGGAAAAGAAGATACGCCTACGGGTGAATTGCTCCCCTAAGTGCTCTTTTATAAAAAACGGCGTAAAACCGCGAAAAAAGGTTGCTTTTTATCGAAAAAAATGATATACTAATTTATAATTATAGAAATTTATTGAAAAAGGAGGGGGACACGCCATGGGAATCACCACTGTTATCACGTCCGGCAAGGGCGGTGTGGGCAAATCTACCGTTTCGGCAGGACTTGGTTGCGCGCTGGCTGAGCGCGGACAGACGGTGTTGATTTTAGATGGAGATGCCGGCTTGCGAAGCCTTGACCTTATTACCGGTGTGGCCGGCGAGACCGTGTTTGACCTTTCGGATATTTTTGAAGGCAACTGTGAGCCGATTCGTGCGATTTATTCTTCGCCGGTTTATCCCGGCGTGTCGCTTATTCCTGCTCCGGTGCAGTTGCAGAATTTGTGCACGCCCAACGATTTGCGGCGGTTGTGCAAAGGCTTTGCTCGCTATTTCGACCACGTGATTGTGGACTGCCCTGCCGGCGTGGGCGAGGGATTTGAGACGGCGGTTGCCGCCGCCAATCGCGCGCTGATTGTGACCACGCCGGATATGGTGTGCGCCCGTGACGGCGCGATTATCGGCGACCTCTTACGGCAAAAAGGCGTATCTGCCCGTCTTATCATCAACCGCTTGCGCGCGACACCGATTCTGAAAGGCGTTACCCCGGACGTGGACGATATCATCGACACGGTGGGTGTGCGACTTTTGGGCATTTTGCCGGAAGATGAGAAAGTCGCGGTGGCTTCTGCCAACGGCAATCCGCTTCCGCGTAACTCTACGGCGACCGAAGGCTTCCGCAATATCGCGGCACGTCTTCTCGGCGAACAACCGCCGCTGTTGCCGCTTGAAAAATTGGCTCCGTAAGAAAACAGCGATATCTTTCGGAAAGGGGAAAGATTTTATGAATATTGCACTTATCGCACACGACACGAAAAAGGAACTGATGGTGCAGTTTTGCATCGCCTACTGTGGTATTCTGTGTCACCACGATTTGGTGGCGACCGGCACGACCGGCAATCTGGTCAGTGAGGCGACCGGACTTTCCGTGATCTGCCAGATGAGCGGTCAAAGCGGCGGCGATCAACAGATTTCCGCCCGTATCGACTGCAACGAGATTGACCTTGTGCTGTTTTTTCGCGATGCAGTGAGCACCAAAGAGGACGATCCGAACGACCTCGAAATGCTTCGCCTTTGCGACAAAAACAACATTCCCGTTGCCACCAACATCGCCACCGCTGAGGTGCTGATTCAAGGTCTCGCTCGCGGCGACCTCGATTGGCGCAACATTGTGAACCCTCGCAAATAATTTGATTTTATCAAAACGCGCACAAAAGTGCGCGTTTTGTTCCGCCGAAAGGCAATTTTCTTCAAGGAGACACCGTTATGGAAATGATTACAAAAGCTCCACGCGGCACCGGCGACGTGTTGCCCTCTGACAGCCATCGTTGGCAACATATTGAGCAGATGTGCTTGGCGATTGCCCGTGATTTCGGTTTCAAAGAGATTCGCACCCCCGTGTTTGAGCATACCGAACTGTTTCTGCGCTCGGTAGGTGAGACGACCGACGTGGTGCAAAAAGAAATGTATACGTTCGAGGACAAGGGCAAACGTTCGATTACGCTTCGTCCCGAAGGAACGGCAGGTGCGGCGCGGTTGTTGCTTGAAAGCGGACTGTATGCCGGCGCGCTTCCGGTAAAAACCGCCTACGTGACCTCTTGCTATCGCTATGAAAAGCCGCAAGCCGGCCGCCTGCGCGAGTTCCACCAATTCGGTGTGGAGTGTTTCGGTGCGGCGTCTCCGGTGGCGGATGCGGAAATCATTGCGCTTGCCGACACGATTCTCAAAGAGTTCAAAGTGCCGGACGTGACGCTCTATATCAACTCCATCGGTTGTCCGACCTGCCGCGCCGAATACCAAAAGGCGCTGAAAGCCTATTTCGAGGCGAAAAAAGACGACTTGTGCGAGACGTGCCGTGACCGACTCGAACGCAATCCCATGCGTATCCTTGATTGCAAGTCCCCGGTGTGCAGCGAAATTGCTAAAGATGCACCGAAAATTCTCGATCACTTGTGTGACGAGTGCCGCGACCACTTTGAAGCGGTGAAAGCGTGCCTGGATGCCGCCGAGATTCCTTTTGAAATCGATGAAGGCATTGTGCGCGGACTTGACTACTACACCCGAACGGTGTTTGAGTTTGTGTCTTCTGCGCCGGTGCTCGGCTCGCAGGCCACGGTTCTCGGCGGCGGCCGCTATGACGGGCTTATCGAAGAACTCGGCGGACCGCATCTGCCGTCGCTTGGTTGGGCGATGGGACTGGAGCGGCTGCTCATTGTGTTGGATGCCTGCGGTTACAAATTCCCCGAGCCGCCCACTTGTGAGGTGTATTTGGCACCGATGGGCGATGCGGCGGCAAAAGCGTGTTTTGCGCTTGCCAACAAACTGCGTGCCGGCGGCGTTTCTGCCGAAACGGACGTGGCAGGCCGCGGTCTCAAAGCCCAAATGAAATATGCAGATAAACTCGGCGCGCGCTACGTCATTGTGGTGGGAGATAACGAACTCGAAACCGGCGACGTGCAGTTGAAAGAAATGCAAACGGGCGAAATTACGCCCGCAAAACTGGACGACAGCCTCTATACGACGCTTTACAACAAAGCACTTGACCGTCAGTTGTCCGGTATGGCCGATCTCCTTTCGGAAGTGGCGGAATGATGTTGATTTTTAAAAAACAGGAGTGATTCTTGTGGCAGAAACCTTAAAGGGCTTGTCCCGCACCCATTATTGCGGAACGCTTCGTATGGAACACGTGGGGCAGGAGGTCACGCTTTGCGGCTGGGTACAGCGTCAGCGCGACATCGGCCAGTTGATTTTTGTGGATTTGCGCGACCGTACGGGTATTGCTCAGCTCGCGTTTGACGATGCGACCGATCGTACCGTGTTCGAAAAAGCCTTTACGGTGCGCGGCGAATACGTACTGGCGGCGAAAGGCGTGGTGCGCGAGCGCTCGTCCAAAAACCCCGATATCCCGACCGGTGACGTGGAAGTGTTCGTGACCGAACTGCGCATCCTCAACAAAGCGGAAACTCCGCCGTTTGAGATTGTGGAGAACAGCAATGCTTCTGAGCTTCTTCGCTTGCAGTATCGCTATCTCGACCTGCGCCGCCCGGATTTGCAGAAAAACTTGATTTTCCGTCACCGTGTGGCGAAAACCGCCCGTGACTTCTTTGACGAGAACGGCTTCTTGGAGATCGAAACTCCGATGCTCATCCGTTCCACCCCCGAGGGCGCGCGCGACTTTCTCGTGCCGTCCCGTACCCACAACGGCAGTTTTTATGCGCTGCCGCAGTCGCCGCAGTTGTACAAACAACTCTCGATGGTCGCGGGCTTTGACCGCTACGTGCAGCTCGCGCGCTGCTTCCGCGACGAGGATCAGCGTGCCGACCGTCAGCCGGAATTCACTCAAATCGACCTTGAAATGTCGTTCGTGGACGTGGAAGACGTGCTTGCGATGGGTGAAAAATTCATTTCGTATCTGTTCGAAAAGGTGCTGGACGAAAAAATCACCCTGCCGCTGCCGCGGCTCAAATACACCGATGCGATGTCCCGTTTCGGCTCGGATAAGCCGGACACTCGCTTCGGGATGGAACTGAAAGACGTCAGCGACCTTGTGAAAGATTGCGGTTTCGGTGTGTTCTCCGGCGCGATTGCCGACGGCGGAATGGTCAACGCCATCGTCGCCGAGGGCGGCGCTTCGGTGCTTACCCGCAAAGAGATTGACAAACTCACCGAGCAGGCCAAAGGTATCGGCGCGAAAGGTCTTGCGTGGGTGCGGTGGACGGCGGACGGCGTGTCTTCCTCTTTCGGCAAGTTCCTCGCGGACGGCGAAATGGACAACCTGCTTTCTTTCCTCGGCGCAAAAGAGGGCGACGTGGTGTTGCTCGTTGCCGACCGCATCAAAAAGCACGTGCAGACTGTGCTGGGTGCGCTTCGTCTGACGGTTGCCGAAAAACTGAACGTTAAACGCGAGGGATACAATCTGCTTTGGATCACCGAGTTCCCGTTCTTCGAGTGGAACGAGGAGACCGAGCATTGGGATGCGATGCATCACCCGTTTACCTCGCCGCTTGACGAGTGCATCCCGTATCTCGATACCGAGCCGGAAAAAGTGTTCGCCAAAGCGTACGATCTCGTTTTGAACGGCGAGGAGTTGTGCTCCGGCTCCATTCGTATCACCGATCCGGAACTGCAAAACCATATGTTCCGCGCGCTCGGCTTTACCGACGAGCAAGCGCATGAGAAATTCGGTTTCTTGCTGGATGCGTTCCGTTACGGTGCGCCGCCGCACGGCGGTATGGGTATCGGCCTCGACCGCCTCGTGATGCAGATGCTCAAAGCCTCGTCGCTCCGCGACGTGGTGGCGTTCCCGAAACTGCAAAATATGGTGGAACCGATGACTTCTTGCCCGGCTCCGGTGGATGACCTCCAACTGGAAGAACTCGGCATTACGGTCACACCGAAAGAATAAAGAATAAGAAAAACACCCGATGTCAACGACATCGGGTGTTTTTTTGTAAAAAGTTACGGCAAATTCTTTTGGAACTCGGTGATGCCGGCGGCAATAGCATTGACAATTTCGTTTTGGAAGCTGTCGTCAATCATCAGTTTCTCCTCTTCCGGATTGGTCATAAAGCCGCATTCCACCAAAACCGCCGGGCAATCGCTGACACGGGTGACGTAATAGGGATTCCATTTGGCGCCGCGATAGGTGGTTTTTTTGTGGTTTTGAAATACCGTATACATTTTGTCGAAAATACTGCGAGCAAGAGAGGCGGAATATTCGTTATAGTAAAAATCCGTTGGACCGTTGGGTTCGGGATCGTCCACGCCGTCCATGTGGATGCTTACGAATAAATCCGGCTTAGCGTTGCGCGTGATGGTTGCCACATCGTGCATTTCCACCTTTTTGTCGGTGGTGCGTGTCATCACAACCGCGGCACCGAGAGATTGCAGTTTTGTCTGCAATTTTTTGGCGTACGTGAGGGTGAGCGTTTTTTCATACAGCCCCTCAATGGCGCCGCTTGTGCCCGACCATTCGCCGCCGTGACCGGCATCAACGACAATCGTCATCCCGGCGAGCGGTTTGGATGCATCGTTTTTGGAGATGTCGGTTTTGTGTTTAAAGGAAAAGACCAGTTGATTGTCTTTCCATTCCACGTGATAGCCGTAGAATGCGCCGACTTTGCGTAACGTCAGGCGCAATGTGTAGGTGTCGTTATTGTTGTAAATCCATTTGGCAGAGGATAAGACCGGGCTGTTTGCAAGGTCGATACTGCCGATGGTCGAGGACGTGTAAGAAAAGGTAATGTCGATATGGTCAGCGGTGAAAGCGGTGATATCGTATTTCGGGCCGAAATCGCCCATTTGATCGACGTACGGGTATTCCTGCGGTTTGAATTGCAGCTGGAACGGAACGTGCCACGAGGCATCAAGTGCGATAACCGTGGTTTCGTCGGAAACAAAGGCGTCGGCGACGGTCAGTTTGTTTTCGGTAAGACGTCCGTTTTTCTCATAGACTTCGGCATCCTCGGTATACACGCGCCGTCCGCAACCAAGCAGATAGTAAGTATAGCCGGTTTCGGGATCGGTGACTTCTTTTTTGAGCACGTCGAGCGTGGTAGCCGGGAGATACGCGTTTATAGGGCTAGAATAGTCACCGGTGACGTTGCCGCTGAACGTTTCGGTGAAATCGGTGGTGATTTTCATCACCGTTCCGGTGGCAAGCACTCTCGGTTCGGTAGGTTCAACAGGCTCGAAATCCGCGACTTTTTTGCGAAGAAGCAGCAAATCTTTAAGATTTACCGCGCCGTCTTCGTTCATATCGGCGGCATCGAGATCGGGAGAACAAGGCAATCCGGCTAAGTGCTTTCGAAGCACCAACACGTCTTGCAAGTTGACGTTTTCGTCCGCATTTACGTCACCGGAGGCGGTCGCCGCAAGCGCTGTTGTGGTGCATACTGTAAAAAGCACGAACGCGGTGAGAATGAAAAGAAATTGTTTTAACGGCTTCACGGAATGCCCTCCTTTTTTCTTCCTTTAGTGTTGAAATTCTGCCGCGACACCGGAAAAAACAGCCGATGCCGTCGGCGGAGTATTAGGTTATTGGAAAAACACATCAAAAACACGCAGTTGCCACAAAATCATTCCCACTGCAATCAGCAGGAAGAAAAATCCGGCAATCGTGAAGAAAATACCGCCGCGGCGGTGTTCGTCTTCCTCTTCGTACTCCTCCTCGTCTTCTTCGAAAACGGGAGTGGGGAGCGGAGCCGCCTTTTGGGCTTGATTTTTCGGCATCGCGGCCGGCGCGACCGGCATCGTTTTGGAAATCGAAGGGGTAGCAATGGTCGGCTTTTCGCCAAACATCTTTTGTTGGGTACGGTTGCCCTTTTCTCGCTCTTTGAGGATTTGTTGCTCGTACTTTTCAATTAAAGCGGCCTCTTTCAACTTGGCTTTTTTGGCCGCTTCAATAGCTTTTTCCAGCTTGCGCTGATTGCGCTTGGTGGGTTTCAGGTGCTTGGGAGGAGCACGCATAGATTCACCTTGTTTCTGTTTTGAAATGTTATGCCAAAATGGCTTGTTTCAGATTTTCGAGTTCTTGTTGCATTACGGTTTCATCAAAAGGATCGGCAAATCCGTTTCCGGTCAGATGGCGGAAACTAAACAGCGCAAAGCCGGAAACATCGGCCGCGGCGCGAACGTCTTTGACTTGCCGCGCCAAAAT
The DNA here is from genome assembly GCA_045598065.1 of Acutalibacteraceae bacterium. Taxonomy (GTDB): domain Bacteria; phylum Bacillota; class Clostridia; order Oscillospirales; family Acutalibacteraceae; genus RGIG426. Next base: position 17,801 of record JAZLLJ010000054.1, read on the forward strand.
GTCGCCGCCGTTTGCCCATTCGGTTTTGCCGTTTCGTGCCCACGTGTCTTCTAAAAGGCCTGCTTTGTAGGTGGCGAGGCCGATATAGAGTTTCACGCCGTTTGCACGGGGGAGAGATGCCCATTTACGCACCGTTTCGGAGAACGGCGCCGAACCGTTTTGGAAGCCGTAATAAATTTGGGGACAGAGATAGTCCACGCATCCCACGGTTGAAAGCCACGTTTCTACGTCGGCATACAACGTCTCGCGGTCGTTTTTTACATTTCCGGCAGGGGAAATGCCAAAGCGCGCGGTGGGATTTATGCTGTGGGTAAGGGCGCAGGCGCGTTTTACGAGGTCGGTGACTTGCGCCCGTCGCCAGTCGCCCAAATCGCCCTTGCTGTTCTCGTAGCCGATGTCAAAATCTTGCACGGTCGCAGGGATGCCGGAGGGATAGAAATAGTCGTCAAAGTGGATGCCGTCTATCTCGTAGTTCAAAAGCAGTTCTTCGATGCCGGAGAGCAGTGTTCGCCGAACGGCTTCGGAGGCAGGGCTGTAATACACTTTGGAGTCAAAGACGAACGTATCGTCGCATATGGCGTTTTCGGCTTTGCCCACGCGGTAAGGATTAAGCCACGCGTGAAGCGCCATTCCGCGGCTGTGGGCGGCTTCGATGGCGTATGCGAGCGGATCAAATCCTTTGGCAAGCAACGCTTTGGTTGCCGCGGTTTGGGGAAAAATCTTTGAGTCGTAGTATGCGTCGGAATAGGCGTGAACGTGGAAAAAGACGGTGTTGATACCGTATTCCCGACAGGAATCAAAGGCCTCGTCGATGGCGATTTTTGTGGCCTCGGGTGTGGATTTATAGAGGCTCGCTACCTCGTAATAGGCAAACCACACGCCGCGCAGTTCGGTATCTTCCGTGGGGAACGGCGGTGTTGTTGCGGTGGCGGTAGCTTCGCTTTGGGCGAGGAATCGGCGCAACGCCAAGACGTCTTTTAGGTTGGTCAGTGTGTCGCTGTTTACGTCTGTACAAAGCTCGTCCGACAGCGGAAGAAGTTCGGCAACGACTTTGCGCAACGTCAGCAAATCTTTCATATTGACTGCGCCGTTTTGGTCTACGTCTCCGGCAAGCGGTGCGGCGGTGACGACACAAACGGCAACGCAAGATACAATCAGCGCCATGGCAGCGAGGATTGCCGCGACTTGTTTCATTGTGTCGTCACCTCGCTTTACTTTATGTATCATAATAGACTCCCTTATTGTAATACTTTTTAACGAGTTCCGTCAACACGATTTTGAATTTTTCCAAAAAATTTCAGCAATTTTCCTAAAAAGCGAGATATAAAAGCGCTAAAATGAGCTGAGGCGAAGCATCGTTTTTTGCCAAAATCAACACCAAACATAAAAGCAGAAGTTGTTCCCGGTCAATGGATTTTTTTGAAGATTGGGGGTGGTTTTTGGTTGAGTGGGGGTAGGTATTGGTTTGGCGCGCCGGCGGCAACGGAACATAGGGAGTCGGGCGATGCGCTCGCATAGAAGCGGCGGTGCGACGGGAAAAAGGCGGCGGTTCGCTGCCGCTTTGGCCGAACGCAATCTGACGGGAGGTTTGGCGCATACGCTCCACACGCCGCGCCGCTTCCTGTTGCATTTCCCAAATCGAGGGTTCCATAAACGACCTCCTTTACGGTTTCAAAAGCGGCAGCAAGCGAGACAGTTCCATCAGCTTGATGGCTTCGTCCAATTTCTTTTCTCGCTCGCCGTGAAGATATGGACGCAGAGCTTTAAGCAATGCCGTATCGTCGGTAACGGGCGAAGTGGGCGGCGAGGGACTTGGACTGCCGCTGTCGCCGGTCATCGAGGACAGCATCGCCTGCATCTTGGTCACGGTGGCAGGATCGGACAAAAGACGGTCCAACTTTTCATTCCAATCGTCCATCGCTTACCCCTTTTTGTTCCACTCGTTGAGCAATTCCTGCAATTTCGGGTTTCGGAGTAGGGATTGCATGGCGGCCTCATCCGACAAAAGTGCATTTAGCCGTGCGGCGTTTTCGGGGGATAAACGGGTTTTAAGGCCGGCGGCATCGCCGTGTTCAATGGCGGCGGTCAATTCCTCGGTGGTGGCACCGAGACGTTTGGATGCCTCGTGGAGAAGCGCTTGTTTTTGGGCATCATTTAAGGGCGGTGTGTTCATAAAACCTCTTCCTTTCTGTGAAAAAGTGTGGTATACTGAGCGTGTATATGAAAAACCTATGAAAAGGGGGCGGCCAATATGCAGATTGTCGTGGTGTCGGACGTTCACGGAAACGATTACGCGTTGTGGCAGGTGTTGGAAGCAGAGCGCGCGCAACACATTTTTTGCCTCGGCGACGGAGTACGGGAATATGAAACGGTCGCCGACAGCAATCCCGACCGCACGTTCCACATTGTTTCGGGCAACTGCGATTGGGCAGGCGGACATCCCGTTATCGGATTGGACGCGTTGGACGGCAAACGCATTTTGTTTATGCACGGCCACACGAAGTTTGTAAAGCGTACGTTGGAGCCGGCGTTGGCGTTGGCGAGAGAGCACGAAGCGGATTTGCTTCTTTTCGGGCACACCCACTGCTCCTACGCGAAAAAAGACGGTCGCGTACTGGCGTGCAACCCCGGTTCGCTCGGATTTAACGGCACCTACGCGGTGTTGTCTTGGGACGGAGCGGATAGCGAGATTATTGTGGAGAAAAAGGAGGTTTGACGGTGAGTATTCCCCTTTTGTGGGTGGAGGAAACGCCCTCCACCAACGCGCTTTTGAAAGAGCGTTTTTTGAAAGAAACCGCATGTGGAATCACCGCTGTGGCGGCGCACCGTCAAACGGCAGGGCGTGGACGATTGGGACGCGTTTGGGAAAGTGCGCCGGATGAGGCGCTGGCGTTGTCGGTGCTTGTTCCGGAAGCGTTGCCCGGCGCGGTCACGCTGGCGGTCGGCGTGGCAACGGTACGGGCGATTAACGCGGTTTGCAACATTCAAACGCAACTCAAATGGCCTAATGATATTCTATGCAACAACCATAAAATCGGTGGCATTTTGTGTGAAGGAATTGTCGGCGATCGATGTGCGACGGTTATCGGTATCGGTTTGAATTTGATGCAATCCGCGGCATATTTTGAGGAAAAAGGGCTTTCTTACGGTGGTTCGCTGTTGTCTTCTGCCGGGAAAACCGTTTCCACAAAGGAGATGGCAACCGCACTGCTTGCGGAACTGGAAACGGTGCTTGAAACCGTAGGACAACAAGGTTTTGCGGCAATCAAAAACGAGTTTGAAACGGCGTGTATAACGCTTCACAACCCGGTGTCGGTGTTGGATACGGACGGCCGTGAGCGTTTTTGCGGCACGGCGGTCGGTGTGGATGAGGCAGGCGACTTGCTTGTGGAAGAGGCGACGGGTGCACGCCACGCGGTAAATGCCGGCGAAGTGTCGGTACGGGGGGTGTACGGCTATGCGTAAACCTATCGGCGTGTACGTTCACGTGCCGTTTTGCGTGAGGAAGTGTCCTTATTGTGATTTTTACTCTTTCGCCGCCGATGAGCCGACCAAAGAGGCGTATGTAGCGTCAATTTTACGAGATTTTGAGGCGTATACCGGAAATGTTATGGCGGATACGTTGTATTTCGGCGGCGGTACGCCGTCGCTTTTGGGCGGCGAGCGGATGGCCGCCCTTGTTACCGCGGCAAAGGCGGCGTTTTCTATCCCGGATGACGGAGAAATCACCATGGAAGCCAACCCCGGAGACGAGTTGTTGTCGGTGTTTTCCGCTTTCAAGGCAACGGGTGGCAACCGTGTGAGCATCGGTGTGCAGGCGGTGGATAATGCCACTCTGCGCGCGCTCGGCCGTCGGCATACGGCAAAAGAAGCGGCGGCGGCAGTGGAAGCTGCCCACAAAGCCGGTATTTCCAACGTGTCGGTGGATTTGATGCTCGGATTAGAGGGGCAAACCGTTGCCGACGTGAAGGCGGCAGTGAAAACGGTGGCTTCGTGGGACGTTACCCACGTGTCGGCCTATCTTTTGAAAATTGAGCCGGGAACGCCGTTTGCGGCGGCATCGCTGTGCTTGCCGGACGAGGACGAGACGGCGACGTTGTATCTGGAAGCGGTGGCCGCTTTGGAAAAGGAGGGATTTTTGCAGTATGAGATTTCGAATTTTGCCAAATCCGGTTTCGAGAGCCGCCACAATCTCAAATACTGGAACGGAGAAGAATACCTCGGCTTCGGCCCGGCGGCGCACTCGTTTTTTGAGGGCGAGCGGCGGTATTATGAACGGGACCTTTCGGGCTATCTTGTGGGAACAAACATGCCTCGCTTAGAGGAAGATGCCGCGTTTCTCGCCGGTTCGGAGGAGGAATACGCGCTGTTGCGTCTTCGCTTGCGAGAAGGATTGCAAGAGGCAGCATTTTCACAAAAATTCGAACATTCCATCCCGTCGGAATGGCGGCAAAAAGCGGAAAAATTGCCGCCATCGCTAGTGACGGTTTCACCGGAAGGCATCCGTCTTTCGGCGGAGGGGTTTTTGGTGTCCAATGCGGTTTTCGCGGCGATTTTGTAAAATATGCAAAAATAGTTGTCAAATGGAAAAAAGTATGTTATACTTATCTTTACTTGTAAAAGTTTTGAATAAGTTTTTTCTAAATAGGAGAATGGTCGTATGAAAAAAGAAGTTTTGAAGCCCGAACAGACACAGAAAAAGGGCAACAACAAGGACATGTTCCGCTACGGCGGCGTGGCAGTGTTCTTTTTGTTGATCGGGTATGCGGTTTACGATTTGTGTCAAGGGACGTTGGAAAAGATGAAAAACTCCGGATCGGCTCCGGGCATCGGTCACATCACGTCCGGTCAAGAACGCATTTATCCCATTGTGTTTGCGTTTGTGATTGCCGCGCTCGCCGCTCTTTGGCTTGTGAAACAGCTGGGGATGATGAAATCTGACGAAGACGGTAACGAATCCTATACGACGGCGTATTTCCCGGTATTTACGGGGCTACTGGCGCTGGTTTGCATGGTGCTTTGTTACAGTTATCTCGGCATTTGGCCGGTCGGCACCAAAAGTGTGATGCTCGTGGATATGCACCATCAGTACGCTCCGCTTTTGGCACAGATGAGGGATACAATTCTTTCCGGGCAAAGTCTTCTGTATAACTTTGATCTCGGTATGGGCGCCAGTTATTTGCCGCTGATTGGCTACTATTGTGCCAGCCCCTTCAACCTCATTCTGCTCCTGTTCCCGGAACGCCTGCTGACGGAGGCGATTTTGGTAATTACGCTGTTGAAAAACGCGTTGATTGCCGCATTTTTCGCGTTGGCGTTGCAATATATTTATCAGCGCAAAAGCTACGCTATCACGGCGGTGTCCATCATGTTCTCCCTGGGAATGTATATGATTGCCTATTCCTGGAACATTATGTGGCTGGACGTGGTGATGGTGCTTCCGCTCGTGGTGATGGGCTTCGAGCAGATGATGCGTGAAAAGAAATTCGTGCTGTATACGCTTTCGTTGGCGTATGCACTGTTTGTCAACTACTACCTCGCGTTTATGCTGTGCGTGTTCATGGTGTTGTATTTCATCGTGTATATGCTGCGCGAAAAACGGGAAACGTTGGAAGTGGCGACCGGTTTCTTGCGGTTTGGCGGATATTCCGTCTTGGCCGCGGCGCTGTCGGCGGTGATGCTTGTTCCGGTTGTGATGTCCCTTGGTACGACTTCGGCCGCTTCCGGCGGATTTGCTGAGCAGTGGACTTCCAACTTCGACCTCTTTGACCTTCTCGGCCGCCACCTCTACACGGTGGAGCCGACGATTCGCTCGGGTAATCTTCCGAATATCTATTGCGGTGTGTTGGTTTTGCTGGCGGTGCCGCTGTTTGCCGTAAACAAAGGAATCCCCGGCCGCCGCCGCGCCTCGATGCTCGGAATGCTGGCTGTTTTGGGCGCCAGCTTCTGTGTCAACAATATGGACCTTCTTTGGCACGGACTGCACAGCCCCAACGACTTGCCCTACCGTTTCTCCTTCCTGTACAGCTTTATGCTGCTGCTTATCACCTATGAACTGCTGATTCACTTGGATACCGTTCAGCCCAAACATATCGGCGCTTCCCTTGTGGGAATTGCGGCGTATCTGATTTTGGAAGAACGGTTCGGCAGTGACAAATACGATTTCAAAAACCTTTACCTCAGTTTCGCTATCATTTTGGTGTACGCACTTGTGGTGTTTATGATTAACCAAAAGAAACTGCTGAAAGATGCCGGTGCTATTTTGCTTCTTGTTGTCGTGGTGGCCGAAATGGTTGTCGGCGGCGGCAAGACGTTTGCCAAACTGAGCGCGAACGAGGTGTTCACCGAACACGCCAACTACGTGGATAACGACGAGACGAAGGCTTTAAAAGAAGCGGTGCAAAATATGGACAAATTCGGAGAATCCGAAACGAACAAAGGATTCTATCGCGAAGAATTCCTGCCTTGCCGCACGTGCGCGGATACCGCCCTTTTCGATTACAGCGGTATTACCATTTTCGCATCCAGTAACCCCTACGAAAACACGCGCTTTATGGGCAGTATCGGTTATGCGAACAACGGTGTCAACAGTTATCTGTACCGTTCGTTCTCTCCGGTGGCGGACTCGCTGATGGGTATTCGCTACATCGCGATGGATATGAACAAGTACACCGCGTCGAACCTGTTGAAGAGACGGATGGACGTGTCTTGCGGCGCATCGAATTACACGATTTACGAAAATCCGGATGCGTTGTCGGTGGCGTATTTTGTGGACAGTGCCACGGAGAAGTGGAGATATAACTATTACAACGTCTACGAGAGCACCAACGACTTGATGAAAAAGATGACCAATATCCAAGAAAACGTGTACGATTGTATGCAGATTGAGGGTACCGGCGAAGCGACTGTTTCCGGCGTTTCCGGTATCAATTTCAGCGGCACGGGGACGTATACGGTTCCGGTGACTAAAGCCGGCGAGATGTATCTTTTTGTGGATTGCCGCGCGGCGAACTCCGTTACGGTGTCCTGCTCTTACGCCAACGGTTCGTCTCGTACTTGGCCGGAACCCACGGAGCGCTCGTATTCGCTTAATGAGCCGTATATTTTCTATGCCGGCCAGGTCAACAAAGACGATACCTTTACGGTTACGCTGCATTCGGATAATTTCTGCAGCGGTGCCATCTATGCGATGGTTCTGAATGAGGACGTGTATAACCGTCAGATGCAGACGCTCCACGCCAACGAGATGAAAGTGGAGAAGTTCAGCGATACCAAAGTGACCGGTACGCTGTCGGCTCCGCGTGACGGCTTGGTGATGACCTCTATCGTGTACGACGAGGGTTGGACGGTAAAAGTGGACGGCAAAAAGGTCGATACGCTGTATACGACCAACAATGTGCCGATGCTGATGTTTGAAGTCGGAAAAGGTCAGCACACCGTTACCATGACCTTCTTCCCGAAAGGATTGGTCGCAGGTATTGTGCTGTTCGGGCTGGGTGTCGTGGCGTTTGTGTTCCTCGTCATCCTGAAAAAACATCCCGAAAAAGTGACCAAGGCAAAGAAAAAGTTCCGTAACACGATGAATTCTCTCCATTCCAAGAAAAAAGCGAACGAGAGCGTGTTAATCACAGATTCGTTGACGAACGTGACTTCCGATGCGGAAAACGTGCCGGTATCGTCTCCTTCGCAAACGATGACGGTAGATGAGAACTCCGAGCCATAACCCCGTCTTCGCTCGGAATATCCGTGAATTACCGAAAACAGGTGATGAATTATGATTACAATCGTTATGCCGGTCTACAACGAGGGACCGTATATCTACGATAACGTCTGCACTGTGGACAAACTGATGAAAGAAAACGCGATTGAAGCGCGATTTTTGCTGGTGGACGACGGCTCGAAAGATAATTCGTGGGAGTCTCTTTGTCGGTTGAATGCCGATTTGCCCAACGTGGAGATTTTGCGGTTATCTCGCAACTTCGGCAAAGAAGCGGCGCTGTGCGCGGCGTTGGAAAATGCCGATGATGATGCCGTTGTGGTTATGGATGCGGATTTACAGCATCCGCCGGAGTGTATTCCGGAAATGGTACGGTTGTGGCAGGAAGAAGGCTACGACGTGGTGGAGGGTGTAAAAATTTCTCGCGGAAAAGAGTCTCTTGCCAACAAATTAGCCGCCAAAATGTTCTACCGTGCATTTCGCCAAACAACGGGGCTGGAAATCAACGCCGCTTCCGACTTTAAACTTATGAATCGCGCGGCGCTGGATGCATGGAAAAAACTTCCCGAACGCAACACGTTCTTCCGCGGACTGTCCGCGTGGGTGGGCTTCAAACGTTGTCAAATGCCGTTTGAAGTAGCGCCTCGTGCAGGCGGCGAAACGAAGTGGACGTTCGGCAAACTGATTAAACTGGCGACCGACTCCATCACGGCGTATTCCAACGCGCCGCTGCACGTGATTTTGTGGCTCGGTGTTCTGATGGGCATCGCCGCCGTCGTGTTGGCGGTGGAGACGGTGATTCAATACTTTATGGGTGCCGCTCCCGGTTTCTCTACGGTCATTTTGTTGCAGCTGTTTATCGGCGCGTGCATTATGATTAGTCTCAGCATTTTGGGATTGTACGTGGCGCGCATTTACGATGAAGTCAAAGGCCGTCCGCGTTATCTTATTTGCGATCGCAGAGAGGACGAGAAAAAGTGAGTCGGGGAATACGCGTTTTAGCGTTTTCGGCTTGTGTTGTTTTGTGTATGGCTTCTTGCGGATGCAACGTGGTTCCTCCGACAGCGGAGAAAACACCGACGGTCTCCGCAACCGCCGCCTTGCCCACAGCCGCGCAACCGCAGGCGGAGAATCCCGCCGTATCTTCTCTCGCCGTGCCGACGCTGTGTTATGACAAAAGCGATTCGCTGTCGCCCTATGCCGCGAAAACCCGTGTCAACCGCGCGTTGACTCCGTTGCTTTTTGAGGGGCTGACGGCGGTGGACGACACGTTTACGGCCGTTTTGTGTTTGGCGAAAGAAATCAAGCAAACCGACAAAACGCATTTGACGGTCACGTTGCAAAGCGACGTTCAATTTTCGGATAAATCCGCGCTGAAAGCGGCGGACGTGGTGTCTTCGTTCCAACTGGCGCGACAATCGGAGACGTATGCCGATTTGGTGAGCGACATCACCTCTGTCACCGCTAAAGACGACAAGACGTTGACGGTGACGCTTGCAAGTGCCGTTCCGTTTTATGAGGCGGCGCTGTCCTTTCCGGTGGTCAAGACCGTGGGAAACACCGTTGTCGGTACGGGAATGTATTGTTTGAATGCCAAAAAAACAGCGTTGGAACAAAACCCGTACGCGAAAACAAAACCGAAAATCACCTCCTTTTCTCTTGCAAACGTCAGTCGCCGTGAGCGTCAACAATATGCGTTGGAAACCGGAACCATCAGCGCCTATGGTGACGATTTGGCGGGCGGCACGGTTCCGCGCACGGTGACCGGCATCACCTTGACTCCGGCGACACTGCCGTATTTGGTGTTTTTGGGATTTAACGCCGGTCGCGAGCCGTGGAATAAAGCGGATATTCGTGCTTCGCTGTCCCAGGCGGTTTCACGCAACGAAATTGCGGCGGTCGGCTTTTCCGGCTATGCACAAGGCGCGGCAACCCCGTTTTGCCCCACGTTTGCGGAGATAAAAGATGTCTCCGGCGAGGGGATGACCGCCAACGCCGCCAAAGCGGTGGCGGTGTGGGAAAGCCACGGCTATAACAAAACCGAAAACGGCGCGGTCAAAAACCGCCTAAAAGCCGAGCTGATTTGCTGTAAAGACAACGCGATGCACAAGGCGGCGGCGGAGGAGATTGCCAAAGAACTGCGCGATGCCGGTATGGAAATTACCGTGAAAGCGCTTTCCGAAAGCGACTACAAAGGGCGCCTTTCCTCCGGAAACTACGATTTGTATCTCGGCGAGGTACGGCTTCCTGCCACTTTGTCGCTGGATGCGGTGTTGACGTCTTCAGGCGGCGCCGCTTACGGGATGTCCTCCGGCGGCCACACCCTTTGGACACAGTATAAAAACGGAGAACTGACCACGGAAAAATTTGTGGAGGAGTTCTCAAAAGAGACACCGTTTTTGCCTTTGTGCTATGCACAGGGGTTGATGCTTACCTCCGATCGGCTGTCGGGCGTGACACCTGCCGGAGTAAGCGAATATTACGGCATTGAACAATGGATATTCACCTAACAGAAAGGGGTAAACGATATGATCACTCTGGAAAATCATTTGGGCACTATTGAAATTTCGCAGGAATACTTTTCGAACCTCATCGGGCACGCGGTTTCCTCGTGCTACGGTGTGGCAGGAATGGTAAAAACCGGCGCAAAACAAGGACTGCGAGCGCTTCTCACCCGTCGCACGTTTGTGGATGAGGGCATCCAAGTTCGCAGTGAGAACGAAAGTCTTATCGTTGATTTGCATATCTCGGTGATTTACGGGATGAATATCTCCGAAATCTCCAAGAGCATCGTCAACAAGGTTCGCTATACTGTGGAGAGCGTGACCGGATTGGACGTAAAGCGTGTCAACGTGTTTGTTGACGGAATGAAGACCGAGTGATCGGCGTAGAAAATGAGGTGACACCAGTTGATAAACGGTAATCTTTTTCGTGATGCGCTGATCTCCGCCGCGAACACCCTTGCAAGCGAAAAACAGGCGGTGGATGCGCTCAACGTGTTTCCCGTGCCGGACGGCGATACGGGTACCAATATGTCGATGACCATCGGCAACGCCGGTCGCGAGCTTTCGCGGCTTGACGATACCACCGTGACGGTGGCGGCGGATACGGCGGCTTCTGCGATGCTTCGCGGTGCGCGCGGTAACTCCGGCGTGATTTTGTCGCTCCTGTTCCGCGGCCTTTCCAAAGGGTTAAAGGGCTTGGAGGAAGCGGACGGAACGGCGCTTGCCGCCGCGCTCGAAATGGGTGTGGATGCGGCATATAAAGCGGTGATGAAGCCCACCGAGGGTACGATTTTGACCGTGGCTCGCGAAGCGGCGGCGGCCGGTAAAGCCGCGGCACTCGCGGATGACGATGCGCTGTCGGTGTGGACAGTTATCTGCGACGAGGCGGATGCTTCGCTTGCCCGTACGCCCGACCTTTTGCCCCAACTGAAAAAAGCGGGCGTGGTGGATGCCGGCGGTCGCGGCCTTTGCATTATTCTGCGTGCTATGAAAGACGTGTTTGACGGCGGCGCTGTCAAAGAGGGTGGCGTGGCGGTTTCCGATGCGCCCAAAAAAGCGGTTTCTGCCGCCGGCTCGTTTGAGACGGATATCCATTTTGCCTATTGCACCGAGTTTATTGTGGCGCGCGAGAATGACAACGATCCTTTGAAATTACGCGCGTTTTTGGAGTCGGTGGGCGATTGCGTTGTAGTGGTGGACGATGACGAGATTATTAAAGTCCACGTGCATACGAACGATCCCGGCCGTGTGCTTCACGAAGCCATTGAATACGGCTCGTTTGAGACGGTGAAAGTGGAAAATATGCGCTTACAGCACCAAAACGCCGCATGGGTTGGCGATGAGGGCGGCGAAGAGATTGCGCCCCCTGCTCCTGCGGAAGCGACGGAAGAGTTCGGATTTGTCGCGGTGGCCGCCGGCGAGGGATTGCAGAGTTTGTTTACGGACCTCGGTTGTGCCCAAGTGGTGTCCGGCGGACAGACGATGAACCCGTCTACAGAGGACATTTTGCAGGCAATCGAAGCAACGCCTGCCAAAGTGGTGTACGTGCTTCCCAATAACAAGAACATCATTCTGGCCGCGGAGCAGGCAATTCCGCTGGCTTCCCGTGAGGTACACGTGTTGCCCACGCGCTCGGTGCCGCAGGGAATGTCTGCTTTGTTGGCCTTTGATCCCACCGTTTCGGTGGAGGAAAACTTGCTTGTGATGGGCAAAGCGGCCGACGGCGTGTCGGTCGGTCAGTTGACGTTTGCCGCCCGTGACAGTGATTTTGACGGCCACAACATCAAAGAAGGCCAGATTCTTGCAATGGACGGCGGCAAATTGGCGTTTGTGGAAAACGATTTGATGAAAGCGGTCGGCAAGTTGGCGAAAACGTTGGTGCAAAAGCGAAAAATCGCCGGGGAAGACACCGCGTTTGTTACGCTGATGTACGGCGAAGACGTGACCGAAGAAGAAGCTATCGCCGCACTGGATATCGTAAAAACCAAAGTGGGAGACGACGTGGAAGTAACGCTTCTCCCCGGCGGTCAACCGGTGTATTACTACATTTTGTCGGTCGAATAAGTTCGTTCATAACGAAAAGACTGCCGCAAGGCAGTCTTTTTGTCTCAAAAAGGGGTGAGTGTATGGCATTGACGGTGGAATCGCCTATTCAATACGTCAAAGGCGTAGGCGAAAAGCGTGCGGCGCTGTTTCAAAAATTAGATATTTTTACCGTGGGCGACCTTCTGTGCCATTATCCCCGTGAATACGAGGATTGGTCATCGGCGTGCAGCATCGAGGAAGCACCCGTTGGGGAACTGTGTTGTATTCGCGCCAAAGCGGTTACGACACCTGCGGAACGACGGATTCGGCGAGGACTGTCGCTTTACCAGTTTGCGGCAAGCGACGGCAAGGCCGCGATGCAAGTGACGATTTTCAACAACAAATATGCCGCCGCAAAAATCAAAGCAGGGGACGAGTATTTGTTTTTCGGCAAGGTGGACACACGTTACTTTAAACGAGAGATGTCCTCGCCCCAAATCGAGCCGGCGTCCGGTGATTCCAAAGGAATGCATCCCATTTATCCGTTGACCGGCGGCCTTACTTCCCGTGCCATCGAAAAGGTGGTCAAAACCGCGATGGAGTCGCTCGGCGACACGGCAGGCGAGGAGTTTTTGCCTGCTTTTGTAAGGGAACAGTATGGGCTTTGTGACCGGCTTTCGGCGATACGCCGTATCCATTTTCCGCAAAGCCGTGCCGATGTGGAAATCGCGCGCAAACGGTTGACGTTCGACGAACTTCTGCTGTTGCAGTTGGGACTCTCGCGCCTGCGTTCGGGCGGAAAAACGCCCACCGGAGCAGTGGTAAAAAAAGGCCTTGCCGTCGAGGCAAAATCGCTGTTTCCCTTTACGCTGACAAACGCGCAAAGCCGCGCGGTGGACGAGTGTCTTTCGGATATGCAAAGCGGATTTGTGATGACGCGGCTTTTGCAGGGCGATGTAGGCAGCGGTAAAACCGCCGTTGCTGCCGCGGTGGGATATGCCGCGGTGAAAAGCGGATTACAGGTGGCGATGATGGCGCCGACCGAGATTTTGGCGGAGCAGCATGCCAAAACTCTTAAAAAAATGCTGGCGCCCGTCGGGATTGAGGTAGGATTGCTTACCGCCGGCCGCACCGCCGCTGAAAAACGGGCGGTGAAAGAGGGACTGGAAAACGGCACTCTCGCGTTTGTGGTCGGTACGCAGGCGCTTTTGTCGGACAGCACCGTGTTCTCGAATTTGGGACTGGTCATCACCGATGAACAGCACCGTTTCGGTGTGGCACAACGGGCAAAATTGGCGGCAAAGGGGGGCAATCCCCATACGTTGGTTATGTCGGCAACGCCCATTCCGCGGTCGCTGGCTTTGGTCATTTACGGCGACTTGGATATCTCGATTTTGGACGAGTTGCCTGCCGGGCGCACGCCAATTCGTACCTATGTTGTGGGCGGTGACAAACGGGAACGTGTGCTCAATTATATCAAAAAATTTGTGGCCGAGGGGCGGCAGGCATATATCGTTTGTCCGCTTGTGGGCGACGACGAAGACGAGGAACTGTTCGACGAAACCTCGAAATCCGCCATCGGCACGTATGAAGAGCTGAAAACGGGAGCGCTTTCCGCTTGTCGGCTGGGACTTTTGCACGGACGGATGAAACCTGCCGAAAAAGAAGCGGTGATGGCCGCGTTTTCCAAAGGGGATATCGACGTGCTTGTCTCCACCACCGTTATCGAAGTGGGTGTAGACGTGCCCAACGCGGTGCTGATGGTGGTGGAAAACGCCGACCGCTTCGGACTCGCACAACTTCACCAGTTGCGTGGCCGTGTCGGGCGTGGCGAATACGCCTCTGACTGTATTCTCATTTCGGATGCCCGCGGAGACGAGGTGCAGCGTCGTCTCGGTGTGATGAAAGACACCACCGACGGATTCAAGATTGCAGACGAAGATTTGAAACTTCGCGGTCCCGGCGACTTTTTTGGCAACCGTCAGCACGGATTGCCACACCTGAAAATCGCGGCACTGTCCGAAAACGTGGCCATGCTCGAACCGGTACGGCAGGCGGCGGCAACCCTCTTGCCGCGACTTGGTGAGCCGGAATTTGCGGGGCTGAAAGAGCAGGTAAACCGATTGTTTAAAGAAGTCGGCGAAAATGGTATGAACTGATATTTTTTTCGCTTTTCCGTCAAAATTTTGCGGTATTTTTGTTGCAAACAAAAATACCGTATGGTATACTTTTTGTGTCTGCGAAACGCGGACGTATTTGTTTGTATTAAAGAAGAAAGGGGTGAAGATGCGTGGTTTTTTCGAGTTTGTTGTTTCTGTACGCATTTTTACCTCTTTGTCTTTTGTGTTACGTGTTGGTGCCCGGAATTCGCGGCAAAAACATCGTTCTTCTTTTATTCTCGTTGTTGTTTTATTCTTGGGGCGCGCCGCAATACCTGTTCCTCTTGCTCGGTATGGTGGCGGCCGATTGGCTGATAGCCAGGAAGATGGACTCTGCCGGTCGTCAAGGCGAAAAGAAAATGTGGTTGGTCATCGCCTGCGCCGTCAACCTCGGTCTGCTGGGTATTTTCAAATACCTGAACTTCTTTGACAGCACCTTTATGGGGCTGTTCGGTGCGAATGCCTTGTTGCCGAAAATCGCGCTTCCCATCGGTATTTCGTTCTACACGTTCCAGTTGCTCTCCTATGTGGTGGACGTGTATCGCGGCGAAGTTCCGGCACAAAAAAATTACTTTACCCTACTTCTTTATGCCAGCTTGTTCCACCAGTGCATCGCCGGTCCGATTGTGCGGTATCAGGACGTGTCGGAGGAACTGCTCTCCCGTCACACCAATTTCCGCGAAATCGGCGAGGGCGTTTCGCGGTTTTGCGTTGGCTTGGCCAAAAAAGCGTTGCTTGCCAACGTGTGCGGCTCGTTGGCAGATTCGTTAATCGGTGTTTCCTCTGATTCGCCGAATCCGGTGGCGGAAACCATTCTTCATATGGACGGTGCCGCCGCGTGGATGAGTATGCTTCTCTTCACTTTGCAGATTTATCTTGACTTCTCTGCCTATTCGGATATGGCGATTGGTATGGGACGAATGATTGGTCTGCACTATAAAGAAAACTTCAATTATCCGTATATCGCGCGCTCGGTGAAAGATTTTTGGCGGCGGTGGCACATCTCGCTGTCCTCGTTCTTTCGGGATTACGTGTATATTCCGCTCGGCGGCAGTCGCGCCGGCACGGGCCGCACGATTCTCAATCTGTTTATCGTGTGGATGCTGACCGGTTTTTGGCACGGTGCTTCGTGGAACTTTGTGTTGTGGGGATTGTACTATTTTGTGTTCCTCGCCATGGAACGCTTGTTCCTCGGAAAATTTTTGGACAAAATTCCGCACATCATCGGCCGTGTTTATACTTGGTTTGTGGTGTTGTTCGGTTGGGTGCTGTTCCGTTTTGAAGATTTCTCCTGCGTCAAAGCGATGTTCGTTGCTTTGTTTGGAAACGGTGGAAAAAACTACTGGATGTCGTTCACCACGTCGTCGACGCTGAAAGGATACATTTGGTTTGTGTTGGTGGCAATCGTTGCCACCACACCGCTTGTGTCGTTCCTTGGAAAAGCGCTTCGCCGCAAAGGGGAACAAAGCGAAGCGGCGGCGACTGTTTACGGGATTATTCAATCGGTGGTTCCGGCTCTGCTTTTGGTGTTTTCCACTGCCGCTTTGATCGGAGACAGTTACAACCCGTTCTTGTATTTCCAATTCTAAACGAGAGTTTTTATTTTCCGGAAAGGGGGTGAAACCCATGCCGAAACGTCGTTCCAAACGCTATAAATTCCACCGTTCCGACCATGTGCGGTTGTCCCGTCAGCTGAACAACCAGCTGGCCTATCGCCAGGAGGAATTGGCGCGCGAGGAAACGCTGCCCGAGTATGTGGCGGAGGAGAAAAAAGATCATCCGATTCGTGTGGCGGATTGGAGTTATCTTGTGCGAATTGTTCTGTTCTTTTTGGTTTTATTCATCAGTGCGGTGATGGTGTGGGTTTGCAATCACCCCACACATTCCGAAAAAGAGGGACGAGATCTTAAAACCGTTCCTAAATTCAAAATCGGCGAGTTTTTCAGCGGCAAGTATTTCCAAGGTGTGGACCTTTGGTTTTCGGATACGTTTCCCGGCCGCGACAAATATATTTCGTTGAGCGGTTGGACAAAACAGTTCCAACATATGAGCGATACGAAGGTGTACCATTCCGAAAAGACGGTGGAAGAAAAGAAAGAAGCACCGGCAGTGGCTGAAGAGCGCCCGACGATGCCTCCGACCGCGAGTGAGCCTACCGCGACGCGACCGGCCGCGAAACCCACGACAACGGGCGAAAAATGGGAGAACGGCGACACCGATGCTCCTACCCAAACGTTGGGCGGTATTTTGGTGCAGGGCAACAGCGCGTTCGAGTTTTATAACTTCTCCGAGGAGACGGCAAACGAGTATATCGACTGTATCAACCGCGCCGCCTCTTTGCTCAACGGAAAAGCCACGGTATACGATATGGTGGTGCCCACCAGTATCGGTGTGATGCTTCCGGAGTCGATTCGCAACGAGCTGAACAGTTCCGACCAAAAGAAAGCCATCGACTACCTTTACGGCAAAATGTATGCTGAGGTGAAAGACGTTCCGATTCTCGACACGCTTATTTCCCACAACGTCGAATATTTGTATTTCCACTCCGACCATCACTGGACCGCTCTCGGTGCGTATTATGCGTATGTGGAGTTTGCCAACGCGGCCGGATTGACTCCCCACGATTTGGGCGAATACCCAAAACGGACGTTTGACGGCTTCCAGGGCTCGTTCTTTAAAGATACCCAAGATGCAAAGCTGAAAGTCGATACCGTCTACGCCTATGAGCCGATCGGCGGCGGTGAGTTGTGGTTTGGTGATGACGAAAATACCAAAGAATTGGATTGGAATATCATCAGCGACGTCAGCGGATGGGCCGCTGATTCCAAATACAATACCTTCATCGGCGGCGACAACGCCTATACCGAAATTACGTCCGGTTCGGTGCATGACGGCTCGTCCATTGTTGTGGTGAAAGAGTCGTTCGGCAACGCGTTTGTGCCGTTCCTTGTGGACCACTACGAGAAGGTGTACGTGTTGGATTATCGGTATTATACCGCGCAGACACTGTCGTCCTTCGTGGATGCTAAGGGAGCCAAAACCGTGTTGTTTATCAACAATATGAGTGCCACTCGCAACGCCGGGCTTGTGGATGCCATCGCAAGGCTTGTGGGATGACAAGAAAAAAAGAACCCCTCTGTACCATTTCGGTGCAGAGGGGTTTTGTTGTTATATGGACATAGTAAATTTGCAAGTGGTGGGGTAATTCTCGCATACCATCACCACGTCGCCCGCACCGGTTACGCGGACGTTGAGCTTGCCGCCGCAGTGGGGGCAAGTCGGACCGCCTGCTTGCGGTCTCGGCTGCGTTACCGGCGCTTGCGGTTTCGGCTGTGCGACCGGCGCTTGCGGTCTCGGCTGCGTTACCGGTGTTTGCGGTTTCGGTTGTGCGACCGGCGCTTGCGGTTTCGGCTGTGCGACCGGCGCTTGCGGTCTCGGCTGCGTTACCGGCGCTTGCGGTTTCGGTTGTACGACCGGCGCTTGCGGTTTCGGCTGCGCTACCGGCGCTTGCGGTCTCGGCTGCGCTACCGGCGCTTGCGGTTTCGGCTGCGTTACCGGCGTTTCGGTCGGCGGTGGCGGTACATTTGTCTCGCCGGAGATGAAGGCCAACAGCGCCGCGGCCTCTTCCGGAGATTGCGGCGCGGGAAGGTCGTTTGTTTCAGATGCGCGAGATTTCTTTTTGCGTTTCCAAATCAGCAAAGCGGCAACGCCTGCCCCAATCAAAACGAGAAGACCGATTCCGCCGTAAATGGCCAAATAGAAGTTGCGATTGTAAACGGAGAAAGAATAATCGATGGATGCCAAAGGATGATTGGAATCAAAACTGAATGACCAAGGAGCGGAGTTTTTGCCGGTAGACGTTTTTTCTTCTTCTATGGGGGAGTTGTTGAGAGCAGGAATTAAAATTTCCGAGTCTTTAGTGAGCACTGAGATTTTATAATCGAATGTAATCGCGCCGGCTTCTTGAATTTCTTTGTCGGCATCATAGCACATATGGGTGGAATAGGTGTCTTTGAACAGTCCTTTTTTCACGGTAAACATCGGCTGGTCTTTGCTGAAATGCGAATTAGATCCTTCAAAAAGCTGTTCTATGACGACACCCGTTCCTTGGCCGAGTTCGGCATCACGGGAAATGGCGTCAAGAGAGTCGTAGTGACATGTAGCCTTAAGGCCGGTATAGCCGTTGTCTGTGACTTCCGAAAGGGTATAGCCGTTTTCCTCCAGCGCCTTCCAACGAGGCGAATCTTTACGGACGTCGGTCAAGGGCGTTTTGTCGTCATCATCCTTGTTGGCCGAAGCATCATCCACCAAATAGGTTATGGAAACGTCCACGCTGCCGTCTTTGTTGACGGTGGTGGACATATCGTTTCTTACGAATCCGCAACACGTTAGCGTGAGAATCAGGAGAAACAGTGTTGCAGCGATTTTCCAGGCTGTTTTCATGAGCAGGACTCCTCCTTACTGTACCACAAATATAGCACAACCGAAAAAAGATGTCAAGAAAGAGGGTCAAATCCGCAAAATATCCTCACAGGAAGCCTTGGAAGCGACCGACAGTCGCACGTCGCGCCCGATGGTGATGCCGGCTTCGGAAAGGGACTTTTGCGAGGTGTCTAATGCCAGTGACGGCGTGTTGTTGTGGTCGCTCAAGTGACCGAGAATGACTTGCGACACACCGGCGTTTATAAGTGAAGGTAACGCGTCGGCACAAGCGGCGTTGGACAAGTGGCCGCGCCGCCCTAAGATGCGTTCTTGCAAAAACGGGGGATACGGGCCGGTGCGAAGCATCTGCACGTCGTGGTTGGACTCTAAGAGTACCAAATCGCATCCGCATAATATGTCGAACACGGGTTTTAACAGTTCGCCCATATCCGTCGCCACCGCAAGGCGTGTGCCGTCAGCGGTTTCCACGGCATAGCCGGTGCTTTCGGGGGTGTCGTGCGGCGTGGCAAACGCGGTAACTTGCAAATCGCCCACCGCCGCCGATTCGCCGGCGGAAAGAGCAAAAATTTCCGTTTCAGGAAGCGCGTTTGCCTTATCCATACCGAGCAAAGTGCCCTTGGAGGCATAGATGGGACAATCGCATTGTTTCGCGAGTACCCGTACGCCGGCGATGTGGTCCGAGTGCTCGTGGGTGACAAAGATGCCTTGAATAGAGGATGGTTCCACGCCACGAGCATCCAGCGCTTCGCGAATGCGTTTTGCAGACACGCCGGCATCGATGAGGATGCCGCCTCGACCGGAGCTTATGTAGGTGCAGTTGCCGGAACTGCCGGAAAAGAGAGAACAAAACTGTGCCATAAGCGGCACCTCCTTTCAAGAAAAAAGCGGTCGCGTTAAAACGCGGCCGCGTACGTTGCAAATTAAGCGTGACGCGCTATCGCGTCCGGAATGTCGATGCGGCAGATGTCCGCACCAATCGAGTGGAGTTTTTCCACAAAGTTTTCGTACCCACGTTCGATAAAGTGGATATCTTCGATTTCGGTTTGACCGTGCGCGGCAAGAGCGGCAATCATCATCGCGGCGCCGGCACGAAGGTCTAATGCGCGCACGGGAGCGCCGCTCAAATACGGCACGCCTTGGAACACGGCAATTTTACCGTCCACCGTGGCCTGCACGCCCATACGGCGAAGCTCGTCGATATAGCGGAAGCGGTTGTCCCAAATGTTTTCGGTGATAATACTGGTGCCGTCGCCCAGCGCCAACAGCACGGCGGCCTGCGGCTGCATATCGGTCGGGAAACCGGGGTGCGGCATGGTTTTGATGTTGCAGGCGTGAATCGGGCCGTTCATTCGTACGTGCACCGCATCGTCCGCCTCGGTAATTTCTGCGCCCATTTCGATGAGTTTGGCGGAGATGGATTCTAAGTGTTTCGGGATGACGTTTTCAATCCACAAATCACCGCCGGTTGCTACGGCGCACGCCATATACGTGCCGGCTTCGATTTGGTCGGGAATAATGGAATATTCCGCGCCGTGAAGATGCGGTACACCGCAGATTTTAATAACGTCGGTACCGGCACCGCGCACGTCCGCACCCATAGAGTTTAAGAAGTTCGCCACGTCCACGACGTGCGGCTCCTTGGCGGCGTTTTCAATAATGGTGATGCCGCGTGCTTTCACAGCGGCGAGCAACACGTTGATCGTCGCGCCGACAGATACGACGTCGAAGTACACGGAGTTGCCGATAAGGCCGGTGGAAGTGGCATCAATCATACCGTTGGTGACAACCGCAGGAACGGTTGCACCGAGAGCGGTAAAGCCTTTCAAATGCTGGTCAATGGGGCGCACACCGAAGTTGCAACCGCCGGGAAGTGCCACACGCGCTTCCCCGAAACGGCCGAGAAGAGCGCCGAGGAAATAATAGGAGGCACGCATTTGCCGCGCCAGTTCATGGGGAACTTCGTGGGTGCAAACAGTGGTAGGATCAATGTCTACCGTGGATTTGTCGATGCGGCGAATGCGTGCACCGAGGGCTTCCAAAATATCCAAAGATACAAGCGCATCGGAGATGTTCGGAATGTTGGAAATACGGCAAGGTTCGTCCGAAAGCAACACGGCAGGCAAAATAGCGAGGCAGGCGTCTTTAGCGCCGCCGATGCGAACCGTGCCTTCCAGCCGGTTTCCGCCCTGAACGCGGTATTTGCTCATGTTGCCACCTCCCGAAAATGTGTAGTAAGATGCCATAACAATCCATACTATTTCATTATAGCATTATTTTACAGAAAATCAAGAAAAACTTTAACAAAAATTGAAATTCTACCACGCTATATTGTGGCTCGACCAAAGAGAAATATGCTAAATATGCGAAAAATGTTTGTTTTGCTTGACAGAACGGGAAAAAGTCGCTATGATAGGAAAGGCAAAAAAGTATACGCCGCTGTGGTGGAATTGGCAGACACAAGGGACTTAAAATCCCTCGGTAGCAATACCATACCGGTTCGAGCCCGGTCAGCGGCACCAGGAAACGGTAGGGACAAGTGTCCCTACCGTTTTTTGCATACAAAAAACCCGGGCGAGGGCGTGACGAATTTTCCATAATTTGTGCCCATTATGACGAGAAAAACGGATTGACAAAGATGAAAGTATTATAGTATAATAAACTGTCTACTTTTTCACCGTTTGTGCAGAAATGCGCAAGCATATTTTATCAAGGAGGAGATTGTATGAAAAAACATTCATTCACTACGCGTGTGTTCAGTGTTTTTCTCTGCGTGGCGCTGCTGTGCACCTTTGCACCGCTGACCACGATTGCAAAAATGGTTGAACAAGTGTACGTCGACGGCATTGAAGTCGAGGCGGACAACGCGGCTGACGTTCTCGGCGACGGGTCCGTGTCTTACGATAAGTACACGAAGACCTTAACGCTGAAAGGCGCCGGCATCTTCAACACCTACGACACCGACGAGGGAAGTTTCGGTATCTTTTCTACCGGCGACCTGAATGTCGTGTTGGACGGTGACTCGTACATCGACATTTACGGTGCCGGTGTGAAAGACACCATCGCCGGTGTTGAGGCGAAAGGCGACCTGACCGTGACCGGCGAGGGCAGTCTTTCTTGCCGCGTTCCGCCCGCAAACGATTTTGCGGCGGGTTTTGTCGCCGGTGGTGCGCTGACGGTTGACACCGTTATCGACCAAGAGACGATGATGTACGGTCCTTACGGTTATTCGCAGATTGTCGTCGGCAAAGCGGCGGAAAGCTATGCGTTTGCCGGCGCGAGCATCGACTTTGTGCTTGGCAACGCTCCGTTTATGTTGCAAGCGGGCACGGCGGCGTTCAGCACGGCTCCCACGCTTACAAACTTCGAGTTTACTAACTGCAGCGGCGCTTTTGTCTCGCCGGACGACGATGCGTTTGAGCCGATTTACAGTGACGAGCTTTTGAACAACATTGAAACCGTGCGCTTTTTAGATGCGGGGCTTTCTTCGTTCCCGAACGTTGAAATCGGCGGCGTGAAACTGACGAAGGACAACGCGAACGACGTTCTCGGCGACGGCACCGTGTACTTCGACGTGGAGAACTGGGAACTCGTTCTCGACAACGCGAACGTCACCGGTATCTGCTACGACGAGGGAGAAGACATGGCGAGCGGTATCGCTGTTAACGAATACGGAGATTTTTACATCCGTCTGATCGGCGAAAACGTCATCGATATGCGCGATGCGGTGGATGCGATGGAGTCGAAGCCGGATGGTACTATCGGCATTAACAACTCCGTCGGTGAGGATATCTACTTGACCGGCGCCGGCAGCTTGACGGTGTATGCCGGCGATGCGGAGTATTATTCCTACGGCATGCGTTTGGGGGATGACCTCTGCACCTACGGCAGTGCCGATTTGACGGTGTATGCCGGCGATGCGGCGGAGTACTCCTGCGGTATCTACGTGGATGATATGTTCCTGTACGGCATCGGCGACTGCAGCTTCTTCGGCGGCGCGGTCGAAGACGGCTACGAAAGTTTCGGCGCGTATGCGTGGACCATCTACCCGTACGGCGGAAAATTCGAGGAGGGTGTAGACCACGGTTTGCGCTTTGTCGGTGATACCGCCGCGTTTAGGGGAAGAAGTGGTTTCCTGCCGTATCTTGAAGTGAGAGGCGGCGACTACACAACGCTTTGCGCGCAAACCAAAAACGAAGACGATTTGGCCGCGCCGAATGATGAGACCAACTCGACGGAGTCGGCGAAATACGTGTTCCTGCGTTCCGATTCCATGGCGAATTATGACATCTATGTCGGCGGCGTGCAGGTGACTTCCGAAAACGCCGACGACGTGCTCGGCGACGGCACCGTGTCCTTCGACAGAGAGGATACCTTCGTTTTCAACAACGCCACCATCACCGACGGCGTGAAGATGTATGACGACCAGGATTTCGGCGCGTTTTATGCCGAGTGTGACATGGACCTCTACATTGAACTCATCGGCGAAAACGTTATCGATTTGACCGAAGCGGACGTGTCCGCCATCACATATGTCTGTGGTATGTTCAGCGACTGCGATCTTACCTTCTACGGTGACGGCAGCTTGACCATCCTCGTTCCGGCATCGCTCGATGAAACGGATGGCGCCGCTTACGGTATTTTTACCTATGACGACATTTGGGTGTACGATACCGCCGCTATCACGGTGGTTTTGCCGGATGAAGAGGAAACCTACGGTTTCTTTTGCCAAGACGAGTGCGGCATCGCTTCCCCGAACATTTCGCTGACGGCGGGCACCACGGCGCTGTATGTCTCTAACGGTATCATCAGCGATTCGGAGTTTACCGCCAAATACCTTGCCAGCACCGACTATGCCGGTGAAGTGGCGGAAAACGATGCGTTCATCTTTGACTATTCTGTGCGTGATGCCTGCAAAACGGTGAAAACCGCCGAGGGCGAGGGAAGCACCTCCGGCACGTTTTACGACATTTACGTCGGCGGCAAACGCGTGAGCAGTGCGAACCGAGACGACGTGCTCGGTGACGGCACCGTGTCGTATGCATACGATGACGACCGCTGCATCCATACGTTGACGCTGAACAACGCCAACCTCACGTCTTGCAGCCAATTGTACGGCGATACGGCGGCTATTTACAGTTGTTATGGCGAGCCGCTGTATATCGAACTGGTCGGCGACAACACGATTACCATTTCCGATGACGTCGATAGCTATGTGATGGGTATCTACAGTGCCGATGATATCCACGTTGTGGGTGACGGTTCGCTGACGATCAACATCGAGAGCAACTATTCCGGTGAGAATGGATACACTTACGGCATCAACGCGGACTATGACTCCGAAGACGTGTATCTGGAAGCCGATGGTGAAATCACCATCAATATGACCGGTTCCGTTTACCAAGCGAAAGGCATCTACGCGAGCAGTTTCTATAACAGAAACAACGCCGACGTGACCATCACGGTGAGCGAGGGTTATGGTGTCTACGGCGTGTATGCTTACTACCACGCCTTTTTGCAGTCCCCGGCGAACTTCACCGTTTCGGCGGTTTGCGGCGAGTTTGAGGGCGAGTATCCTTACGCGTACGGCGTCTACATCGACGAGAATTTGTATGATTCGCCGGTGAGCGGCTTTACTTCGATTGTGGGTAAAACGCAGGCGATATGCATCAGCGGCAGCAGAAACGTCAACGTGCTGACGATGACCGCGTATGAGTATGCGGATGATGAGTTGCCGGTGGAGACTCCCGACTGGTACAGCCTCTCGTATTACGAGAAAGTCGAACTCTCCCGCTCGGCGGCGTACACGATAACGCCGATTCTGTCGGCCACCGAAGCCGAGTGCCGGTGGTGGGACGACAATAAAGGAGAATACGTCGGCGACTATGAGGAAATCGAAATCGGTTGGGACGTCGGCGAGGAAGAGATCAAGAGTGTGGCGCTCTTCTGTGACTGTGACGGCGAAGGCGTCTATACCTATATGACGGAAATTGATCCCGAAATGGATTCGACCTTTAAGCTTGACGCCACCCTTGATTCCTCGCTTCCGGGTGCGACCCGTTCGTGGTCGATTGCCGCGGAATTCGCGGACGGCACGGTTGTGTTCAGCGAGCCGTTTGACCTGACTTTCTATCGCGTGTCTTACGGCGGCGAAATGGACATTGAGGTGGACGGTCCCCAAATCGGTCGTACTCCGAATTACGTTTCGTACGTCTATAACTCGTATGCGGAGTATTACAAAGAAAATCCGACCTTTACCTGGTATACTATGGACGGCGAAACGGGCACAGAGATGGCGGGCGATGAAGAGTTTATGCCCGGCAAACAATATGCGGTGGTCGTGGACCTCGCGTTTGACGATGAGTTCCGTTTCAACAAAGAGACCTTGAACGCTTCCGTAGAGGCTTACGGCATTATGGAAGACAGCCGTGTTATCTATGACAGCGAGACCAATACGCTGAAAGTCGGCGTTTTGTTTGCTCCGCTGAAAGAAACGATTAACTACGTTGGTGTGCAGGCGGAGGCGCCGGATTTGACGATGACTCCGGCGGATATGACTGCCGTTGTGAAGGGTTATTCGGGTTACAGCCCCTTTGCTTTCCCGATCGTGGACGGCAAGTTGACCATCTCCTGGACCTACTGCGAGGGCGATAGCTACGATCCGGAAACGGCTGTGGCAATGGAGAATGATGCGTTCTTTGAAGCCGGCAACACCTATTGCGGCGAAATTTCGTTTAAAGTGAAAGACCATTTCACTTTGGCGGATGACGCGGGATATATGTTGGCTTCGGAGGATCCGATGGGTCCGGCGACGGTTTTGACCGGTAGCTATGATGCCGCTACCGGTATCGCGACTATCGAACTTCCGATTTTCCAGCCGACTGCTGTTGTGAAAGAACTCAATATGTTCGTGCGCGAGCCGGAAGCCGGTCGGAAACCGAGCGATATCTATGCGTTCGGCGACGAACTCGTGGAGGACTACATCGACGACATCACGATGGAGTGGTACGAACTGGACGATATGGGCAACTCTTCGGGTGGCCCGATCGGTTCCGATGAGGAATTCAAACCGGGTGTCACCTACGGTATGTCGATGCACGTGACTCTTGCCGAGGGTGCTTTCGAAAACTCGATGATTCCGGTCACGTTGAACGGTCAAGTGCCGTTGAATGCGGTTGTTAACGACTGGGATTCCGCCTATATTTCCCAAGCTTTCGATGTGGCGGCAACCACCACCGAGCTGGATGCCCTTGACTTCACCGTTTCGGCGGTGAAAGCGGGCGACACGCCGGCGGACGTTGTGGTGACTTTCGATGACACGAAAGTGTCGTTTGTGGACGTGTACGCTTATGTGTACGAAGGCACCGACGATCCGGCAACGGATGTGGACCATTATGTAGATATAGCTTCTACCGATGTGTTTGAGTACGGCAAGATCTATGCGATTGAAGTGTACTACACGCTGAAATCCGGTTGTGAGAACAGTGAGGAAATTGCGCTTACCATCAACGGTGAAGAGCCGCTCCTTGCGGGACCGGACGGAGCTAAACAAGGCACGGTTGTGATGTACTTCGCCCTCGAAGAGCCGGCGCTGACGCTTAACGCGGATGTTACCGAGTTCGAAATTGGCGACAGCGCGCTTGCGGCTGTGAGCTTCAACGTGGAGTACAGCTTTGAAGCGACCAACCGCTTGCTTGTTGACGTGGTGAATGCCGACGGCGACGATATGTTCTGCCAGGCGCTTGCGGCCGGTACCGAGACCTTCTCGGTCGATATGTCTGCCGAGAAATACACGGTGGGCACCTACACGGTGTTTGTGACCGCGTATGACGGCAACAACGCGGTCGTTTCCAACAGCGTGGACGTTGTGGTGAAAGAGAAACCGACCACCGAGCCGACCACCACCGAAACCGAGCCGACCGGAACCGGCACGGAACCGACCGGAACCGGCACGGAACCGACCGGAACGGGTACCGAACCGACCGGAACGGGTACCGAGCCGACCGGAACGGGTACGGATACCGTTCTCTATGGTGATGCCAACGATGACGGCGCGGTCAACATGAAAGACGTGCTTATCCTGCGCAAACAGCTCGCCGGTTTGATGCCGATTATCAATATGGCGAATGCGGATTGCAACGGCGACGGCAGCGTCAATATGAAAGACGTACTGGAACTCCGTAAGTTCTTGGCCAGCCTCATTACGACTCTCGGCCCGAAAGCCTAACTTCTAAGCGAAAATCACGCTCGGACCGCCGGTGGGGGGGGGGGTATTTGTTT
>JAZLLJ010000055.1:0-5366 GCA_045598065.1 Acutalibacteraceae bacterium
TTCCGAACAACCGAACGCCACGCCGGGGCCCATAATCTCGGTGAGCCCGTATACGTCAAACGCTTTGATGCCGAGTTTTTGTTCGAGCGAATCGCACATCTCTTTCGTCCACGGTTCGGCACCGAAAATGCCGCCGTGAAGCTTGATTTCCTCTTTCGGAACGCCCATTTTTTCAATGCTTTCCGCAAGATACATCGCGTAAGACGGGGTGCAGCAAAGGAAGGTGCAGCCGAAGTCGCGCATAATGGTGATTTGCCGTTCGGTGTTACCGGACGAAACCGGCACCACCGTCGCGCCAATGCGTTCCGCGCCGCCGTGAATACCGAAACCGCCGGTAAACAGGCCGTAACCGTAAGAAACGTGGATAATATCGTCCTTTCCGGCTCCTGCAGCCGTCAACTGACGGGCGCAGATATCCGACCAGGTTTCGAGGTCTTTTTTCGTGTAGCCGACCACGATTTGCTTACCGGTCGTACCGGAAGAGGCGTGCAAGCGCACCACGTCTTTGAGCGGCACGGCAAAAAGCCCGTAGGGATAGGTATCACGCAGGTCTTTTTTGCTGGTCAGCGGCAGTTTTCCGAGGTCGGCAATCGAGTGGATATCCTCCGGCTTCACACCGGCGTTGTCCATCCGCTCGCGATACAGCGGCACGTTGTCGTATACCCGTTTTACAAGCGCCACCAAGCGCTCGCTTTGGATCTGTTCAAGCGTTTCGCGCGACGCAGTCTCCATTTCGGGTTGCCAATAATTCGGCATCGGGCACATCCCCTTTCTTTTGGTTTTAGCGGCGGTTTATTCAGCAGAATAACCGAGTTCAAACGCCTTTTTATTCATCTCCACAAATTTCTCCGCTACGGATTTTTCGATCGCGGCAATCCATTTGTCTTTCGGGATATCAAAATATTTCGCGAGGCGGCCCATCAGCACGATGTTCACCGCTTTGGACGAGCCGGCCTGCTCCGCAAGCGACAGCGCATCCATCGCATCCACGTGCACGCCTTTTGCAGTCATCTCATCGAGAATATTCGACGGGTACGCCGTAGCGCCCACAATAACCGGCATCGGCGCGATTTCTTGGGTGTTGACGATGACCGTGCCTCCTTCTTTGAGGCAAGAGACATAGCGCGCCGCTTCGAGTTTTTCAAACGACACGATAAAATCGGCTTCGCCTTCGGTGATGACCGGCGAATACACCTTGTCACCGAAACGCACGTACGTGACCACCGAGCCGCCGCGCTGGCTCATACCGTGGACCTCCGACACTTTCACATCGTAGCCCTCGTCGCACAGCAATTTACCGAGGAGTTTGGAAGCTAAAAGCGAACCTTGGCCGCCCACGCCCACAATCATAACACTTGTTGTTTTCATGTTCAGCCCTCCTCAATCGCGTCAAGGCGGCACATCTGCTCGCAGACGTGGCAGCCGACACACAGCGTATCGTCGATTTGCGCCTTGCCGTCCACAATGCGGATGGCGGGGCAACCGAGTTTCATACAGCTCTTGCAGCCAACGCATTTTTCGGCGTTGACTTTCACCGGTTTGTCGTGCTTCACGTGTTTAAGAAGCACACAGGGACGGCGACTGATGATGTCCGACGGCGCATCCACCGCCAATTCCTCTTTCACAACCGCTTCGCACGCCGCCAAATCATACGGATCGACCACGCGGACCCTGTCAATGCCGAGGGCTTTACACAGCGCCTCCAAGTTGACCGCCGTCGCCGGCTCACCGCGCAGGTTAAAACCGGTGGTCGGGTTTTGTTGGTGGCCGGTCATACCGGTAATGGAGTTGTCAAGAATAATCACGGTAGAGGCCGTGTTGTTGTAAGCAATGTTCACAAGGCCGGTCATACCGGAATGCATAAAGGTAGAGTCACCGATGACCGCCACGGTTTTTTGTGGGTTGTTTGCGGCCTTGTTGAAACCGTGAAGCCCCGAAACCGAAGCGCCCATGCACAACGTGGTATCAATCGCGGCAAGCGGTTGTTGCGCGCCGAGTGTATAGCAACCGATATCGCCCATCACGGTGAGTTTCAGTTTCGACAGCGTATAGAACATACCGCGGTGAGGACAACCTGCGCACATCATCGGCGGACGCACCGGCACGTCGGTGTCGAGCGAAACGGTGTTCGGCAAGGGTTTGCCAAACGCTTTCGCCACGGTTTCCTGCGAGAATTCGCCAATCATCGAGAACAGATTTTTGCCCTCAACGTCAAGGCCAAGTGCTTTACAGTGGTTTTCGATAATGGGATCAAGTTCTTCCACCACAACGAGGCGTTTTACCTTTTTGGCGAAGGCTTTGATGCGCTCAACCGGCAAGGGGTTGACCATACCGAGTTTCAGAACACTCACCTCGTCCCCCAGCACTTCTTTCACGTACTGGTAGGAGGTGCCGGTGGTGATGATACCGATATCGGTATCGCCCCACTCTTCGCGGTTCAAATCGCAGGTTTCGGCAAACGCGGTCAAATCCGCGGTACGCTGTTCCACGATGGGATGGCGTTTTTTCGCCATTGCCGGCATCATAATGTATTTGGCGCCATCTTTTTCATAGGGTTTGCCGACGTATTCCCTGCGCTCGCCCGGCTCCACAAGGCTCTGGGAGTGAGCGATACGGGTGCACATACGAAGAAGCACCGGCGTGTCGAATTTTTCGGACAGCTCAAACGCTTTCATCGCAAAGTCACGGCTCTCCGCCGCATCCGCCGGCTCGAGCATCGGCACTTTGGAGGCAATCGCGTGGTGGCGGGAATCCTGCTCATTTTGGGAAGAGTGCATCGCCGGATCGTCCGCCACGCACACCACGAGACCGGCGTTGACACCGGTATACGACATGGTATACAGCGGATCGGCGGCAACGTTAAGCCCCACGTGTTTCATACAGCAAACGGAGCGCACTCCGCCGAGCGACGCGCCGAACGCGACTTCCATCGCGACCTTTTCATTGGGCGCCCACTCGCAGTAGATTTCCGGATATTTGGCGGCGGTTTCGGTGATTTCCGTAGACGGAGTTCCCGGGTAACTGGAAATGAGACCGCAGCCTGCTTCGTACAATCCGCGAGACACCGCGGCATTGCCGATCATCAGTTGTTTCATTAACGTCACATCCTAAAAACAAAATACAGGACAAATTTCGACCTTACCGTTTATTGTATCACAAAAAAGCCCGTAGTGCAAGGGAAACTTACGGTTTTCAGTCGCCGAGAGAATCGGTAATTTCCACCACTTTGGTCATCTCGTAGCAACGGAATTTCTCGTCCACGTCGTTCGGCTTCGCGCCTTTGGTCAAAAGGCTGACGATCGGCACGATGATAAGGCCGCCCACCATGGCGAACACACCGGAGTACAGCGAATTTTTGAACACAAAGGACAACACCGGAATCTCCACAACCGAGAACACGTTGACGGAAATGAGCAACTGCACGATCTCCAAGCCCACGCCGAAGATAAACGAGCAGACAACGGCCGGTTTGGTGACACCTTTCCAGTAGAGACCATAGAGGAACGGCGCGAGGAATGCGCCTGCCAAAGCACCCCACGACACACCCATCATCTGAGCGATAAGCAGGTTCTTCGATTTGTATTGCATAATGGCGATAAACGCGGACACCGCGATAAAGAACACGATAAACGCGCGAATACAATGCATTTTGCTTTTTTCTTTCATCTCGCCTTTTTTAAGCGGCGCGATAAAGTCAAGCGTTAAGGTCGAACCGCTCGTAAGCACCAGGGACGACAGCGTGGACATCGAAGCGGAAAGCACCAGCACGATAACAATACCGATGAGCACCGACGGCAAAGTCGAAAGCATCGTTGGGATGACGGCATCAAAGCCCTCGCTTGCCACATCCACATTGTAGAGTCGACCGAAGCCGCCGAGGAAGTAGCAACCGCCTGCCACCACGATGGCAAACAGCGTGGAAATCACGGTGCCTTTTTTAATCGCATCCTCGTTTTTGATGGCGTAGAATTTGCCGACCATTTGCGGCAGGCCCCACGTACCAAGCGAAGTCAAAAGCACAACAAACAAGAGGAACAACGGTTGCGGTCCAAAGAAAGAAGCATACTCCCAGCCGCCATTATCGCCGGTCGCAAGACTCTCCACCGCGGTCGTCAAACCGCCGTTGTCCGCCAGCACCGCACCGATGACCGCAACAATACCGATAAGCATCACAAGGCCTTGGATAAAGTCGTTGATCGCGGTCGCCATGTAGCCGCCGAACAGCACGTACACGCCGGTCAGCACCGCCATAATGATCACGCAAACGGAGTAGTCAACGCCCTCATACGCCATCGAGAACAAACGGGACAAACCGTTGTAAAGCGAGGCGGTGTACGGGATAAGGAACAAGAACGTAATGGCGGACGCCGCCACTTTAAGGCCTTTCGAGTTAAAACGCGTGCCGAAGAAATCAGGCATCGTTTTACTGCCTAAATGCTGTGTCATAATCCGCGTGCGGCGGCCGAGCACGCTCCACGCGAGCAACGAACCGATAAACGCATTTCCGAGGCCGATCCACGTGGAGGCAAGACCGAAGTTCCAACCGAACTGGCCGGCGTAGCCGACGAAGATAACCGCCGAAAAATAGGACGTACCAAACGCAAACGCGGTCAGCCACGGACCGACATTCCGTCCGCCAAGGACAAAGCCGTTGACGTCGGTGGCAGAACGGCGGCAGTAGACGCCGATACCAATCATCACCGCAAAGAACACAACAAGAAACGCTGTAATAATCACCATAATAATCTCCTCCAATCGAGATTATAAATTAGCCTTTGTTTTGAGCATCCACAAGCAAATCGCCGCCGTAGCGTTTACGAAGCACGGGTTTTTCGATTTTACCGGTGGGGTTACGCGGAATATCCGCAAAAATGATTTTGCGCGGACGTTTGTAGCGCGGCAAATCGGCGCAGAAAGCGTTGATTTCTTCTTCCGTGGCGGTTTCGCCGTCTTTCAGCTCGATAATCGCCGCGGCAATCTCACCAAGGCGCGCGTCCGGCAAACCGATGACCGCCGCATCTTTGATTTTCATATTACCGCGCAGAAAATCCTCAATCTGCACGGGATAGAGGTTTTCACCGCCGGAGATGATGACGTCTTTTTTGCGGTCCACGAGGAAAATAAAGCCGTCCTCGTCCTCACGCGCCATATCACCGGTATACAGCCAACCATCGTGCAAAATTTCCGCCGAGGCTTCGGGGTTTTTATAGTAGCAAGTCATCACGCCCGGGCCTTTGACCGCGAGTTCGCCGACTTCGCCTTGTTTGACCGACTCGCCGTTTTCGTCAATGATTTTGGTCTCCCACAGATAGCCGGCTTTGCCGATGGCGCCGACTTTATGCTCGTTCTCAACACCGAGATGGACA